>NZ_JAHLDV010000024.1 GCF_018861865.1 Clostridium frigoris
GAAACATATTTATTAAAACATTAATTTCTATTGAACCGCCGTGTACCGAACGGTACGCACGGTGGTGTGAGAGGTCGCTAAATAAACTAATTATTTAGCTCCTACTCGATTTTGTTAAAAATACATAAAAAATATAAAGCAAAAGTATAACTAAAAAATAATTAGTATATATTTGGATATTTTTTTAGTAAGGATAATGATAATATCTGCTTCTGTTAATAGTCTTAGATGCCATATCCATAGACTTAAGGGGAGAAATGTATTTCTCGAACCTTTCATTTAAAATATTCCAATTTATATTATCAATAAATGTGGAAATATATTTTTTTCTATTTATTCCAAAATCCATAAAGTATGCATGCTCGTAAATATCCATTATTAGTATCGGACAAGAAAGCCATACTGAGCCATTATCATGTGAATCGCTTCCTATTATGTGTAAACTGTTATCAAGTAGATCAAGGGTAAGTACAGCCCAACCTCTCATTGATAAGCCGACATTTGTAAGGTAAGATATAAAATTATCATAGGTAAAAAACTGATTTATTATAGCATTAAATATTGGACCATAAGGGATATTATTACCTCCAGTAATGTTTTCAAAATAAAGGTTATGGAGTTTTATGCCGTTCAAGGAGTATGTTTCACCAAGTTTTAAAGAACGCATTTTAGAATAAGTGGGGTTGCTATCGGTATAATCATCAGGTGTGTATGGAGTATTCCAAATTTCATTTAATTTGCTTACATAACCTGTATACAATTTGTAATGTTCATCTAGTTGTTTTTTAGAAATCCCTTGTACTGATTCAAAATTAAATATTTTAGGTTTTAAATTATACATTAAATCACCTCTAAAAATAAAATAATATATTATATAATATGCAATAAAACTCGCGTGGTGTATTTATTATTTTTAGAATATTTAAATAATAATAAATCATTGATAAGTTGAATAAAATTACACATAGCAATAAATAAAAGGATGGGTGAATTGAAGTACAGAAATAATAAGCTGATAGCTATTGTCATGGTAATTGCTATAGGAATAGTAAGTCTTATAGGTATAAATTTAGGCATTGCAAAGGAGACTATGAATTCTAATCAAGCGGGTAATAAAAAAATACTTATTGACTCTGGGCATGGTGGAATGGATGGTGGAGCTAGTTCGAAGAACGGGACTGTAGAAAAAAACATTAATTTAATTATAGCAACAAAACTTAAAGTTAGTTTGCAAAAGGCAGGATATGAGGTATTTATGACAAGAGAAGATGATACAGGGCTTTATTCAAATAAGGGTACTATAAGACAGAAGTATCGTGAAGATTTAAGAAGGCGGTGTGATTTAAAAGAATCTAGCAGTTGTGATATGTTTGTTAGTATTCATTTGAATTACTTTACCGAGAGTAAATATTATGGAGCACAAGTATGGTACTCAAATTATAAAGATAGTTCTATACTAGCGAGTGCAATACAGAGAAACTTTAAGATGGATTTAGATCCTAATAATAAAAGAGTACCTAAAGCGGCTAAAAGTTCTTATAAAATATTAAGGGAGAATGATACTATGCCTAGTGTCATAGTGGAATGTGGATTTTTATCAAATTATGAGGAAGAACAAAAATTAAAATCTGATGAGTATCAAGGAAAAATTGTAGGATCTATAAGTAAATCAATAGGGGAGTTTTATAAAAGTAATTTGCAGGAGTGAATAATTATAATGAGGCACGTTTAGATTGATATTAAATGAAAACTAAAAAATATGTATTTTTAGTTTTCGTTTTTTAGAATATTATTAGGTATGAATTAATTATTAATGGCTTTAATGAATCAGGATTTGAAGTTTCATCATATGAATATTTTGTTATGGTAATTTGATATAACAAATATGAGTAATAATTACATATATAAATATTGAAAGAATTAATACAAGAATAGCACTTAAAAGATATATATAAAGAGAAAATTTTTGTTTGATCATGTGCGCCTCCTAGTATCTATATATAATATTTTAATAATATTAGTGTTGAATTATAACCAAAAAGTTGAAAAATTATTGGTAATAAAATTAAAATTTATTTAGATAATAAGATGTAATTGCAACAAATAGTAGAAGTACTAATAAAATAATTATTGTTGCAGATTCATCCTCATGGTATCATAATAATTAATTAAAGAAATAAATGTGGCTAAAATAACGAAGACTATAAAAGATTATGAATAGATGCTAAAGACTATCTTTCCTATGATATAATTGGAGTAATTATAAATATATAGAATAAAAGGTGAATACATGGATAAATCAGGGAAAATATATGTAAAAGCAATGAATAAGTACAATGATGGATATATAGACAAGGCATTAGATCTTTGTGAAAAAAGTATTTCTTTAAAAAGTACGAATGCTGCTGCATTGAATTTAAAAGGTATTTTATATTATCTAAAAGGTGATTTAGAGAATGCTAAGAAAATGTGGGACATAAATTATAAAAGAAATAATGATAAAGTATCAAAAAAGTACCTAACCGATAGTATCAGGGATAAGAAAAGATTACAATTGTATGTAAGTGCGTTGGAGCTAATAAAGCAATTAAATATATGTGAGGCTTTAAAGATTTTAGAGCGGTGCCAAGACAGTGACTTTAATTTTATAAATGTGAATAACAATATAAGTCTTTGTTATATAAAGCAAGGTGAATATGATAAAGCGATACAATATATAAATAAGGTTATAAAAGTAGATAAAAAGAATGCTCAAGCAATTATTAATAAAAAAACATTAATAAAATATGGAAGCCTAAAGAGAACAATAAATTTTAAGGAAATTGCTGCAGTTACTGTTAGCACATTTTTAATTATAATAGTGATTTTCATAGGTTATAAAAATATTTATAATATAAAACATATTTCAATACTAGGTGCTCAAAAATTACAAAATGATAAGTTAGTAGAAAACAATAAGAGTACTAAGGTGGATAAAACAGGCGCAAGTGCAGGCAAAGCAGTAGTAAACAAAGCACAAGAAATTAATGGATTTCCACGTGAACAATTTAAGGTAAGTATAAAGGAAAATAATATGGAGCAAATAATTACATATGTGAATAGATGGAAAAATACTGATTTAGAGATGAATGATAAGTTACTTATGGTAAAAGGTGAAGAAATTATTAAAAGCAAGGGAGTACTTTATTTTTATGATAAAGGTGTAAGTAGTATACGTGATAAAGAATACAATAAGGCTCAAAAGTGTTTTTTATACGCATTACCATATTCGCAAGGGAATTATTTACAAGAACATATTATTTATATGTTAGCAGTAAGTTATAAATCGAGTTCTGACTTTCAAAATGCTGTTAAATACTATGAGCTTATTATAAAACAATTTCCCAGGGGAAGTTATACCGAGGAAGTCTTATATAATTTAATTTTAATAAATAAAGATATAGATTCAAATAAAGCAAAGATTTATGCAGAAAAACTAGTGAAACAATTTCCAAATTCGTTATATAAGAACTCGATAGTAAAGAAAATATTAGGTACATAAAATAAATAATATAGCAAAGGTGTAATAGACATTTTAAAGTTTTTATTTGGGTATACTAATTACAAAAGGTGTAGCAGAAATTCTTAAATTATGTTACACATTAAAATAGCAATATAGAAAAAGTCGGTATGTTGTATTATTGACTAGTAATATTATTGACTAGTAATATTATAAGGTATACAATAATAGCAATATATACATACCCTTATGGGGTATAATAAACGGAGGTAATAATATGATTAAAGAAGTTAATGATATAAATTTTAATGAAGAAATAGCGAATTCAGATAATATAGTTGTAGTTGATTTTTGGGCACCTTGGTGTGGACCTTGTAAAATGTTAAGTCCAGTAATTGAAGAGTTAGCAAATGAAATGGGTAAGAACGTTAAATTTGCGAAAATAAATGTGGATGAAAGTCCTATAATAGCATCGACATATAAAATTTCAAGTATTCCAACAGTTATGGTATTTAATAAGGATTCTGTTAAAGAGACTTTAGTAGGATTTAGACCTAAAGCAGAGCTTAAGAAAGTAATAGAGAAAAATTTATAAAATTTTAAGTAACATTAAAGTTATAAAAGCACTTACAAAATGAATGAAAAAATAAAATAACATAAGAGTTAATAAAATGTTTTGGAGATAGATTATTTGAATTTTTATAATTTAAATAGATATCTCCATTTTTAAAGTGATATAACATTTCGTAAATTTAAAATAAACCATTATAAATAAAAATGTTAATTTTTGTTCATACAATAAGAATATGAGGAGGAAAAATTATGAATGCAAGGTACGATATAGCTATAATTGGAACAGGACCAGCAGGATTAGAGGCAGCAATTAATGCTAAAATCAGAAATAAAAATATAATAATTTTTGGAAGTGAGGATTTAAGTTCGAAAATATCAAAAGCGGCAAAGGTAAATAATTTTTTAGGACTATATAACATTACAGGTATCCAACTTAAAAATAGTTTTGCAGAACATATTGCGGCAATGGGTATAGGCATTGTAAATGAGAAAATAAACAATGTTTATGCTATGGGAGATTATTTTGCTCTGATGGTAAATGAAAAGAGCTATGAGGCTAAAGCCATAATCTTAGCTACAGGGATAGAATATACTAAGCCATTAATAGGAGAAGAAGAATTTTTAGGCAAGGGAGTAGGCTATTGTGCTACATGTGATGCTCCGTTATATAAGGGGAAAACAGTTGTTATAGTTGGCTATAATAAAAAAAGCGTAGAGGAAACTAATTATGTAAGTGAGTTAAGCGAGAAAACATATTTTATTCCTATGTATAAAGGTGAATATAATTTAAATCAAAATGTAGAAATTGTAAATCACAAGCCTTTAAAAATAGTTGGTAATGATGTAGTTACTAAGATAATATTAGATCAAGGTGAAATAGTGACAGATGGTGTTTTCATGTTAAGAGACAGCGTATCACCGAGTCAGTTAGTGCCAGGTATTGAGATAGAGAATGGGCATATAAAAGTCAATAGAGATATGAAAACAAATATAGAAGGCTGTTATGCAGCAGGAGATTGTACAGGTACACCATATCAGTATATGAAATCTGCAGGGGAAGGGCTAGTAGCAGCATTATCTGCGGTTTCTTATGTGGATAAGTTGCATGATAATAAATAGAACCATAAATCCATTTTTAATTATTTTAATTTATCTAATATAATTAATAAAACCAGGTAGTTAACGAAAGTTAACTGTCTGGTTTTAAGTTTAGAGACAATACTTTTTTATTTAACTACAAAGAAAACATGATTTCCTATTGTCTTTATATTAGTTTTGTTGATACTTTTCATCCATCCTGAAGTAGCTATTTCAGGATTATAATAGAAAACAGCATTATAAGTGGGATCGTTACCCTTCAATGCAGCGAGTACTGCGTTGTAACAGGCTGAATTAGGGATAACATTTGATTTGCCATTGTGAATTACCTTTCCATTTTTAACACATGAGAAAGCGTTCTTTTGATTAATAACACCAGAAATAGACTTTGGGAAATGACCATCGCTAGCACGATTTAATATAACAGATGCTACTGCAAGTTTGCCGTTATCAGACTCACCACAACTCTCAGCATATACAACTTGAGACATTAAATAAATATCATTATTGGTAATATAAATTGAATTATTAGACTGATTAAATACTGCTACTGCCTCTACTTGCTCATTATATAAATCTTTACTCTCTGATCCAAATGAATACAAATGTTCACCACTTACGTTTAAACTAGGAAATACTAAAAACAATATTAGCACCATACATGATAAAAAAGTAAGTTTTTTCATATTTTTCTCTCCTTTTGCCTACGGAGTTAGCTGACGGGTTCGGGAAAGGTTTAACCTACACAATAGTGATTCACCCCAGATGCTTGGTTCCTCCGCGTATTTTTTACTTCGGCTAATATAGTGTGACCTAGAGTTTGAAAATAATACATTAATATTTTACTATATATCATAAAGTAGTGTAAATAGTATAATATACACTTATTTATTCTTTAGCTTAGCACAAGTTTTAATATAATTAGCATATGAAATTTCTATGTCATTAAATAGTGTATCGGATGAAGTATATAAAGCATTCAATACTTTTGGAGTCATCGATGTATTTGAAGTTTTAGAATGTTCACTTGTCATTGCAAGTTTGAAATCACTTAAGTAACTTTCATATTTATCTAATACAATTTTAAAGGATTCATAAGTGGGAATTGCAGACGTAGGCACTGTTATAATTTCAAAGGTACTTTGAAGATTATTTAGTTTTGAGAAATTATCATCAACTAGTTTTGAGAGAGTATCATAGGATATCTCTTTTTTTCTCACTTTTATTACATTTGAGTAAAGATTAGTTTTAGTATTTAAGAAATCGGTGGATAGGCCATCAATATCACTAATAAATTCCTGATTTTGACGTGACTTAATATCAGTTTCCTTTTTTATCATTACAGCGGTATCACTGAAATCAAGCACATTATCAATGAAAGTTAAAGATATTTTTGGTAGTGATATTGAAGTATTATGAATATCTATTAATGAATAAAAATTTATGCAGTCATTTCTAAAAGTTTTAAGATTATCCATAGATGTTTCTACATCATTTCCAGAAGGATTATTTAAAATTGCTAAAGTTTGCCTATATATTAATAAATTTTTATCTAGGCCAGACTTTAAATTATCGCTATCTTTTTTGTATTTACTAGTAGGTTCTGAATTTAATAAATTATCTCTATAAATGGATAGATTGTTAATAATTTTAGGCAATTGTTTTTTTGCATAGTCAATATCTATTGTTTGATTGCTATTAAATTGTGATACATTTTTATTAGCATCATTGATACCATTAATGTTGGTTATTAATGTAGTTTTATAGGAATTATATACCTTAGTTATAGATGAATAGTAACTAATTAAGAAAACACCTGTGGAGAGCATAACAATCGATAAAAAAAGTATTAATTTAAAGTTTTTTCTTTCATTGCCATTATATATATTATTTTTATTCGCACCCAACATAATTCACTCCCTCATTAATTTTATTATATTCGTATATTAATATGATACATATATTATTCTAGTTAAATTACAGAATTATACCATTTTAAATTAAAAGTAACATATGTTTAATAGAATGATTTTTAGCATAAGCTTAATTGTTATAATAAAAATAACTTATAATATATACTAATAAACCAAAGCATAGTGTATAATTGGAAGTAGGAGTTTTAGTAGAGGGGTGTGAGCTTTATGGAAGTATATAAGTTGATTATGAATACAATCAAGAATATAAGTATATCTTCAATTCTAGATATACTAGTGGTAGCTTTTATATTTTACAAAAGTTATATGCTAATGAGAGAAACAAGAGCTATACAGTTATTAAAAGGAATTATTTTTATTTTTGTACTTATTCCAATAAGTCAGTTACTTAATTTAACAGTCTTAAACTGGATATTAAACAAAACAATAACAATAGGTGTTTTGACAATTGTTATAATCTTTCAACCAGAGATAAGAAGAGCCTTAGAGCATATTGGAAGAACGGCTTTTGCTGATAAGCACATATTTGAAGATGAAGAGGTAATGGAGAAGGTTATAATTGAAATTGTTAATGCTGTTGAGATATTATCAAAAAGTAAAACAGGAGCATTAATAGTAATAGAACAAAGAACAGGAATTGGAGAAATAATTAAAACTGGAAATACTTTAGATGCTGTAATATCTGCTGCTTTGTTAGAGAATATATTTGTAGTTAACACCCCCCTTCATGATGGAGCTACGGTAATTAGAAATGATAGAATAATTGCTGCAGGATGTTTTTTGCCTTTAACAAATAATGACAAAATAAGCAAAAAACTAGGAACAAGACATAGAGCGGCCATTGGGATAACAGAAACATCAGATGCTCTAACAATAATAGTATCAGAAGAAACAGGAGTTATATCTCTTGCAATGAATGGGAGATTAATGAGAAACTATGACAAGGATAAACTTAAAAATGTACTTGTTCAAATAATAAAGAGAAGACAAACTAAAAAAGTAACATTAAAGGAGAGAGTAAAGGCATGGATAAAGAACGGAAAGAACAATTAATAATTAAAATTTGCTGCGTAATAGCTGCCTTTGCGTTATGGCTTTTCATAACAGGAACAGAAAACCCATTGACTGCTTATAAAATTAGAAATATTCCTGTGAAGATTTTAAATACAGAGGTATTAACTAAGTCGAATCTTGTTTTAGCTCCAGGACAAGATTTAACAACATCACTAAACATTAAAGGAGCTAATACTAGTTTACTCCTAAATAAGAAAGCGTCAGATTTCACAGTTGTGGCGGACTTAGGCCCGTATGCACTTAAAAGTGGGGAATATAAGATACCTATTGAAATAAAAAAAAGTCCAGATAATATAAATGTGGTAAATAGTGATAGTCTTTTTATAACAATACAGCTAGATGAACTTACTAAGAAGAAGTTGCCTATAAATGTAAACATAAGCGGAAAACCTAAAGAGGGTTATTACGCATCAACTCCAGCATTATCTTCGGATTATGCTACGGTATCAGGAGCTTCAAAGTTAATAAATACAGTTAAAAAAATAGTGATAAACGAAAATATACAAGGCTTGGAAGCGGATATATCAAGAAAATATAAGCTTAAAGCGGTAGATGAATCGGGAAAAGAAATAAAAAATGTAGTTGTAAGTCCAGCGTATATTAATGTTAAGATTCCTGTTAAAAAGACAAAATCTGTAGGGATTACTGTGAAAACCACAGGAAGTTTAGATTCTAAGTATACACTAGAAAGTATAAAAGCTGTACCTGAGGCGTTGGATATAACAGGAAGCTTAACTGAACTTAATAATCTGAAATATTTAAATACAGAAGCAGTTGATTTAAGTAAAATAAATAAGAGCACAACAATAAATACAAAGATTATAGTACCAAATGGTTTAAATTTGGCTGGTGGTAGTAATGTGGTTAAGGTCCAAGTTAATTTGAATAATCAAAATGTGGCAAATGGTGCAGATAAGGCAGAAAAGGTAGATAAGACAGTCCAAAAGGATTTAAGCTTAGATATCAAGGCCAATAATTTGAATGCAAACTATGAAGCGACGTTAGATAACAATAAGACATCATTATCGGTTTCCGGAGTAGAATCAGTTATTAATTATTTAGATTTAAATAAGGTTTCGGCACAAGTGGATTTAGCAGGTTTAACAGAGGGTAAGAACAGTGTAAAGGTAATTGTGTCTGTGCCAAAAGGGGTAACCTTGATATCGCATAACCCAGATAAAGTAGGGGTAACTATTACGAAAAAACAAACGGAGGTACCAACAACTAATGATAAGAGTAAATAATATAACTTTGAATATAGATGAACCAATAGATGATTTAAAGACAAAAGTTGCAAAGATAATGAGAGTTTCGGGTACCGAAATAAAAGAGTTTAGAATAGCTAAAGAATCTATAGACGCTAGGAAAAAAAACAATATTAAGTTTAATTATGCAGTTGATATTACAATGGATAACGAAATGAAGGTAGTATCGAGAGCGAATAATAAAGATGTTAAACTTGAAGAAGACAGATATAAGGCTGAATTTGAATTTGGAACTAAAAAAATGAATCATAGACCAGTAATAGTAGGAATGGGACCAGCAGGTATGTTTGCAGGTATTCTTATGGCACAAAAAGGATACAATCCTTTAATTATCGAAAGAGGAGAAAAGGTAGAAAATAGAACAAAAACAATAAATAAATTTTGGACAAGAGCAGTATTAAATACAGAATCTAATGTGCAATTTGGCGAAGGTGGAGCAGGAACTTTTTCAGATGGAAAGCTAACCACAAGAATAAAGGACACTCGATGTGATTACATATTAGAAGAATTTGTAAAGGCTGGTGCGCCAGAAGAAATAGTATATACTGGAAAGCCTCATATAGGTACAGATGTATTAAAAGATGTTGTGAAAAATATTCGTGAGACTATTATTAATTTAGGTGGAGAAGTAAAATTTAATAGTAAACTTGAAGATATTAGGATTAAAGATGGAAAATTGCAGAGTATAATAGTAAATGGAGAAGAAATACCTTGTGATAATTTAATTTTAGCACCAGGTCATAGTTCTAGGGATACTTATGAGATGTTATACAAAAATGGTGTATCTATGTCTAGTAAACCGTTTGCAGTAGGGGTTCGAATAGAGCATCCACAAGATATGATTAATGAGAACCAATATGGGAAATATGCGTGTCACCCCAGACTAAAAGCTGCAGATTACAAGCTTACTTATAAAAGCAACAAGTTGGATAGAGCAGTATACAGTTTTTGTATGTGTCCAGGAGGGGAAGTAGTGTCCGCAGCATCGGAAAAAGGAAAACTTGTAATAAATGGTATGAGCGAGTATAGTAGAGATAAAAAAAATTCAAACTCGGCAATAGTGGTATCTGTAGGACCTAAGGACTTCGCCTCAGATAATCCGCTTGTTGGTATTGAGTTTCAAAGGTATTATGAGGAACTAGCTTATAAGATAGGGGGAGAGAACTATAATGCACCAGTGCAATTAGTTGGTGATTTCCTTAAAGGCAATGTTAGTGATAAAATAGGCAGTATAAAACCAAGTTATACACCAGGCTATAAATTTGCCAATCTTACTAACTGTTTACCTAGCTATGTAACAGATGCAATAAAAGAAGCTTTACCTAAGTTTGAACATAAAATAAATGGTTTTGCAAGAAATGATGCAATACTTACAGGTATAGAAACAAGAACATCAGCACCAGTAAGAATTGATAGAAATGAACAATTTCAAAGTATATCTTTAGAAGGGCTATATCCAGCAGGAGAAGGAGCTGGATATGCAGGTGGGATAATTTCTGCAGCAGTTGATGGACTTAAAATTGCCGAAAGTGTAATGAAAAGTTGGAAGGCTATATAATAATTTTTATAAACTATTGATTTTTCTTTATAAAGTTTGTTAAAATGGTACAGAAGATAAAAAACATAAAACAGAAAACAGAATGATAAATATATATCAGGTAAGGATCAAAATTAATACAAAAGTATAAACAAAATATAAAATTTAAGGAGTGTAATTGAATGAGTAAAACTTTTGATAAAATTTTAGACACAGCAAAAGCACAAGGAATGAAAACTGTAGTAGTAGCTGTAGCACAGGATGAACCAGTGCTTGAGGCAGTGCGTGATGCTAAGAAAAATGGTATAGCAAATGCAATATTAGTAGGAGATAAAGAAAAAATATTGTTTATTGCTAAAAACATAGGTATGGATGTTAGTGAATTTGAAATTATAGACGAAAAAAGTGTTTCTAAAGCATCATTAACTGCAGTTCAGATTGTATCTTCAGGAAAAGCGGATATGCTTATGAAAGGGTTAGTAGATACGGCCACATTCTTAAGAGCTGTTTTAAATAAAGAAGTGGGGTTAAGAACCGGCAAACAAATGTCCCATGTAGCAGTATTTGAAATACCAGGTTATGATAGGTTAATATTTATAACAGATGTTGCATTTAATATGTATCCAGAATTAAAAGAAAAAATCGCTATAATAAAAAACTCAGTAGCAGTAGCAAGAGCTTGTGGTGTAGAGCTTCCTAAAGTTGCAGTAGTTTGTGCAGTAGAGGTAGTAAATCCAGGAATGCCTGCAACACTTGATGCAGCAATGCTTTCAAAAATGGGAGATAGAGGTCAAATAAAGGACTGTATTATTGATGGACCTTTAGCATTAGATATAGCAATATCAGAAGGGGCTACAAAACATAAAAAGATACAAAGTCCAGTAGCAGGGAAAGCAGATATTCTTTTGATGCCTAATATTGAGGCAGGAAACATTATGTACAAAACTTTGACTTATGGTACTCCTTCTAAGAACGGTGGATTACTAGTAGGTACTTCTGCTCCAGTTATATTAACTTCTAGAGCTGATTCTCCAGAGACAAAATTACATTCTATAGCTCTTGCGGCATTAGTTGCAGAATATAACAAATAAAAGTACTGATTATTTAGAAATTAGAAAACATATTAGTATATATATTTGAAATTTATTTAGTGAACTGTATAGCATAAAGGAGGAACAATATGTCATATAAATTATTAATCATCAATCCAGGTTCAACTTCTACTAAAATAGGTGTATATGAGGATGAAAAGGAGATATTAGAAGAAACCTTAAGACATTCATCAAAAGAAATAGATGCCTTTAATAGTATATTTGAACAGTTAGAATTTAGAAAAAGCGTTATATTAAACGTTCTTAAGGAAAAGAATTTTGATATTAATACGTTAGATGCTATTGTAGGTAGAGGCGGTTTCTTAAAATCGATTGAAGGTGGTACTTATGCAGTAAATGAAGCTATGCTTCGTGATTTGAAAATTGGAGTTCAAGGTCAACATGCTGCGAACTTAGGTGGAATAATTGCAAATGAAATAGGGGAATCATTAAATATACCATCATTTATTGTAGATCCAGTAGTAGTAGATGAAATGAAAGATGTTGCTAGATTATCAGGAATACCAGATATAGATAGAAAAAGTATTTTCCATGCATTAAATCAAAAAGCAGTAGCTAAAAGGTATGCAAAAGAAAATGGTAAGAAATATGAAGAAGTTAATTTAATAGTTGCACATATGGGTGGAGGAGTTACGGTAGGAGCTCATCAGAATGGAAAAGTTATAGATGTTAATAACGGACTTGATGGAGATGGCCCATTTTCACCAGAAAGATCTGGAGGATTACCATCAGGTGATTTGGCTAAATTGTGCTTTAGCGGAAAATACACTTTAGCTGAAATACAAAAAAAGATAAACGGAAAAGGTGGCTTTGTCGCTTATCTTAATACCAATGATGTACGTGATGCACTTAAAATGTCACAAGCTGGTGACAAAAAGGCTAAATTAATAATTCAAGCTATGGGATATCAAGTAGCTAAGGAAATCGGAAGTTGCGCAGCTGTTTTATCAGGAAAAGTTGATGCTATAATTTTAACTGGTGGAATTGCTTACGGAGAAGCTGTATGTAATTATATAACTTCAAGAGTTAAATTTATAGCTGATGTGGTTATTTACCCAGGTGAAGATGAATTATTAGCACTAGCACAAGGCGGTATAGGAGTTTTAAGTGGTAAAGAGCAGGCAAAAGTTTATAAATAAATAATAAACATGTATATGAATAACATGACAAAAGTATGTATTACTAAAGGCTGTTTAAAACAGGTTAAGTAATATGTACTTTTTTTATTAACATATTGTAAGAGGATAGGATGTTTTTACAAATATCTGGTATTGTAGTATAATGCAAATTATGATATACATATTATAAAGTGTTTTTGTTGAATTATGAAATTAAATTAATATTTATAAAAGAATGACAAAGTTGGGCTTTGGGAATAAAATACTAACATATTGATTAGTGTTTTTGTTTAAGATGCCCTATAGTAAACCTATAGAATATTTGGAAAGAGGTAGAAAATATGAGTAGAATGTTTGGAACAGATGGAGTAAGAGGTATAGCAAATACAGAATTAACAGGAGAGGTTGCATATAAGTTAGGAAGAGCAGGAGCTTTTGTTCTAACAGACGGAGCACACAAACCTAAAATTATAGTTGGAATGGACACAAGGGTTTCAGGAGACATGTTAGAATCTGCCTTAGTTGCAGGAATTTTATCAGTAGGAGCAGAGGCTATATGCCTTGGAGTGGTACCAACGCCAGCAGTAGCGTATTTAACAAGAAAATATGGAGCAGATGCAGGAATTGTTATTTCGGCTTCTCACAACCCGGTAGAATATAATGGAATAAAGTTCTTTGATAAAAATGGATTCAAATTATCTGATGAATTAGAGGATACAATACAAGCAGTTATAGAAAGTGATTTTAAAGAAGTGCCATCACCAATAGCGGGAGATTTAGGCAAGAAAACAGTTAATGATAATGCAGTGGTGGATTATATGGAATTTGCTAAGTCTACTATCTCAGGGGATTTAAAAGGACTTAAAATAGCATTAGATTGTGCAAATGGTGCTTCATACATCACATCAGTAAAGGCTATTAGATCACTTGGAGCAGAGGTTTTAGTTATTAACAATGATCCAGATGGCATAAATATAAACAAAGACTGTGGATCAACTCATCCTGAGCACTTAATGGCATTTGTTAAAGAAAATCATTGTGATTTGGGATTAGCTTTTGATGGCGATGCAGATAGATGTTTGGCAGTTGATCAAAAGGGAAATCTTATAAATGGAGATTTTATTATTGCTATTTGTGCAAAACATCTAAAAAGTATTGGGAAATTAACTAAAGATACAGTAGTAGTAACAGTTATGAGTAATTTAGGGCTTGATATTGCAATGAAGCAGGAAAACATAGCTACAGTTAAAACAAAAGTAGGAGATAGGTACGTTCTTGAGTTAATGCAGCAGGAAGGTTATAGCCTTGGTGGAGAGCAATCAGGACATGTGATTTTCCTCGATTTTAATACTACAGGAGATGGACTTGTATCAGGTCTTCAACTAGCAACTGTAATTAAAGAAACAGGGAAACCATTATCAGAACTTGCATCAATGATGGTAGAACTTCCACAAGTGTTAGTTAATGCAACAGTACCTAATGATAAAAAAAACATTCATGAAACTGATAGTGAAATAATAGAAGAAATAAAGAAAATGGAAGAAAAATTAGATGGTTGTGGTAGAGTACTTATAAGGCCATCAGGCACAGAGCCATTAGTAAGAGTAATGCTCGAGGGCAAAGTTCAAAGTGAATTAGATAAAATGGCACATTCTCTTGCAAAGCTTATTGAACAAAAAGCGAACGTTTAGAATTAATTAAAATTTAGTGAATTTGTTATCAAAAGTATTGACGTTTAGACCATAGAACGAATATAATAGACTGAAAGCTTATGCAAAAGGTTCATAAGCTTTCAGTCTATTATTTAATTAATACAGTGAGATGCTGAATATTTTGATAGAGGAGGATAGAGAGATATAAATTATTAACAAGCGCCAGGACTCATAAGGAGAATAAGTATTATAAATTATGAGTTGACGAGGATGGGGAGTATCGAATCTTCGGCGGATGCCCCGCGGTAGCGCACTACCGTTAATGATTGGTAAAAGCGAGAAGTGATTTTCGTGACAAGATCAATCTGGTGTTAAAACCTTTATAAATATTACGATGCCTTTAGATAATATGAATCATCTTCGGGTGATAAACATTATTTAAAGGTGATGAATTAATTAAGTATGATATTCGTCTATGATTATAATTATGTAGTGTGAGTTTTTTCATATAATAATATTATGTGGAGGAAGCGGTAGTACTATTTTAATAATTATGAATAAAATGGATGAGAACTGTGCTTACTTAGTTTGCAAAAAATAAATTTAAGGGGAAGATGTATATGTGCGGAATAGTTGGATATTTTGGAAATAAAGAGGCTCAACAAATATTGGTGGAGGGTCTTAGAAAATTAGAATATAGAGGATACGATTCAGCAGGAGTCGCAATTATAGAAAATGGAGTTTTAAATGTTACTAAGTGTAAAGGAAGACTTGCAAATTTAGAAGCTGAACTTGTGGAAACTCCACTTAAAGGACATGTTGGAATAGGACATACAAGATGGGCTACTCATGGTAAGCCATCAGATGAAAATTCTCACCCACATACTAATGAGAAAGGAACTATTAGTGTAGTTCATAATGGGATTATTGAAAATTATATCCATTTAAGAGAATGGCTAATGGCAAAAGGATATAAATTTGTATCTGAAACTGATACAGAAGTTATACCACACCTTATAGATTTTTATTATAAAGGAAACATTGTTGAAGCTGTAAAGAAGGCTACTACAAAAATGGAAGGTAGTTATGCAATAGCAGTATTATGCAGTGATGAACCAGATAAATTGATAGCTGTAAGAAAAGATAGTCCATTAATAGTTGGACTTGGAAAAAATGAATTTTATGTAGCTTCTGATATACCAGCAGTGCTTAATCATACAAGAGAAATATATTTATTGGAAGACAATGAATTTGTTGTTATCTCAAATGATGGAATAAAGCTTGAAGATATAGAAGGCGACGTTATAAATAAAGAAGTTTTCCATGTAACTTGGGATGCTGCTGCTGCTGAAAAAGGTGGATATGAGCATTTTATGTTAAAAGAAATCCATGAACAACCAAAGGCAATTAGAGATACAATGACTTCAAGAATAGTTTTAGGTGAGCTAATTACACTTGATGATATATATATAACTAAAGAACAAATACAAAAATTAGATAAAATATATATTGTAGCTTGTGGAACTGCATATCATGCAGGCGTTGTAGGTAAATATGTTATAGAAAAACTTGCAAGAATACCAGTAGAACTAGATATAGCATCAGAATTTAAATATAGAGATCCAATAATTGACAAAAACACATTAATGATAGTTATTAGTCAATCAGGAGAAACTGCAGATACTATGTCAGCATTAAGACTTGCAAAGGAAAAAGGAGCAAGAGTAATAGCTGTAACAAATGTTGTTGGTAGTGCTGCTTCAAGAGAAGCTGATGATGTACTATACACATGGGCAGGACCAGAAATAGCAGTTGCATCTACAAAAGCTTATGCAACTCAACTTATAGCAATGTATATAATAGCATTGTTCTTTGCTCAGAATAAAGAAACTATGAGCATGGATAAAATTGAAGAAGTTAAAGCAGCAATGCTTGAACTTCCAGAAAAAGCTGAGGAAATGTTAAAAGATAAAGAGACTATACAAAAGTTCACATCAAAAACTTATATGCATAAAGATATGTTCTTTATAGGACGTGGACTTGATTATGCAGTAGCACTCGAAGGTTCATTAAAACTTAAAGAAGTATCTTATATCCATTCTGATGCATATGCAGCAGGAGAACTTAAACATGGTGCAATAGCACTTATGGAAGAAGGAACTATTGTTATAGCAATGGCAACTCAAGAGGCTCTATTTGGTAAAATGGTAAGTAATATACGTGAACTTTCTACTAGAGGGGCAAAAGTATATGCTTTCGCACCTGCTGGTCACACTGAAATTGAAAAGTCAGTTCATTCTGTAACTTATATACCAAAAGTATTGGATATATTATCACCAGTAATATCAGTAATTCCACTACAATTATTAGCATATTACATGGCAATTCAAAAGGGTTGCGACGTTGATAAGCCAAGAAATCTTGCAAAATCAGTAACTGTGGAATAGGGTAAGAGGATAGAAAATTAATTTTATACAAAGAATGAAAATTGTTATAAAAAATGAAGGTATACAGAGTAATCTATTGTATACCTTCATTTTTTAATTCCTAAGTTTTAAGCACCCATAAATATATCTATATAGTCATCTACATTTTTATTCCACCAATAGTTGCTGCTTTGTCATCAAATGATTTTAAGTCATTAGTAAGTCGTGAGTCTTTACGAGGCTTTCAGTCTTACCACAAACTAACTGTTTATTATCTTCAAGTGTAAAGTCACAATAACCTATTGTATCGCATCTTCTCTTCATATTAGCCCATACTTCATTTCAAGCATTTCTAAAGCATCTATATATTTCTTTTGTAATTGCTTTTCAGTTGCCAGAGATTCAAGATTTTCACAACTTATATTTATATCTTCAATGTCAGCCTTACTTAAAACTCTTCTAGCAAAGGTATATATCAATTTATCTTCTTTATCAATATGTCTTGTTAATAAATCACTATAACATATAGAATTTGCTATTATATCAACTTGTGAATCTAAGTCACCGTTCTTTACTCGTACAAGAGCTTCCTCTAAAAGTGTTATGTGTTGTCTTCCCAAATCATGTTCTATATACATTCCAGACAAGGGGCCTTTCACCATCTTTTCGCCTAATTGAGTTTCCATCTTTTTGAATAAAACAACTTCTTCCTTATTGTGATGATGTTTATCGGCGTAATTTCTAACAAATAAAATCATCTTTTCATAAGATGCAAAATCAACAGTATTAGTATTCAATATATCTATGCTTAATTTCCTAAATACTTTTAACCCTCGTGATATATATTTGTGTTCCTCCATCATTAAATCTATTGCATCCATAATTAAACCTCCTAATTTTTTTAATTTAATATCGAAGCGACCCTTGAGATGATTAACCTATAATCGATATTATTAACTTCTTTAATAATAGAATACTAGTTTTTACAATATAAAACGGTAACTTATGTTACAAAATTTTAAAATAAAAAATAAACCTAAAAGCTTTTAATTGCATTTAGGTTTATTTGAAATTATTATTCTACATATGATCTCAACATATCTATTTGTTTTATAATTAGTACTTTGTTGCCCTTAAGACTAATAATACCTAGTTCTTCAAATATACTGAGTTTTCTACTTATGGTTTCTCTTATGACTCCAACATAATTCGCCATCTCTTCTCTATTAATAGGTAAGTTGATCTTAAGACCTTGATTAACAGGGGCACCATACTTTTCTCCAAATTCTAAAAGCATAAATGCAATTCTTATTTCTGCATCATTAGTAGCCAGATTTTGAGCAAGATTTTCAGTTTGAGTTAGACGTTTTGAAATAACTTGTAATAACTTTAAGGATATTTTCGGGTTACTCATGATAATTCTATCCATATCTTGTTTGGTTAATGTACATATCTTAACATTTGATATAGCATAAGCATCAAAATTATATATTTCATCATTACTAAATAGGCTTAATTCTCCAAAGAAATCACCACTAGTGAAGATATGAACTATTTGCTGCTTGCCTTCTTTTGTTAACTTAGATATTTTTACTTGACCTTCATTAATAATAAACAAGGTATCTGATTTTGCGCCAAGACTACAGAGCATGTCTCCTTTTTTATAGACTTTATGTCCTGTCATGTCAACAATTTTTGCAAGTTCATCGTCAGATAGAAATGAAAAAATCGGCACTTTTTTAGCACACAGGCTATGATTACAATTTCCACAACTACAATCTTCCATATATATCACCTACCGTTTATTATAATAACATTTTTAATTTATTGTGGTCAAATAATAATAAATATATTCTCTTAATATTTTCATTTTGTGATTTGAATCATATTTTTAAAATCAAAACAATTATAGAATGAGGTTATAGGAAAGCGACAACGTGTGAGAATAAATTAAAATATAAAATAAATAAAAATATAAAATAAATTAATTTAGGAGGAATACATTATGAGTAAAAAAGTTATGCTAGGTGAAGATATCTATTGGGTTGGTAAGGTCGATGATAGGGATGTACCTTTTCATAGATTAACATTAACTAAAGGGACAACTTATAATAGTTATTTATTAATGACGCAGAAACCTACAGTAATAGATACTGTTGATATGAGCTTTGGACGTGAATTTGTAGAAAATTTAAAAAGTATAGTTGAACTTGAAAAGATTGAATATATTGTAATTAATCATACTGAACCTGATCATTCTGGTGCACTAGGAAGCTTGGCGGCTAAAGCAAAAATGCTGTAATTGTATGTACAGGGCTGGCTGTAGATCAACTCAAGGAAATGTATAAACTTCATAACAGAGAATTCCTAATTGTAGGGGATGGAGATACTCTTGATATAGGAGGTAAAACACTAAAATTTATAGAAACACCTTATCTTCATACAGCGGAGACAATGATAACTTATTGCATCGATGACAAAATTTTATTTCCTTGTGATATATTTAGTACTCACGTAGCAAATTATGAGTATTTTAATGATATGGCAAAAGAGGACATAAATGCTGATTATATTGGATATTATAAATTGATAATGCACCCTCATAGAAGATATGTTCAAAATATGATTGAGAAAATCAGAAATTTAGATATAAAGATGATAGCACCATCTCATGGATTTATAATTAGGGATAAGGTTCAGAGTTTTATAGATATTTATGATGACATGAGTAAAAATATAGAGATAGATAAAAAAGCATTAGTTCTTTATTCTACTATGACAGGTAGGACAAAAAAGATTGCTACTATTATTAAGGAAGAATTTGAAAATCAAAATATACACTCTGAAATTATGGATGTAAATAAAATACCAAAAGAAGAAGTAATGAAAGCTATAGATGAAGCAGACGTAATTTTCTTTGGAAGTTCTACAAAGTATGCAGACATTATTGGAAATATGGAAGAGATACTAAAAAGTCTTAGTGATTTAAACCTAGGAAACAAGATAGGGGCAGCATTTGGTTCTTATGGTTGGAGTGGAGAAGCTATAGAAGTAGTTCAGGATTATTTGAAGAGGACTGATATTAAAGTTTTAAGTACCTCGGATGTGATTAAGTCTACTGGTATGATCGATATAGAGTTCCCGATAAGAATTAAGTTTTCACCAAGTATTAACAATATAAAGAGTATTGAAAGTGCAGTTATTTATACCGCTGATTTATTACTTAGTATAATATAAAATTATTAGGAAGTTAAAGAAATACTTGTGGGATTTAGATATATTGCAACTTTGAATCATGCTGAAATAATAGTTAATGTAGGCAAAATTAGACACTTATTATTAATCCAAGGATGCTATGGTGCAAGAGCAGGAAGGCTGTTTCTAAATGTATTTAAATATATTTAGAAATAGCTTTATTTTTGTATACTTTAGTATCACTATACGATAAAATAAGGTGTGTAGTATTTTACCAAAACATAGATTTAGCGTTTGATAAAATACTAGAGTATAAGTGCTTTTATTATTATAAATTTGTATGTTACGAGAGTATACGATTGCTTAAAAATCAAATAAATATATAATTTTATTAACGACCACGAAGGTTGATTTCTGTATATCAGTTATTAATTTTTGTGCTTTTATTTTTTGAGGATTTTAAAGAAGGCTAATTTGAAGGAGAAACCAAATGGATTCGAAAAATCAAGTGCCGGATTGGCTGTTGAATAGTGGAGAGATAGGCATGTGCCCATGTGCGTGTATTGGTAAAAGGAAGAAAGGTAGTTTTTTAGAAAAGACTATTAATGGTATTGCTAAACTTTTAAAGGAAGTTATCTTTTTTGAAGATATAGCCTTTCAAAAGGGATTTTTACAAAAGTTAGATCCAAGAATAAAAGTAATATCTTTAGTTGTATTAATATTAACATCTACTTTAATTCATAATGTACTGATATTAACCATTCTTTATTTAATATCATGTATTTTAGCTAAAATCTCACATGTCTCATTAAGATTATATTTTAAACGAATATGGTTAATTACGCCACTTTTTACGGGAGTTGCTGTATTGCCATCAATTTTTAATTTTGTAAGACCCGGAACTACTTTAATTTCACTTATAGATTTTGGTCATCAAGTACATTTGGGTCCATTAATATTTCCGTCTGTTCTGACGATTACATCACAAGGGGTATCAGGTGCTATTTTGCTAATAGTCAGGGTTGGGGTTACGGTTTCTTTAGCTTTTTTATTTACGACTACAACAAGGTGGGCTAATTTGCTAAAGGCATTAAGAATTTTGCTTTTACCAAAAATATTTATTACAACACTTGAGATGTGTTATAGATATATATTTATATTATTAAATATTACAACAGATATGTTTGTTGCGAGAAAGAGTAGAACGTTTAGTAAAACATCCTCAAAAGAGGGGCGTCATTTCGTATCTAATGCCATAGGAAGTCTCTTTGGCAAAAGTTATGCTTTAAGTGAAGAAATATATGGAGCTATGCTATCGAGGGGGTATAAAGGCGAGCCTGTTATTATGAACAGATTTCGTTTTACTTTACTTGATTTCCAATGGCTTTTAGGTGTCATAATTTGTGTCTTAGTAGCTTTTGGAGGTGAAATTATTCTTGGATAGGGAAAAAGTAATGGAACTTCGCGATGTATCATTTGAATATATGCCTAGTGAAATGGTACTTAAGGATATAAATTTAGATATTTATAGTGGTGAAAAGGTAGTTATTTTAGGGGCTAATGGGTCAGGTAAATCTTCACTTTTAAAGATTCTTAATGGCTTAATATTCCCAAGTAAAGGGAAATATAGCGCTTTTGGTCAACTTGTTACGGAAGAAACATTAAATGATGAACAGTTTGCACAGGCTTTTCGTCAAAGAATTGGGTTTATATTTCAAAATTCCGATGCACAATTATTTTCTACAAATGTATGGGAAGAAATAGCTTTTGGTCCTTTACAAATGAAGTTTAACGTTAAGGAAGTAGAAGAGAGGGTTAATGAAGTTATTAGAATGCTTGAACTAGAATCGTTGAAAGATAGGCCGCCTTATAGATTAAGTGGTGGTGAGAAAAAGAAGGTAGCTATTGCATCTGTATTATCAATAAATCCAAAAATTTTGATATTGGATGAACCTACCAATGGCTTGGATCCACGAAGTCAAAGGTGGCTAATAAATCTATTAGTAGAGCTTAATAATGCAGGTAAAACTTTAATTACATGTACTCATAATCTGGACATTGTTTACGAAATAGCAGATAGGGTGATAGTTTTTAATGAAGATCATAAAATTGTTGCTAGTGGTACGCCGAAAGATATATTATCCAATAAAGAATTATTACTTTCTGTAAATCTTATAGATGAGCATTATCATAGTCATCTTCATGTAAGTGATAAAAGTATGCAGCATGATCATTATCACAGTCATGAATAATTTTAAGGAGGAGATATTATGCACATACCTGATGGATATTTAAGTCCTCAAACATGTCTGGTACTCGGAACTGTAGCAGTTCCAATAATAGGAATAGCGGCTATAAAGTTAAAGAAGACATTAAAGGATAAGCAAGTTCCACTACTGGCAGTTGGAGCAGCTTTTTCGTTTACAATTATGATGTACAATGTACCAATACCAGATGGGACTACAGCGCATGCGGTAGGAGCTTCACTACTTGCCATAATTTTAGGCCCTTGGGCTGCCGTAGTTGGAGTGAGTATTGCACTTATAATTCAAGCGTTTTTCTTTGGAGATGGTGGAATTCTTACATTAGGGGCTAATATTTTCAACATGGCATTTGTGATGCCGTTTGTAAGTTATTATATATATAAGTTAATATCAGGTAAATCTGAGATTTCATCAAAACGTAGATTTATTGGTTCAATTATAGCAGGATATTTAGCAATTAATATTGGAGCTTTGTTTACTGGAATTGAACTTGGGCTTCAGCCATTATTATTTCATAAACTCGATGGTACTCCATTGTATGCACCATACACTTTGATGCAAACACTTCCAGCTATGATGTTTGCACATCTTGCAATAGCAGGACCTGTTGAAGGAGTAGTAACAGGACTTGTAGTAAAATATATGCAAAAATCGAATCCTGCCATGCTTATGATTTATCCACCTAAAAAAATTTTAACTGAAAAATCGCAGACGATAGGTAGTTTAAAGAACTATTGGTATATTTTGATAACTTTAATTGTTTTTACGCCGCTTGGATTATTAGCTAAGGGGACTGCTTTTGGTGAATGGTCTATTGTTGATTTAAAATCAACACTTGGATTTATACCAGAGGGAATGGCAAAACTTTCTGATAAATGGAATTTTATGTTGCCGGATTATTCTGTGCCAGGATTTGGTGATAATTTCTTTAAGTCATCTTTAGGGTACATATTTTGTGCAATTGTTGCTTTAATAATAATATTAGCTATAACTGGAATTATAAGCTTTCTGCAAAAAAGAAAAAATGCTGCTGATAATGTTAATTAATCATATTATTTAATAAAGGAAAGGGTAAATGTTAAAATAAACATTTACCCTTTCCTTTTAATGAAATATTGCTAATTAGCACTTGTTTTAGATTCGTATTTTATTTAGGTTTATTTATGGTAGTTCCATTACCGGTACCAGTATCAGTACCGGTGTCAGTACCAGTACCAGTACCAGTATCAGTACCGGTTCCATTTCCAGTACCGGTTCCATTTCCAGTACTGGTTCCATTTCCAGTACCGGTTCCGGTACCAGTACCAGTTCCAGTTTCAGTACCAGTACTGGTTACAGTACCAGTACCAGTACCATTGCCGGTGTCAGTTCCATTATTTTTGGTAGGTGTATTTCCTTTTAAAGGTTTTTCTAAATTAGATTTTTTAGTAGTATTTTTCTGATTGTCATTTAGATTATTTTTAGTTGTATTATTTGATTGATAGTTATCGTCGCTTTTTAAGTTGCTACCATTTGGGTTTAGATCAATATATAACGTATCCATTAATACTCCATTTCTATTAACTACTGTACTAGGGCGAGTGAAATCTTTTTGAACTAAACCTTGATGTAGATATTCCATATATTCTTTCCATATATGCCCTGGTTCATTAGCGCCAAACATGTTCTGCGCAGCTGGTGTATCATCTCCTACCCATACAGAGGTTGTATAGTAGGGAGTATATCCTATAAACCAACAGTCTTTAGATTGATCAGTAGTTCCTGTTTTGCCTGCGGCATAAGGATAGTTACTAAGGGATAAACCATTTCCGGTTGAATAACTTTCAGTTAATACACTCTTTAAAGTATCAGTCATAAGGTAAGAGGCACCGCTATCATACACTTTAGTTTGCTTATATTTATTAACAAATAATACTTGATTAGTTACTGTGTTAGTTATTTTACGCACGTTAGTTGGTTCTATGAAAGTGCCATTTCTTGAAAGGGTTGAATATCCCGAAGCCATTTCAACAGAAGTAACGCCCTTTGTAAAACCACCTATTGCAACTACAGGATATTCCTCTGGGGTTATATATTTGAAATCCATATTTTGCAAATATTTAAGCGATTTCTTTACACCATAGTCTTTTACTAGTCTAACTGGAATGGTGTTTATAGATATATCAAGCGCATATTTTAAAGATACAGAGCCACGGAATATAAAATCATCATTATTTACTTTATCTATTGGTTCATCTATATATGCACTTGCTGGGATATATCCTCTTTCAAATGCAGGAGTATATGCTATTAATGGTTTTATAGAAGAACCTGGCTGTCTTACCCCTAAAAATGCTCTATTAAAAGTATTACCATTTTGACTTCTGCCTCCAACTATAGCTACAACTTCTCCTGTATTATTGTCTATTGTGACACTTGCACCTTGCTTTTTATATAAACCAGTGGTCTGATTTAATTGTGTATAATTTGCGAGTTTATTATCAACTACACTTTGTAATTTTTCTTGCTTTGAAGTATCAATAGATGTATCTATTCTATATCTACCACTAAGAAGAATTATTTCTTTTTTATTATATTCATCTTGATACTTATCAAAATAAGTTTTGCTATCATTATCATTACTAAAAGAATATCTTAAAACAAAACCATCTTGCTCCATTAATTTTAGTGTTGCATTGTAAACGGCATATTGAACACTGTAATCCATAGGTGTTGTTTTTACATAAGGTTTTACATTTAATTTAATTACCTCTGCTTTTGCATTATTAAATTCAATTTGTGATATTTTACCCAAGCTTAACATTTTATCTAAAACTAAATCTCTTCGATTTATTGCATTGCCCATGTGTTTAATAGGGTTATAGTAAGATGGATTGTTAGGTATTGACGCAAGCATAGCTATTTGTGAAACATCTAAGTCTCTGTTGTTTTTTTGAAAGTAAAATTGTGACGCACTTTCAATGCTATAACAGCCATTACCGTAGTTTACGTTGTTTACATAGAATTCTAATATTTGTGCTTTGGAATATTTTTTTTCTAAATCTAGTGATATAACAGATTCTTCTAATTTTCTCCATATAGTTACATCAAATGTAAGAAATACATTTCTTGCTAATTGTTGCGTTATTGTAGAACCACCTTGAAGTACTGCTCCTTTGGATTTTATATATACCCAGATGGATCTTCTTATACCTTTATAATCTATTCCATTATGTTCATAAAACCTCTCATCTTCAATTGAAGTAACAGCTTGGCTTATATATGGATTTAAGTCTGCATCTTTTGTGTAATAATATGAGTTAGTTTTAAATTCTTTTAATAGAAGACCATTATTATCGTAAACTTGTGTTGGTTTTCTGGTATTAAAAGCAGTTTCGTTTATATTTTGGGCTATGTTGTTACCGGCTACAATTGTTGATTTTATTTTGGCATTATATTTAAGGTAAATATATCCTGAGGCTGCTGTAGCTGATATGAATATTACAATGAAAAATATCAATAAAACTTTAACAATTCTTTTCCAAAGTTTCTTTTTAGTCGTTGTTGTTTCTATGATTTCTGCATTATCATTCATTAATATTTCCTCCTTTTTTTTATTCTACAAAAAAGAAATTGTCCAGGGGAAGGCCTTGGACGACTATAATTTTCGTATACACAATGGAGGTAGCATTTTGTGTAATGTGTTTTTGACCGAGTAGCAAAGGATATTTAGTCGTCGCAAATAATTTTCTGTTTTAAAATTTTAAAGTAAGTATGAAAAAATATGTATTAATGAAACATCATAAGTCTCTATTATACTATTAATAAACGTTTTAGTTTATGTATTTATAATATAATTATTTTACATTTTTGTCAATAAAATGGTATAAGGCAATTTGTATTCTTTAATTGTTAATGATAATAAAAGAAAAAAATCAATAAAGTCATTTTATTATGAGAATAAAAGATTATACTTTATATATAATAGATACCATAATAATACATTATATTATTATTTATATACTAATAATACATAATATGATAAAGTATTTCAACAATAAACCAAATATATTGTATATGTAAACAAGTTTTAAAGATAGTTGTTTTAAGGAAGCTATAAAATCAGGAATTTTAAATGAAAAACAATTAGATTTAAAAAGTTTCATTAATTGTCATTGCTTTAAAATCATATTTAATATAGTTGTTAAAATTTGTATTAATAAGTTCGCTTTGTTCATATTTTATCTCCAGTAATTTGATGCAAATACTTGATTATAATAAGAATAAATGTAAGGAGTTATATGCTGAATTATTATAATATATTGTAACATAAATAGTTAAAAAATTACAAAGGATTAAAAAAATTTGGAAATTAATCAAGAGATATTGACATTATAAAAAACATATATTATGATGAAATGGAATTAGGTTTATAGGTATATTATTAAAAGAGTGTGGGAAAATAAGTTTGAGAAAAATCAATGAAAAAAATCATTGAAAAAAATCAATTCGGAGGAGATGTTTTTATGGATAAATATGTTTGTTTGGTATGCGGGTATGAATATGATCCAGAGGTAGGAGATCCAGATGGCGGAATAGCACCAGGCACTAAGTTTGCAGATATTCCGGAAGATTGGGTTTGCCCACTATGTGGAGTTTCAAAATCAGAGTTTGAAAAAGTAGAATAAAAATAAAATATAACCAATATAATGTAATCTAATGGACAGGTATATTTAATAAATTATTAAATATACCTGTTTTTTGTAGTTCACAAAAGAGAACTAGGGTTTGAAATTTTAAATAATGTTATGTGTTATTAGTAGATTTAATTCGAAATTAAGTATGAGTATGGTTATCAAATGACATTGAAATTGAGAATCATTTATGATATAGTAAATTGAATTATATATGGTTTTGAGCATTAAGGAGATATATATGGAATTAATTAAGTCGGTATTTTATTTTATAGTAGCGGGAATATTTGAAATAGGAGGGGGCTACCTTATATGGATATGCTTACGAGATGGGAAAAGTCTTTGGTACGGAATTTTTGGAGGGGTAGCACTTATTGTATATGGTGTAATTCCAACATTGCAACCTCCAAGCGCTAATTTTGGTAGAGTATATGCAACATATGGTGGTATCTTTATTGTATTATCAATATTATGGGGCTGGAAGATAGAGAATATAATTCCTGATAAATTTGATTTGATCGGTGGTATTATAGCAGTAATCGGAGCTCTTATTATTATGTATGCTCCAAGAGGGTAAAATTTAATAAAGAATAAAAATTTCTAAAAAAGAATTAGGGTTACTTCTTTACATATTAAACATATAATGATACTATAGATATAATTTAATAAATTAGTTATTCTCATCAAGAGAGATAGAGGGACCGGCCCGATGACATCTCGGCAACCATCAGACAGTAAATGTCTGGATAGGTGCTAATTCCTGCGTTAAGTTAATAGTAACTTAGCGGAAGATGAGAGAGGTGTCATTGAATATTTATACCTCTTTCATCATTAACGGTGAAAGAGGTTTTTGATTTTTTATAAATTAAAATTTAATAATGTCTTATCAAGAGAGGTGGAGGGACTGGCCCTATGAAACCCGACAACCAGTATCGAAGGATACATGGTGTTAAATCCTGCAGTATTGCTGCAAGATAAGAATAAGTTTGGAAGTAGTGCCCAAGTTTATTCTTGGGTGCTATTTTTTAGAATTATAAATATCATGGCAATAATAAAATTTTAAAAATGAATTTTTAGAAATTAAGAGGAGCGGAGATATTATGATTAAGGTTAGTGGCATAAGTAAAAGTTTTTCAGATGTAAAAGTATTAAGTAATGTTTCCTTTACAGTAGATAAAGGCGATATTTACGGTGTTATTGGTCATAGTGGTGCTGGAAAATCCACTTTGCTTAGATGTTTTAATGGGCTTGAGACATATGATGAAGGCACTATTAACATAATGGGCAAAGTGGTTAATGAATTAAGCCGTAAAGAGCTTCGTGAGTTTAGAAAAGATGTAGGAATTATATTTCAAAGTTTTAACCTTATTAACAGTAAAAATGTTTTTGACAATATAGCATTTCCACTTGAAGTATGGGGGCATGATAAAAGCTACATTAAAGAAAGGGTAGATAGCTTAATAGATCTAGTAGGTCTTAATGATAAAGTAAAAACAAACGTAAAGCAGTTAAGTGGAGGGCAAAAGCAAAGAGTTGGAATAGCAAGGGCACTCGCGCTTAACCCTAAAATATTACTTTGTGATGAGGCGACTTCTGCACTAGATCCTAAAACTACAAAATCTATATTACAGCTTTTAAGAGATATAAATAATAAATTCAATATAACAATCGTTGTAGTTACTCATCAGATGGAAGTGGTAAAAGAAATTTGTAATAAATTTATTCTTCTAGAAGGTGGTAAAATTAAAAGTCACGGATTTACGGATGAATTATTTATTAAACCAACAAAAGAGATGAAAATACTTATTGGTGAGGAAGAATTATTGCCTAGCACCGGTTATAATATTAAAATATTTTTTACAAAGGAAATTACTCAAAGCTGCTTAATAACATCTTTAGCAAGGGAACTTGATATTGATTTCTCAATAGTATGGGGAAGGCTTGAAAAATTTCGAGATAGCGTAATGGGGAGCCTTATTATAAACACAAATGAGGAAAATAAAATGAAAATATTAAAATATTTAGATGAGAGATCTATAGAATGGGAAATTGATTTTGAATTAGAACAAGGCCAATTAAATAAGGAGGGAGTATAAATGACATTTGAAGAGATTTTAATACAAATTTTACTGCCTGCGCTATTAGATACGCTATATATGGTGATATTATCCACGATTTTCACAGTTATTTTAGGGTTTATTGCAGCGGTTGGGTTAATTATAACTGGGCCTAAAGGGCTAAGACCAAATAGCTTAGTTTATAAAAGTTTAGATTTAGTAGTTAATATACTTCGTTCGTTTCCATTTATAATACTTATGATATCTATATTCCCTTTAACAAAGTTAATTGTTGGAACTACTATAGGGTCAACTGCAGCGATAGTTCCACTAACTCTTGGAGCAGCTCCGTTTGCTGCAAGAATAATAGAATCTGCACTACTCGAGGTGGATTATGGGATTATTGAAGCAGCTAAATCTTTTGGTGCAAAAACTCATCAAATCATATTTAATGTTATGTTAAAAGAGGCACTGCCATCTATAGTTCTTGGGATTACATTAACAGTTATAAATATTATAGGATATTCAGCTATGGCTGGAGCAGTTGGTGGTGGAGGTCTTGGAGATGTAGCACAAAAATATGGATATTATAGATTTCAGACGGATATAATGATATATACGGTAATAATATTAATTATAATTGTGCAAGTCATACAAGCATTAGGAAATTTATTATATAGAAAAATGATTAAATAAGATATTAATGATATTTAACATCAAATATGATGATTGAATTATAGATTATAAGAAAAGAAAGATTAAGAGGGGGGCATTAAAATGAAAAAAATATTAAGCATATTATTATCAGTAGTTGTAATTTTTACATTAGCTGGCTGTGCTGCGAAGAAAGAGGCAGTTACAACTGATAAAAAAATTATCAAAGTGGGTGCTTCACCAATTCCTCATAAAGAGATATTAGAAGTTGTAAAACCTATACTTGCAAAAGAGGGATATACTCTTCAAATAGTTGAATTTACCGATTATGTAACACCAAATACAGCATTAGCTGAGAAACAACTTGATGCGAATTTCTTTCAACACGTACCTTATTTGACAGAATTCAGTAAGTCAAAAGGTTTAGATCTGACTTGGGCTGTAAAGGTTCATATAGAACCAATGGCTTTATACTCTGCTAAATATAAAAAGCTTAGTGATATAAAAGAGGGAGCAAGTATCGCTATTCCAAATGATCCTACAAATGGTGCAAGAGCGCTTAGAGTGCTTGAGAAAGCAGGTCTAATAAAATTAAAAACGGGAGACCTTATTTCAAAAATTGATATTACAGAAAATAAAAAGAATTTAAAAATAACTGAATTAGAAGCACCTCAACTTCCAAGGGTTCTAAATGATGTAGATGCAGCAGTTATAAATTCTAATTATGCAATGACAGCTAAATTAAAATTAACAGATGCGTTAGCAGTTGAAGCAAAGGACTCACCTTATGCAAATGTACTTGCTGTTAGAAACGAGGATAAAGATAAACCTTATATAAAAGCACTTTCAAAGGCTTTGACTTCTCCGGAAGTTAAGAAATTCATTTTAAGTAAATATAAAGGTGCTGTAATTCCTGCCTTTTAAAGGTAAAAATAAATGAATGTAATACTTTAAAAAAATAAAATCACTTTGCTTTGAGCGTAAAGCTAAAAGCGAAGTTTTTTTTGTGATATTAGTACAAAGGAAAAGGAGATTTTAATATGGAAATAAGGCAATTTTGCACAAAGTATGCAATGGATAGAGTGGGCACAAATTCGTTGAAATGGGATGCTTTAGATAAACGGTATGGTGATAAAGATTTAATACCTATGTGGGTGGCAGATATGGAATTTAAAGCTCCAGATGTAGTAGTAAATGCAATGAAGCAAAGAATAGAACACGGTATATTCGGATATTCTTATGTGCCTGACTCCTACTATAATTCTTTCATTAACTGGGAAAGAAACCGGCATAACTATAAAGTGGATAAAAAGTGGATACGGTTTTCAACTGGTGTAGTTGTATCTTTATACTGGTTTGTTAATGCATTTACAAAGTTTGGTGACTCAGTACTTATTATTACTCCTGTGTATTATCCGTTCCACGATGCGGTAAAAGATACAGGTAGAAAATTAATTACATCTGAATTAATTAATACAAGTGGGGTATATACCATTGATTTTGAAGATTTCGAGAGAAATATTATAGAAAATGATGTTAAATTATTTATCCAGTGCTCTCCACATAATCCAGTTGGTAGGGTTTGGACAGAAGAAGAACTTGATAAAGTGTTATCTATATGTAAAAAATATAATGTACTTGTTGTTTCAGACGAAATACATCAAGATATTATAATTGGAGAAAATGTGCAAATACCTGCAGCCATAGTAAGTGGGGCAAAGTATGCAGACAATATAATAACGGTTACAGCACCGTCAAAAACTTTTAACCTAGCTGGACTATTAAATTGTAATATAATTATATCTAATAAGAAGGTAATGGCAAGATACGATGCGTATTCAAAAACCGTTAATAAAACAGAAGTTAACATTATGGGACTAACTGCAGCAGAGGCTGCTTATAATTATGGAAAAGAGTGGCTAAACTCTCTACTTGATGTGATAAAGCATAACTACAACCATGTAAAAGAAAGACTGGGAGATAAAGCACCAAAAATAATTATTAGTCCGTTAGAAGGAACTTATCTTATTTGGATGGATTTGAGGGGGTATATAAAACCTAATGAAACCAAAGCATTTATACAGGGTAAGTGTAGACTTGCTGTTGATTATGGAGAATGGTTTGGTGAAAATTGCAAGGGATTTATTAGATTAAATATGGCTACCAATCCTAAGTATGTTGAAAAGGCTGTGGATAATATAATAAAGAATATCAATTGTTTGTAAAATGTAATGATTTAAAAGAGGAAAGTTATCGTATTTATAGAATACCTTAATATACGATTATTTTCTCTTCGGAGAAAAACAAGGAGGGATTTTTTATGAAAACATTAAAAGGAACAGAAACTGCTCAAAATCTTATGAAATCATTTGCGGGTGAGTCACAAGCTAGAAATAGATATACTTATTATTCATCTGTAGCAAAAAAAGAAGGGTACATACAAATATCTAATATATTTACAGAAACGGCAGCGAATGAGAAAGAGCATGCTGAAAGATTCTTTAAGTTTTTAAATAGAGATTTATGCGGAGAAGTGGTAGAAATTAATGCAACATATCCTGTAGCGCTTGGAGATACGAAGGTGAATTTATTAGCTGGGGCTAATGGAGAAAATGAAGAATGGACAGATCTTTACCCAACATTCGCAAAAGTTGCTGACAAAGAAGGTTTTCCAGAAATAGCTGTAATTTATAGGAAAATTGCTGAGGTCGAAAAACATCATGAAGAAAGATATAGACAATTACTAAGCAATGTAGAAAATAATACAGTGTTTAATAAAGAAGAAATAGTTATGTGGAAATGTGGCAATTGTGGTTATATTTTTGAGGGAAAAAGTGCTCCTAAATTATGTCCAGCATGTGCACATCCTCAAGGATATTTTGAAATATTATCAGAAAAATTCTAATTATACTTTAAAAATTTAGAATAAAAAAAGCCCTCATTTTAATTAAATTAATTTGAGGGTTATTTTTAGTGTGCATAGGTTATTTTTTAAAAATCCTTAATCTATATGCATTAAGTGCAGTATCGTATAATTTATTCATAAGTTTATAATTAGCATATGCACCAACAACTAATCCAATACCAGGAACAAGCTGTAACATTTTTGCCAGATCTATGTAATCTCTATATTCTTGTTGAAAAGTTTTCCAATCAAAAGAATTTACATCCTCAGGTAAATTTTTCACGTGATTATCCCAATTTGATACTTGGGTGTAAATTTCAATTCTTCTTTTATCACTTGAAAAAGCTAATTGAAAAACATATAGAATATATAATCTTTCTTTATAATCTTGAACATCGAAACCATATATACTAGCTATTTCATACAAAAATTTGATTTTTAAACTTAGAAGAATAGGGAAGTCTGCAAGGCCGACTAAAAGTCCGGCACCACCAGTGCCAGCACCGCTTACAGTTGCAGCCTTTCTATAAAAATCAATACTACTTTGGGCCATTGCTTCACGGTCTTCAAGGGAGGTATTAGTAATTGGCGATTTCGCCGTATATTCAGAGCCTGTGAGTACAAGTTTTGTCATATTTTCAATTGAACTATTAATAAGATCTTGAATTTTATCAGGAAGTAAGTTATTCATCTTATTTTGTATACCCTTAGCAAAATCGCTTGAAAAAGAAGGTTCCTTTTTCATCTTTTCTTGCCATAAAAACATTTCTTTTAGTGAGTTTTCTTCATAATTATTCATAATTGCCTCCTTATAAAATTAATATTAGGATGTAATTCTAATTTGTCGCCTTATATAATTATAATTATTTTAGAGGCAATATTCAATTAATTATTTAAAAAATAAGAGTTAGTGCATTAAATAAGTTTGTAACTAAATTATCAACTTCTATTAATACTATTGTTAAATTAGATTATGTTTGCTAAAATAGACTTGTTAAGATATTTCAATATTGACCCAGTGGGATTTTTTAGTGCCCACTAATTATAAAGTTTATTAAATTACCATCTACATAAGGAAGGAGATAATATTATGATTTATTCATCAGAAGTTTCAGAAATGATTTGTGTTGCTAAAGGACCTAATCATGGTTCAGCACCAATTCCTGAAGAAGGAAAATGGGTACAAAGTAAAGAAATTAAAGACATCTCAGGTTTAACACACGGAATTGGTTGGTGTGCTCCTCAACAAGGTGCCTGTAAGCTAACATTAAACGTAAAAGACGGAATAATACAAGAAGCATTAGTTGAGGTAATAGGATGCTCAGGTAGTACTCATTCAGCTGCAATGGCATCTGAAATACTTCCAGGAAAAACTATTTTAGAAGCATTAAATACAGATTTAGTATGCGATGCAATAAATACAGCTATGAGAGAATTATTCCTTCAAATAGTATACGGAAGAACTCAAACTGCATTCTCAGAAGGTGGACTACCTATCGGTGCTGGACTTGAAGACTTAGGCAAAGGCCTTAGAAGTCAAGTTGGTACTATGTATGGAACACTTGCTAAGGGACCAAGATACCTAGAAATGGCTGAAGGATATGTATCTAATATTGCACTTGATAAAAATAGTGAAATAATTGGTTATAAATTCGTTCAACTTGGAAAAATGATGGATATGGTTAAAAAGGGTATGGATGCTAACGAAGCTATGGAAAAAGCTACTGGAACTTACGGTAGATTTGACGAAGCAGTAACAGTAATCGACCCAAGACAAAAATAATATAAAAAGGAGGAATAATAAAATGGCTTTATTTGAGAGTTATGAAAGAAGAATAGATCAGATACTACCCGTATTAAAAAAACACGGAATAAATTCACTAGAAGAAGCAAGAAAAATATGTGAAGATAAAGGTATTGATGTTTTTGGAATAGTTAAAGGAATTCAACCAATAGCATTTGAAAATGCTTGTTGGGCATATTCTGTAGGAGCAGCTATTGCAATTAAAAATGGTTGTACTAAGGCTGCAGATGCTGCAGTTTATATAGGCGAAGGACTTCAATCATTTTGTATACCAGGTTCTGTTGCAGATGATAGAAAAGTTGGAACTGGTCATGGTAACTTAGCAGCTATGCTACTAAGAGAAGAGACTAAATGTTTTGCATTCCTAGCTGGACATGAATCATTTGCAGCTGCTGAAGGTGCAATTGGTCTTGCAAGAGCTGCTAATAAAGTAAGAACTAAACCATTGAAAGTAATATTAAACGGTCTTGGAAAAGATGCAGCTTATATAATTTCAAGAGTTAATGGATTTACTTATGTTCAAACAAAATTTGATTACTATACTAGTGAATTAAAAGTAGTTAAAGAAACAGCTTATTCTGATGGAGAAAAAGCTAAAGTTAGATGTTATGGCGCAGATGATGTACGTGAAGGCGTTGCAATAATGCATTCAGAAGACGTAGATGTATCAATCACAGGAAATTCTACAAACCCAACAAGATTCCAACATCCAGTTGCTGGAACTTATAAGAAAGAAAGATTAGAAGCAGGTAAGAAATACTTCTCAGTAGCATCAGGTGGTGGTACAGGAAGAACACTTCACCCAGATAATATGGGAGCAGGTCCAGCTTCATACGGAATGACTGATACTATGGGAAGAATGCATTCAGATGCACAATTCGCAGGTTCTTCATCTGTTCCAGCTCATGTTGAAATGATGGGATTAATAGGAATGGGAAATAATCCTATGGTTGGTGCTTCAGTTGCAGTTGCAGTTGCAGTACAAGAAGCAATGAGCAAATAAATTTTTTATTGAATGTTAATAAAAAAGTCCCTCATCTTGGTTTCTTATGTTCACAGAAAAGCTTAGGTTAAACTAGATAGGGACAAGCCTCACATTAAGTCATAATAGGCTAAATGTGAGGCTTTTTTTTATTTGTGTAAGCGATCAAAGAAACTTATTATTTTAAATATTATAAACATATATATGTAATAATAAAAATTGACCAAAAGTGGGTTTTAAATCTTGTTTACGATTTGTTAACATTATGATATAGTTTTACAGCTATGAAAAATATTATACGGAGGTAGATGATATGACAAAATTTGAATTAAGAGGATGTTCCTTTATAATTGCTATAGCTATGTTGTTTTTGGTATTGCCAATGTCTATAGTAAATGCGCAAACGAAAACGCTCTCAGATGCCATATTAAAGACAAATGCAGTAACATCGATGGAAAGTAACGGTAAATTAAGCTTGATATTTAAGTCTAAAGGGCTTTCGAAACAAGATCAAGAAGATTTCGGGATGATAAGTGATATGTTAAACAACTTACAGGTAAGTTTTAATGCTAAAACATCTGGGAATATTGATGGAACAATTGTAAAACAATATGTTAAAATGACAGCAATTGTAGGCGGAAGCCCATATGCTGGAGAATTGTGGAGTGACATAAATCTTACAGGTAAAGCCCCTATAGTTAAAGAAATTATAAAATCACCACAATTATTTGAAATGATGTCATCACCTGAGAATGTTAATAAATATATGTTAATAGATTTTAATGAGATGAATAAAACATCAGGAATTCAATCGGAACTAGGCAACATGGATTTTGGAAAAATGATTAGTGAAAATAAAGAACTACAGGAGTTAATTATAACTTTATTTAAAAAATATTCGACGCAATTAGGTATGGATTATAATTATATATTTAAAGATGGGAATGTGTATAGGGTTAAAATTGATGATACACAATTCAAAAATATTATAAGAAAAGTAGTTAATTTAACTGCTGAAAATGAAGAAGTACAAAATCTTATAAGAGATTTAATAATCACAGAAATGAAAAATACGGGAGCATCAACCGTTGAAGTTAATAGTATGAAAGCAGATATGGATAAGATATTTACTACACTTGAATCACAAGGTTTTTTGGATGGATTTAACCAAATGATGGACAAGCTTAAAGATATAAAGATACTAGGAGATAAAGGAATTGATATTAGCTATACAATAGATGAAAATGGATACGTAATAGGTACGAAAGGCGATATAGAACTTGTTTTAGATATGGCGAAGTTAGATAAAGCTTTTACGCAAAGTGCAAGTAAAAGTGTATCGGACGATGCAACTGAAATTATGAAAGCGGGCACATATACAGTGGGTTTGCATTATGAAATGAATAACAAGAACATTAACGGGAATGTAAATATTATAATACCAACGCTTACCTCATCAAATTCATTTAGTTTTGCAAATATGTTTGACGAACCAACTGATACGGATACAAATAATCCTAATTTTAATAATGGTAACAATTCAGGAGGACAACAAGGAAGCGTTACACATACAGTTAATGGAGGTACACTTCCGAACACTTCCACTCATTTGTACCAGTTACTCCTTATTGGTATAGCTATAACATGTATAGGATCTTTAGGATTAAAAGGCAGAAAACGCTATGAATAAATTGAAAACATTATTGAGTAAAATTACTATCATTAAGGTTCTGTCTACTGTGTTTATGGGCTTTGGGATAGGAATTATTGCTTTTGCAGCATATAGTATATGGTCACAGTCTAATTACTCTGTTAAGGCAGTTCCAAGCCATATTTCTAAACCAATAACAAAAGGCGTAGGTCACTTTACGCAAAGCGTACTTCCTGGCGAAAAAGATAATTGCGTTCTTTCTGGGCATCGTGATACTGTCTTTGGTAAAATAGGAAATCTTAAGATAGGAGACCAATTGATTGTGCAAACATCAGCAGGTATATTCACATATAAGGTAAAAAGCACGCGAATTGTTCATAAAGATGATAAGACAGTTATTGTACACACAAGCAAGGCAAATCTAACACTAACAACCTGTTACCCATTCAATTTTATTGGGGATGCTCCAGATCGTTATATTGTCTTCGCAAATTTAATTAATTCAAAATAAATAAGTTATAATTGTTTTATTTTCTAAAAAGTGGCAATAACTATAAAGGAGTAGAATAAATTCTAGTGTTTAAGAGCAAATCTATTAAAATATATCATCCGTATCTATAATGTAAGTTGATTATCTATAATGAATTATATATAATAGGAATGTACAAGAAAAAATATGAAGTAAATATAGGAATATTACTTATATTATACAAGGAGGAAATAAATGAATATAGATGTAAACTCACCACTTGATGAACTATTAGAAACTTGGGCTATGTATTCACAAAAGCTTGTCTATACTATGCTAACTGAAAAAGCTGAACTTGATGAATTTAATAAAGTGAAATTAGTCCTAAAAACAAAAGGAATAGTAAAATTAGAAATACATAATGTTTATGATAATGAATATGTTTTGCATTACCTTAAGCAAGGTGGACTATTTACAAAAAGAATTATTTTAAATAAGGAAGCAGCTAATTTAGAATAGTACTAAATTTCATAAAGTATTTTCTAAAATAACTAGTGATTATGCTAGTTATTTTTTTATAAAACAAGTAACGTTTGTATATGCTTGTTATTCTTGTATAGTCTAAATATGGAAATAAAACTATGATTTATGTTTGAATAATGTGATATTTTAATATATTGCAATTATTCTTAACTTTTTTCATATTATAATCAAATATAATATGGTATAATTAAATTGGATTAGTATAATGCATTGTTATAGAATGTAGGTATTATGAAATTATAAAAATCTCATATAGTGAGCAATCTTAAAATATGAATAATAGTATAAAAATATATATGTAAAGAGAGTGATGTTTTAAAAAGACAACACTTTAAAATATAAATCTATTAAGAAACATTAAAAAAATATTATAAGAAAGGAGAAAAATTATCAGTTAATTGGTAAAATATAGCGGAATATTTTTTTAAAATTAAAAAACATTATAAAGTAAATTGATATAGCTGAGTTTATTGAATTGTTACGGCAAGGTAAAAGGGTATAGTAGAGATAGGTTAGCTAGATTTGGATATCGGCAATACAAACTATTCTCTCACAAAAATAAATACTTATAAAGTAATTGTAATAAAAATATAAAAAAAAGGTAGGTGAAAACCTGATTTATGGTTAGTTAATAGAAAAAAACACTTGGAATAGTAAATTAATGAAATCTCATAAGGACGTATCTCATTTTATGGGTGGAAATCTAAAACTCCTTATGAAATTGTTAATGCATCTTTAAAAAAGATGAGCGGCTCCGTAACTGATAAATGTTAAATAGAGTAAGCGGCGCTGACCTAAGCAATTGTATTCTGTGATACTACCATTTTGTTTAGTCGACAGAACGAAAATATTGGATGAATAGAATGCCTAATATTTAGAAATCGGGGAAATAGTGAATAATAATTATAGAAGTAAGGGTAAAAACAAAATTAGAGTTATCCCAATAGGTGGACTTGGAGAAATTGGGAAAAATATTACTGCAATAGAATATAAAGAAGAAATTATTGTTATAGATTGTGGAATTTCATTTCCGGATGTAGACATGTATGGAGTAGATTTGGTAATTCCTGATATAACATACCTTTTGGAAAATAAAGATAGAGTAAAAGGGATTTTCCTAACACATGGTCATGAAGATCATATAGGAGCATTACCTTATGTTTTAAAACAGTTGAATGTGCCAGTTTATGGAACGTGTCTAACACTAGGACTTGTAGAAAACAAGTTACAAGAACATGGTATACTAGCAGATTGTACACTAAATATAGTAAAAGCTGGAGAAATAGTTAAGCTTGATAAAATTAGTGTAGAATTTATAAGAGTTAGTCATAGTATTGCAGACGCATGCTCGCTTTGTATACACACTCCTATTGGAAGAATTATACACACGGGAGATTTCAAAATAGATTATACTCCAATAGACGGAGAAGTTATAGATTTAGAGAGATTTGCAAAATTAGGTGGTCAAGGGGTTTTACTACTTATGGCTGATAGTACTAATGTAGAGCGTCCTGGTTTTACTATATCCGAGAAAGTAATTGGAGAAAATTTGAAGAAAATTTTCTATAAAGCTGAAGGTAGAATTATAGTAGCATCATTCGCATCAAATATCCATAGAATACAGCAAATTGCAAATGCTTCAATTTTCTACGGAAGAAAAATAGCATTTAGTGGAAGAAGTATGGAAAGAATATCTGAAATAGCTATGAATCTAGGATATTTGCATATACCAGCTGAAGCTATAGTTACTGTAGCAGATCTTCATAACTATCCTGATGATAAGGTAACAATAGTAACTACAGGTAGCCAAGGTGAGCCATTAGCTGCATTAACTAGGATGGCATCAGCTACGCATAGAAGCATTCAGATACAAAAGGGAGATTTGATTATTTTATCTGCATCTCCTATCCCAGGGAACGAAAAGTTCATATATAATGTTATAAATGAACTATTTAAAAAGGGAGCTAATGTAATATATAATACTACAGAAGAGATTCATGTTTCAGGGCATGCGTGTCAAGAAGAATTAAAATTAATGCATGCATTAGTACGTCCTAAATACTTTATGCCAGTGCATGGTGAATATAGACATCTTAAACAACACGCGTTACTTGCAGAAAAATTAGGAATGAGTCCAGATAATATTTTTATAGCAGAAACTGGACAAATATTAGAAGTATCTCCAAGCGAATGTAGAATAGCTGGAAGAGTTCAAACTGGAGCTATAATGGTAGATGGACTTGGAGTTGGAGATGTTGGAAACATTGTACTTCGTGATAGAAAGCACTTAGCTGAAGAAGGTATACTTACTGTAGTAGTTACTATAGAAAGAGAAACTTATAGCATTGTAGCAGGGCCAGACATAATAACTAGAGGATTCGTATATATGAAAGAATCCAATGAACTTATTAATGAGGCTAGAGACATAGTACGAAAAGAATTAGAACAGTGCTTAAATAATAAAATTAAAGAATGGGCAGTAATAAAATCTAGTATTAGAAATGCTTTAGGCCAATTCTTATATATAAAAACTAAGAGAAGACCTATAATTATACCTATAATAATGGAAATATAATAAGGTTAAGTTTTTATGATTTATGTTTAGTTATGGAAAAGAGTGTGTATTGTAATGATACATACTTTTTTGTATGTTAAATAAGATTAAGAGTCATAAGGTAGAAACTTGAATTATGGCAATAATTAAAGTATTGACAAGTTGCAAATATTTGAGTATATTATAAGAGGTAATGCAAATGATTTGCAACAAACGATAAGAGCCTTTTAGGGGCTTTTAATATTTATAAGTAATATTTGTAAGTAATTTGAAGGAAATGACTTAAGGAGTGAAAAAATATTGAAAAAAATTATTAGCATGATGTTTTTGACATGTATTATATTTACATTAGTTGGATGTTCAAAGTCTACACTTAATATGAACGAGGAAGCTACAAGTAACGTTAAAAATGATAAATCGAAGCTACAGGTAGTAGTGTCTTTTAATCCATTGAAGGAGTTTGCAGAGGCTGTGGGTAAAGATAAGATACAGGTAACAACAGTAATACCAGAAGGTGTTGAACCCCATGATTTTGAGCCGAAAATAAAGGATATGAAAAGTATAAGTGATGCCGATTTATTTGTCTATTCCGGATTTGGAATGGAAACCTGGGTTGACAAAACTCTAACTTCTATAGATAATAAAAATTTGGTTGTCGTTAATTCCTCGCTTGGAATAAGTCCAATAAAAAGTGGAGTGGATGAAGTTAAGGAGCATGGACAATTCGATCCACATATATGGCTTAGCTTAAAAGATGCTAAAATTCAAACTAAAAACATAAAAAACGCAATGGTTAAAGCAGACAAGAAAAATGAAGTGTATTATGAAAAAAATTATGAAGAGTTTTCAAAGAAACTTGATAAGCTTTATAGTGAATACAATACAAAATTCGCAGGGGTAAAAAACAAGAATTTTGTTACTGGTCATGCTGCCTTTGGTTATTTGTGCAGAGATTTTGGGTTAATACAAAATAGTGTAGAAGATGTATTTGCAGGAGGAGAGCCTACCCCTCAAAAACTAAAAAAAATAGTTGAGTTATCTAAAAAATATGAAGTGAAAGTGATTTTTATGGAGGAGCTTGCAAGTCCTAGAGTGTCTGAAACTCTTGCAAAAGAGGTAGGAGCTAAAGTACAAAAAATATATACAATAGAAAGTAATGAAGATAATAAAGGCTATATAGAGAGTATGGAAGATAATTTATCTAAGATATATGATAGTTTAAAATAATAGTTAACCCTCGTCTTAATTTAAAGCGGGGGTTAATTGTTATTTTATACATTTATAATAGTAAAAAATGTTTATATTGGTTTGCGATCCGGTTATATTATTAATAATACAAACAAAATATAGTGCATGATATATGTGATATTGTAAATACGTGTAATATTATGTATAATAAATATAATACATTATAAATGGATTTTAATAAGGAGGTAGTTATGAATGTTTTTTTAGCAAGACAGCCAATTCTTAATAAATTCAATAAATTATTTGGATATGAATTGTTATTTAGAGATAGTGAAAAAAACATATACCAGAATGAAGATGGAGATAAGGCAACTATTGAGGTTATAAAAAACAGCTTTGTAAATATAGGAATTGATAAAGTGGTAGGAGGTAAAAAAGCTTTTATTAATTTTACTGAAAATATTTTAAAATCTGATATCTTTATGGTTTTACCACCAGAAGTAGTGATAATTGAAATATTAGAGGATATAGAACCTACTGATAAAATAATAGAGCTGTGTAAAGGTTTAAAAAAATAGGGGTATCTAATAGCCTTGGATGATTTTGTTTATTCAAGCAAGTACATAAAGCTTATAGAACTCGCAGATATAATTAAAGTGGATTTTAAAATAACTAAAGGTTATGAAAGAAGAAAAGTAATTGAAAAGGTGAACTCTCCAAATATAAAGTTTATTGCAGAAAAAGTTGAAACTATGGAAGAATTCCATGAAGCAGTTTCATTTGGGTATTCATACTTCCAAGGCTATTATTTTAGTAGACCGCTAATAGTTTCAGGAAAAAGAATATCAGAAAATAAGATTGTTTATATGAAATTATTGAAGGAAATTAATAGTGGAAGTTTCGATATAGATAGAATAGAAGAGTTAATAAAAAGAAATAAAAAAGTGGTTATATTTAATAGTTTTCAAAACTATGGGGGAGGATAAACCAGAAATTATAGTGATAGAATCGTTAACAAGAGCAAGGTTTGCAGAATTAATATCGTGTAAAATTAGAAAAGGTGCTAATTCATTTAATGCTTATATAGTAGGTCTATTTTCTATGGTTGATTTACTTTTGGAGGTACCACTAGAACAAATACTTCAGGAACTATTGCTACCAATTGAAGTAAAGGGTGCTTTAGATGGGAATAGTAGTAATAATGATTATAGAAGATTACTCGATTTAATTATAAATTATGAAAAAGGCCAATGGGATGAGGTAACAAAAATTTCTAAACAATTAAAATTAGATGAAAAGTGGTTGCCTAATGCATACTATGAGGCAATTTTTTATGCAAATGAGTAGTTGTCATGAACATGTCAATCTTTTTTTAATTTTAATTATCTAATAAAAAGTAGAATAAATCCAAAAAAAATTACTACTCAGATATTAATTATATAAAATATCCGAGTAGTAATAAATGCTTAGTTACTACAGCATTTTAAATTATAATTTTGACTATTCTTCGCCAAATTTATTTTCTACAAGGCTTAGTAAAGCAGCCATAGCTTCTTTTTCATCTGCACCTTCTGTAACAATTTTAATTTCTTCATCTTTTTTTAAACCTAAACTCATTATGTTTATTATAGATTTTGCATTTGCAACTCCAGTACCATGTACAATACTAACAGTAGACTTAAATTTGCTTGCAGTTTTTACAAAGATAGAAGCTGGTCTTGCGTGTAACCCTTGTTCATTTAATATTTTAACTGTTTTTTCCATTAATATAGCCTCCTAAAATTAAATACTTACTCATCACCTATAATTTCCCTTATATCTAAAATATAAGGAAGATTCTGATTTTATAAGAATTGACTGTTAAAGTTATAGCAACTGCGCCTATAATGTAAAATATGTAAATGTTTTCTATACATCATAAAATGCAGTATATAATTATTATAACATATTTATCTGTCATTTATTATAACTTTAATTTGAATTCTTGTAAACATTTTTTTATACCATCGGGTTAAACAGAAAAATTTATATTATAATCCTTGATTTTATCTGTACATAACGTTATATCATGTGAATGAGTTTTATATTTTATGAATTATTAATAATTAACCACCAATAACTACTTTTAGACCGTTATTTAACATTTCATTCCTTATTTTTTCTATATCTTCATTAGAAGGGACAGACATGTTTATAAGTTTATATTCTCTATCTAATAATTTATATTTATTGCTTCCATACTGATGAAATGGTAGAATATGAATTTCGGTAAGGTTTAAACTTTTAACAAAAATTATTATTGCCTTTATATTTTCATCATTTAATGTAAAACCTGGTATTAAAGGTACTCTAGGTATTACTTTTTTATGCATTTTTACTAGTGTTTCAATATTTAATTTTATTAAATCTATATCTGCACCGAGTAATAATTTTGACTTTTTTTCATCCATTATTTTAAGATCAAATAATATTAGATCCAAATATGGTGCTAGATTAATAAGATCCTTAGTATTTCCTTGTCCACTAGTTTCAATAGCAGTATTTATACCTAGGTTTTTAAGTTTTTTAAGTAACTCTTTTGCAAAAACACTTTGAGATAACACTTCACCACCAGATAGAGTTACACCACCGGTAGATGTACGGTAGAAAATCATATCCTTTTGTACCTCGCACATAATCTCCTCCACAGTCATATATTTACCAAACTCAGTAATTGCACCTGTTGGGCATTCATCCACATCAAATGCGCAATGATTGCAATGTATACACTTATTAGAGATTCTTACCTTTTGAATATCGAATCTTGTGGATTCAGGGTTGCAACACCAAGGGCATTTAAGTGGACAACCTTTAAAGAATACAATTGTTCTAATTCCAGAGCCATCATGTAGGGAGTATCTTTGAATATTAAAAATTAATGCTTTCAGATAATCACTTCCTATTATAAAATATGTTCAGTTCTTCTTATAATATCATCTTGAATCTCACGGCTGAGTTCTATAAAAAATGCACTGTAACCTGCAACCCTTACTACTAGACCCTTATAGTCATTTGGACTTGCTTGAGCGTTTTTAAGAGTGATTGCGGAAACAATGTTAAACTGTACATGCTGTATTTTTAGTTTCATAAAGGCAAATAGAAAATCAGATAATTTATTAACACCACTTACGCCCTCTAGAGTTTTAGGGTTAAACTTAACATTAAGTAAGCTTCCATTTGTTGTTAAGTAGTTATCTAGTTTGCTTACGCTTTTAAGCACTGCAGTAGGACCAAGAATATCTCGGCCGATCATAGGGGACAAGCCACCATCAGCAAGCTGCTCACCAGATTTACGTCCATCAGGCGTAGCTCCTACAGATTTCCCAAGGGGAATGTGGGCTGATACTGTATAGGATCCAGGTACAAAGGTTCCACCTCTTGGAGTTACGTGTTTTTCAACAGATTTTGCGTAATATCTAAGAATATCTGAACTGATATTATCTACTTCGTCATTATCATTACCGTATTTGTCATATTTATTAATTAAGCGAAGTCTGAGTTTTTCATTCTCAAAACCTTCAAAATTACACTCTAAAACCTTTATTAGCTCACTAAAGGAAATTCTTTTCTCGCCAAATACAATCTTTTTTAGAGCGTAGAGTGAATCACTTAAGTTTGCTATACCGATACCTTGTACACCAGAGAAATTATATTTTGCACCGCCATATGTTATATCTTTTCCATTTTGAAGGCAATTATCAATAAAACATGACAAGAGTGGAACGGGTGCAAATTCCTTATGTGATATATCAACTATATTGCAACCATCAACCATTATTTTTACGTATATATCAATCTTATTTTTGATGGCAATTATAATTTTATCAAAAGTAATGTCCTTATCATTTTGATTTTCAGTTAAAGTTAATTGCATTACTTTTAATAAATTAAAGAGTGCGATATCATGTAGGCCATAGGTTTTTCCAGGGATTGAAAGTTCTACGCAACCAACTACAGAATAATCTCTTGCATCCTCTAAACTTACATTTCTATTTAAAAATCCTGGGACTATTACTTCATCATTAAATATCTGAGGTATACCTGTACCAAACCTTATCGTTTCAGCAGTTTTTCTTAAGAAAGCTGGTTCTATAAGTTCATTAACCCTCACACCCAAATTTGGTTGTGGAAGGCGGATATCTTGATAAGCATCTAATGAAGCATAAGATAATGCATTAACGGCTGAGCGCCCCCTTGATGTAAGTCCACCAAGGGTTATAGTATAACCAGTTGGAAAACCTGCAAAGTATTTAGCACTATCACTACTTCTAATTAAAACTACATCATTAGTTTTAATCCATAAACAAGTTAGAATTTCTTTTAGATGATTGATGTTAACACCTGATACTAGGTCATTATTATAAAAGGGATACATGTACTTATCAAAACCACCTAAAGATATTGAGCTAGCATTTGATTCATACTGGAAAATCACGCATAAAAACCATAATAACTGACATGCTTCATAAAAAGTTTCAGGCTTTTCAATAGAGACTTTTGTTGAAACTCTAGCTATTTCTAAAAGTTCTAATTTTCGTTCCTTATTATCCTCATGCTTAGCATTTAATTTTGCGAGAGTTGCATATCTTAAAATATGAGCACTAGATGCTTTAAGAACAATAGTTGATGATTTATAGAAATCATTATCTGGGTGATCCTCAGACAAAGTGGTTGCGGTTTTAATTATATTGCCAAGGCCGAAATTTATTAACTTCTCAAAATTTGGTATTATATGTCCTTGACCCTTATCAGTTTAATTAATTTTAAAAATATCTAGATGTATGGGAGAACGAACTTCGGAGGTAAGCCTTTTATTAATAAAATCCTTTAGAGAGATACCTGACCAATAAGGATAAAGAACCTCTTTATAAGTCTTTTTATCCTCATTTGATATAAAAAATGGATCTTGTGGCCTGGTGCCCAGCGTATCAAGTTCATCATTAATCCAGTAAGGGTCCATTTCGGGAGAGATAATTCCGCTCCTTGGTTTTATTGTTCTATTACCAACTATAAGCTCTTCATCTCTTATAGATATTTTTACATTGTTTAGTATATGAGCAGTTGCCTTTGCCCGTCTTATAATTGTTTTTTGACCTTCGGTTTCTTTATAACTCTCTGTATATAGTAAGGCTCGTTCAATAGATACTTCGCGTTTGTTCTCAAAAAGACCAGTTTTTAGTTTTTGAATTCTATCACTTATCATAACTTACCTCCTGATTATATTTATATTTTAAACTATATTTAAAATTGTATTCTTAAAAGTACGGCAAGTATAATTAATTATCTTGTTGTAATTTATTGTTTGTTATTATTGTTTATTGTTTAATCCTATTGTATAATGAAATTAAGAAAAATTCAATATGTAATTATAAATATAATATTTGCTAGTTTAGGAGCTAAAATAACATTGAAAATTATGGATAGATTTAATATTGAGGATAAATATTATTAAAAATGATAAATAAAATTAAATATGATAGTTAACGTAAAAAGTTAAGAGGGGAGAAAGGCTAAAGGAGATAAAAAAATAAGAGGCAATGTTAACTTATAGATAAAACAATTGATGAAAAGTATTAAGTAAGGTTACGGTAAGTTTATTTTTAAGGTCTAGAAAAGTTTATACTAAATAATTAATGAATTATTAATAGGGTAAGGTGGGATACTATGTTTGCAGAGGAGAGGTTCGAGAAAATCATCCAGCTGTTAAATGAAAATCAAAAAGTAGTTGTAAAGGAACTAAGTAAGAAGTTTGATGTAACAGAGGATTGTATAAGAAAAGATTTAAAAACTTTGGAGAAACAGGGGATTATTAAACGAACTTATGGTGGCGGGGTACTAAATAGGCAGTTAGCACCACATGATGATATTTTGAGACGAGTAAATATTAATTCAGAAGGTAAAATAAAAATTGCTGAAAAGGCGTTTGAACTTATAAAGTCTGGAGAAACAATTTTTTTAGATATATCATCCATAAATATATTAATTGCAGAGAAAATTGCAAAAGGCAATAAAAAGCTCTTAGTTATAACTAACATGATTGATATTATTAGAACATTTTCAAAATCGGATCATGTGGACGTAATAGGCACTGGTGGAGTCTTTAATAAAGAAGTAAATGGTTTTGTAGGATCGTCAGCTATAGAGTGTATATTAAAGCACAAGGTAAACAGAGCCTTTATAGGTAGTTGTGGAGTTAATATGTTCGATAAAAGTATTACAACCTATGATATTGAAGATGGAAACACAAAAAAAGCTATTATTAGTTCAGGGAAAAAAGTGTATTTAGTGATAGAAAACAAGAAATTTTATTATGATGCAACTTATAAATTTGCAGAAATCTCAGATGTAGATGTTATCATTGTAGATGAGGTTCCAGATGAGAAAATTTGCTCGCAATTAGAAAATATGAATGTAGAGTTAATCTAAAATTATAGTAACTAAACACGTTTAGTGGTAATCTTTCTTTAATGACATTTCAGAAGGAGAGCCTCCCACTTGAGTAGTCACGGAAACTAATATGTAAAACTTGAATTTGTATGAAGTAATATCGAACTATAATTTTTGTGTTAAGAGAGCAGTTAGTAATAAAAATAGGTATAGCAAACAAGCCTACACGATGCAGGAATTTTCAGAGAAAAGCATTTAATTGTTAAATAGTTACACTAATAAATTTAAAATACTAAAATCTGAAACTTTAAGTCTTGCAT
>NZ_JAHLDV010000025.1 GCF_018861865.1 Clostridium frigoris
GAATCCTATCAAATTTAAATTGCTAAACTACCATGCTTTTCTTTATTATACATAAAAATACCCTATCGGGTAGACTTTTTTTAAATTGTCTACCCGATAGGGTACATTATAAAAAGAAGTGCAACCTACTTTTTTTATATGACTTAAATAATTTATTGTTTTTTATAATTTAATATTAAATCTTTTTTATGGTTATATTCGTCCTCGTTTATTTCTCCACGAGCAAATCTTTCACTTAAGATATCCATAGAGTTATCTCTACCTCCTATATCTTTTCCATTATTATTTTGCATTGGCTTATAAACCATAAATACAATAATTCCAATTATAATTATAGGAATAATCATCATTCCAAACCAACCTCCCATCATACTATTTCCATATCCCATCATATTGTATCCCATAAGATTGACACATCCTTTCTTAAATTTTTGTGTTGTTTATCCAGTGATTAGTGTTAATTCTTTTAACTTTGTTAATGTTATCTTCCCATCATGTTCTGATGAATTTTTGTTATATCTTCTTTGTTCACTGATTGTATCATGTTAGCCATAGATGCATATCCATTCTCTTGCATTAGTCCACTCATCTTTTTATAATCCTTATCACTCCTTAATTGTTTTTGTCTATATATTTATTTTACAACTCAATTGTGTAGTAATTATGAAGCTAATATATTAATATTAGCATTAAAAGGTATATTAAGTCTTTCTAGTCCATAAAAAAATATAACCGCAGTCGAATTTATGAACACTTTAAGATTTTCAAAAAATATATTTCATAAGTGAGCTAAATAATGTAAAAGAAGCTAATAGGTACCTTATTATTTTTACTCAATGGGGATATCATAACTTACCTTATATGTTATCATTACCTTATAAACTTTAAGTGGATAAGCCTCACATGAATCTGATTAGAAATTGAAAAACTTTAATGTAACTATGTAAATTTCATAAGGAGTGGACTAAGTTGAAAACTAAATGGGATAAAATTATAATTGGTGGTCTTTTAATTATTTGTTTGATATCGACTTTTTTTGTATATATTACTGAAAATACTGGTAACGCTAATAAGAAAGCTGTTATTAAAGTACAAGGAAAAATAATTAAAGAAATACCATTACCTAATAATGAAAAGAGCAAGATATATAAATTTAATTTTAATGGCAACAACGGTTATTTAGAAGTAAAAAATGGAAGTGTAAGAATGCTTGAAATGGATATAAAGATTTGTCCCAAGAAAATTTGCTCTACTACCGGCTGGATAAATAAAAAATATAAAGTTATAGTTTGTTTACCAAATAAAATTGCAGTTAATATTGAATCTACAAAAGACGATACACTAGATGCAATATCAAATTAAGGAATCTAGATCAAATTATAATTTAGAAGAATTTATTATACGGTATTAAAAAGACATCATTCTATTAATTAGTAGAGTTGTTGTTGCCGAAATACATTCTAATTTCTAATGTTTTATTAAAAATTTTATACAACCCTATTTAGCTTTTAAATAAAAAAAAGCTCTAAAATTAAAATCAAATTTTAGAGCTTTTTATATAAATTCATAAATTTTTATTCAGATAAAGTTTTATTCTTAATTGTTTCTGCTGCTATGCTTGCTGATGGAGCTTCTTTAATATAGGCGTTAATTGCTCCAGTAGGGCATTTAGCTGTACAGGTTGTTTCATTACACTCAGACATACAAATTTTACTGTCTACTATAGCTAAACTGTTTTCAACTTTAATTGCACCATGTGGACAATTCTTAACACAAATTCCACATCCAATACATGCTATAGTACAAAGTTTGCGTGCTACTGCGCCTTTGTCTTTTGAGTTACAATTTATAGCTACATGAATACCAGGTGGAACTAAATCAATGACTTTCTTTGGACAAACCGATTTACATACTCCGCAGCCTGTACATTTTTCTTCATCAATAATTGGTAATCCATTATCACCCATCGTCATTGCATCAAATGGACATTTTTTAACACAGGTTCCAAACCCAAGACAACCATATTGGCATCCCTTAGGTCCTCCCTGTAATAATGATGCTGCAACGCAGTCTTGTACACCTTTATACTCATAAGCTTTAACAGCTTTATCTACGCTGCCGGCACAATGTACAAAAGCTACCTTTGGTTCCACTTCTTCTGCCGCCTTACCAGTTAATTCAGCTACCAATTTTGCAACAGCTGCTTTACCTGGAACACAAAGATTTGGTGGTACATCATCATTCATAACTACAGCTTCTGCATATGCCATACAACCAGCAAATCCACATGCCCCACACTGACCTTTTGGTAATATATCTTCAACGATATGAATCAATGGATTTATCTCAATATAAAACTTTTTATTAGCAAATGCTAAAATTAACCCAAACACCATTCCAACTATTGTCATTACAATTAACACTGCAATTGCAATTTCTAAATTACTCATATTAATTTTTCAGCTCCTTTTTATACTGGTATCATCCCAGAAAAACCTAAGAAGGCTAATGCAAGCATTCCAGCTAAAATAAACGCTACACCAAGCCCTTGAAGTGGTTTTGGGACATCCGCAAGTCTTAATTTTTCTCTTAAACTTGCCATAAGGACGATTGCCAAAGTAAAGCCTAAACCGGCACCTACTGCAGTTACCGCACTGTCTAAAAACGAATTATTATTTTCTACATTTAAAAGTGGTACACTAAATACAATACAATTTGTAGCAATTAATAATAAATAAATTCCCCACATATTATATAAAGTAGGTGCATGTTTTTTTATAATCATTTCTAAAAGCTGAACAAAACTAGCAATTAGGAGTACAAACACCACTGTTGTTAAAAATGTTAAATTAAAAGGCGCCAATACAAAATGGTAAACTAACCACGCTAGCATGGAACTTAATGTCATAACTGAAGTTACAGCCATTCCAATACCAATAGATGCATTTAAACTTTTTGAAACTCCAAAGAAAATACAAAGTCCTAAAAACCTTGTTAAAACGAAATTGTTTACAACTATATTACTTGCAAGTATGGTTAAATAATGACCCATTACATCTCACCTCTCTCGAGTTTAACTTTTTCACTATGGTTAATCCACATCTTAAAACCAGCTACCATATAACCAATTAATATAAATGCACCTGGTGACAAGACCATAATAAGTGCTGGATTATACCAAGAACCAAGTACTTTTATTCCAAAGAAAGTTCCTGCACCAAGAATTTCACGAATTGTTCCAAGAAGTAAAAGTCCAAGCGCAAAACCACAGCCCATTCCAAGTCCATCAAACATAGATGGAATAATTTTATTCTTTGAAGCAAAAACTTCTGCTCTAGCTAAAATAATTGCAAAAACAACAATTAATGCAAGATATATTCCTAAAGCCTTATTAAGTGCTGGCAAATATGCCTGTAATACTAACTGTACCACAGTAACAATTGTCGCAACCGAAGTAATATACACCGGTACACGAACAGTCGGATTTACTAATTTTCTACTAACAGAGACAACCATATTATTAGCAGTAATAACAAACAGTACCGCAAGTCCCATAACCAAAGAATTTAGAGCACTACTCGTTACCGCTAAAGCAGGGCAAAGACTAAGTGCAAGAACAAAAATTGGGTTCTCTTCAATAATCCCTTTTTTAAATATGTTCCATAACTCTTTCATATTATTTCCTCCCTACAAACTGTGTAACTTCTTGCACAGCTTCTTTAATACCTTTAGTTACCGCTTTAGAAGAAATGGTAGCACCAGTCATAGCTTGAATATTATTTGCTTTTGTTGGATCTTTTGTTACTTCTAAATCTTTGACTGCCTTACCTTTAAATTGGTTTCTAAAAGGATCTTTACCTGCATTGTCTCCAAGTCCAGGTGTTTCTTTACTTTCTAATATAGTAAATTCAATAATTTTACCTTGTGGTGTAACTGCTACAAGCATTTTTATTGCTCCACCATATCCTTTGCTTTCTGCTGGTACAACATAACCAATTACTTTTCCATCTTTTTCTGCAGTAAACCATTCTTGCTTACCCTCTACAGGATTGAACTTTTGTGCACTTACCACTAATGACTTCATTGCATCTGTTTTAATTCCTGCCGCAGTTTTCACCGCAACTGGTGCTGTAAAAAAATATACTACACCAATAATCAATCCTGATATAAAACAGGTAATTGTTAAATTTATAGTGATTTGAAAAATGCTATTTTTTTTCTCATGATTAACTTTAGGCTTGATATTATTCTCATCTGACATTTTTCACTACCCCCTTGCTCCAAATTTTACTGGCTTCATCAAGCGATCAATAAGTGGTGTAACTGCATTCATTAATAAAATAGAATAACAAACCCCTTCTGGGTATCCACCCTTAAGCCTGATTAAAACAGTAATAACTCCAGCGCCAATAGCAAAAACTATCTGCCCTTTTTTTGTAATTGGAATGGTAACCATATCTGTAGCCATGAAAAAAGCTCCTATAATAAGGCCTCCAGCCATCATATGAAATAACGGATCTCCAGTAAACATTCCTGTTGGTCCAAATATCCAAGTTAAAATACCTACAGTTCCAATCATAAATGCTGGAACTACCCAATTTGCATAACCTTTATAAATTAAATATATTCCTCCAATAAGTAATAAAATTGCAGATGTTTCACCAATACTTCCATTACGAAGACCTAAGAACATATCTTTATACATTTGAGATGTGCTTCCAAAAGTATCTATTAATTTTGAATATCCTTGTTCTTTTAAAATACCTAAAGGTGTTGCAGTAGACACTACGTCTACACTTGATGTAAACTTTGACCAAGTTGTCATTGCAACAGGCCATGACACCATAAGGGCCGCACGACCAATATGAGCTGGATTAAAAATATTATATCCAAGACCACCCATAGCATGTTTTGCAATTACTATAGCTATAAATGAGCCAACAATTGCCATATAAGGCGGTATTGCTGGTGGTAAACACATTGCAAGCAATAGTCCTGTCAAAAATGCACTTCCGTCTGTTATAGTTACTGGTTTTTTCCTAAGTTTTTGTACCATATATTCAAATCCTACCGCAGACAAACTTCCTGCAAGTAATACGAATAAAGCAGACATTCCAAAATGATAAATTGCGAAAAGCGCAGCTGGCGTTAATGCCATAGTAACAGTCCACATTATTTTAGAAATAGATGCTTCTGCACGTATATGTGGAGATGTAGTTACGGTAAAGAGATTCTCTTGTAATTTTACTTCACTCATTTAGCTAAAGCCTCCTTCTTTTTAGCAGCATCTGCATTGTTTCTCATTTTACTATACTTAATATATTGTACAATATTACGCTTAGCTGGACATACATAAACACAGCTTCCACATTCAGCACAATCAAAAAGATTTTGTTCAAGTTTTGCTTCCTCATACATATCTCTTTCTCCAAGTATACTTAGCATACTCGGATTAAGTCCACAAGGACAGACGTTTACACATTTACCACAACGAATACAAGGAGATTGGGTTCCATTATTAATGTCTTTTTTATTTAATGCAAGTATTCCTGAAACCCCTTTAATTATAGAAATATTTAAATTTGATTGAGCAAACCCCATCATTGGACCACCCATAATAATTTTAGCTGGTGGTTCTTTAAATCCGCCACAATTAGAAATAGCCTCTTCAAATGTTGTTCCAATTCTAAGCAAAAGATTTTTAGGCTCTTTAATTGCACTTCCACTTATTGTTGTTACTCTTTCAATTAATGGAATACCACTTACAACTGCATCACAAATTGCAATAACTGTACCTACATTTTGAACAACAACGCCCACATCCATTGGTAAGCTTCCTGACGGAACCTCACGATCTGCAATAGCTTTAATAAGCATTTTTTCAGCACCTTGTGGATATTTCGTTGGTATTGACATTACATTAACTGTAGTTCCTTCAAATGCTTTTTGCATAGCAATAACAGCATCTGGTTTGTTATCTTCTATTCCAACAAATGCTTTCTCAACTCCAAGAACCTTCATTACTAATTTTACCCCAATAGCAATTTTATCTGAATGTTCAAGCATCATTCTGTGATCTGCTGTTAAAAAGGGCTCACATTCTGCTGCATTCAAAATAAAAGTATCTATTTTCTTATCTTTTGGTGGTGATAACTTTACAAAAGTTGGGAAAGTAGCTCCTCCCATTCCAACGATACCAGCATCTTTAATGATACTTTTTATTTCATCAGCATTTAGCTTTTCCCAGTCGCGAACAATTGGGATTCCTTCTATCCACTCATCTTTTCCGTCATTTTCAATTACAATAGAAAGACATTTTCCAAATACAGGATGAGGATACAAAGCTATATCTTTAACTATACCTGATATAGATGAATGTACTGGACTTGAAACAAAAGCTGGACTAGTTGCTATAACCTGTCCCTTCTTTACATAATCACCCTTTGCTACAATTGGTACACAAGGAGCACCGATATGCTGGCTCACAGGAATAACAACCTTACTTGGTAAAGTTGCTATTTCTATAGGCTTACTCGCAGTGTAATTTTTAGAACCATTTGGATGTATTCCTCCACGAAAACTTTTTATCACTTTTCCACACCTCTTTTAAAATATTTAAAATTTGTGAACTATAATAGATATAAACAAATTCGAAAAAATTATATTTAAGATAAACTTCTAGTAATCACAGGTTGCATTTTATCATTATTATGAGCGTACTTTTCAAAATGTTTTATATTAATAATTGATAATATAAACGCTATTATTCCGCCTCCAATTTGAAAACCCCGAACATAATACCCAAATTTTTTAGCTATTACTTGTCCAACAATAACACCTACTACAATAAGAACAAGGGGAACTATATATACAACAAAAGCTGCCATTAACATATTTGTATCTTTCATTTCGAATGCAATTCGTTGTCCAATTTTAGCTTCAATAGGATTTTTAGCCTCTATTACAACTGAATTATCACCAGGACATGCGCCACAATTTTTGCACTCATTATGCCTGCCTACTTTGACTTTCGCAATATTGTCCTTAGAAATCTCTATTATAATTCCTTCTTCTTCTTTTACCATTTTTACAGCTCCTTCCTATATTACAATATTAATTATACTATACTCGCAAGGAACTACTTATATGATAATTACATGCTCCCCCTTTAATTATAGTATCAATTACATTATAAGACTACGATAAAATTCTTGTAATTACTTCTTGTCGAATTATATATAAATTTCAGCTTCCATATCTCAAGATAGTTTTAATTAGAGCAAAAGTCAAGAATAATTAATTTTTTAACAAATATACATATAACAATTTATATGTTATATGTATAATAATTTATTTTTAAAATATACACAGTTGCTTTCTTATTACTTTCATATTTATATAAGACACTGATTTTTACTAATGTTTTGAGCAATACAGTCTCCTATTTACGCCTTAGCATATTATAGTACCAAAGTATTCTGTTATATTTACGTTTTTCAGTACTAGAACAGTTATATACATTAATTACTTTTTATTTTATTATATTTGTTAATTTTCTGTTAAATACCGTTAAATTATTAACAACTACCACTTTTATATATAAAATCGTGGTATGCTTTTAAGCCCAATTATAAGTGAACAAGGGGGGTTGGGCGTACTAATTTAAATTTTTCTAGCTTTACCTTTTCAATTTTAATATCATCTTATTTGTAATTATAATCCTCAATTTTCATATAATTGAAAATTTTTAACGCTAAATAAAAAACAGACTATAAATACAGTTGAATCTTTACTATTTGTTAATTAATGGTTTAATTAATGGTTTAATTAAAGTGTCACTAAGTCTTTTATTAAAAGTATCCTAGCAGGTGCACCATCAACCCCTTTAATTTTAAGCGGTAGTGCGCACATAAAGTATTCCTCTGCTGAAACTTCTTTTAATCTAACACCTTCTATTATAATTATACCTTTATTAAAAAGTGTTTTATGAGTTTCATGACCCGGTTGAGCTCTCTCTATTCCAAAGGAATCTATTGCCACACCAACTATTTCTTTTTCTGCCAAGTACTCAGCTCCACTTATTGAAAGATATACGAAATCTGATTCATACCCCTGCGTAAATGAATTTTTAGTTTTAAGTAACAAAAATTCAAGAGGCTTAATGTTTTTATCTATAAGATCCTCTTTTGTTATCGAACCTACAACTTTAGTTAAATCTATTACTCTACATTTTCTAACGAGTTTAGTTAAATCTATAGAGTCAGTAGTCCCCCCCTCATTGTCTACGTGAAATGCTGCATCGATATGAGTTCCTGTATGTAAGTTCATATACATACTAGATTCATTTATTTTATCTTTTGGAATTTTACTTTCAAATTTTATTACTGGTCTTTTTTCCTCTTTATTCTTGTATACTCCCATATCCTTTTCAATTGTCATAGATATATCATATATAATCATGTTACCCTCCTTAAATATTAGTATTCCACCACTGTCTACCATCCTTTTCAATTAACTCTACCGCTCCCTTAGGTCCTGGGGTTCCAGCCGCGTAGTTAGGAAACTTCACAATATCGTTCTCATATTCTTTTTCAATACTTTCAATAAATTTCCAAGAATATTCAAGTTCATCCCACCTTGTAAATAAAGATGAATTATTTCTAATAGCTTCAAGTAACAACCTCTCATATGCCTCTGGTGAATCATTTACATACTTACAGCTTTGGCAATAATCTAACTCTACCTTTTCTATTTTAAAGTCATTACCAGGCTTTTTAGCATTTATTTGAAAATAAAAACCCTCCTTAGGCTGGATTTTTAAAACTAAAAGATTATTCCCTATTTGGTCAAATTCCTTATAATAATTAATTCCAGCAAGTTTTTTAAACTGAATGACAATTTCTGTACTTTTTATATCCATTCTTTTTCCTGCTCTTATATAAATTGGTACTCCTCCAAAACGGAAATTATCAATATAAGTCTTAAGGGCTATAAATGTATCTGTATTTGATTCCGTAGATACCATTTCTTCTTGCCTATACCCAACTACCACAGCTTCATTAACAATTCCCGGACCATATTGTCCTCGAACTATATTTTCCTTAACTGACTCCCTTGTAAAGGGTCTTAGCGATTTAAGCACCTTAACTTTTTCATCTCTTATAGATTCTGGATCAAAATCCACTGGAGGTTCCATTGCAATCATTGTAAGCATTTGTAATAAATGGTTTTGAAGCATATCTTTTAATATACCAGCATTTTCATAATATGCACCTCTGTTTTCTACACCTATTAGTTCATTAGACGTAATTTGGATATTATCAATATAATTTGCATTCCATAAAGGTTCAAATAGAGAATTACCAAATCTAATTGCTAATATATTTTGAATCATTTCCTTTCCTAAATAATGATCTATTCTAAATATATCCTCTTCCGGTATAAGTTTTGATATATTACTATTTAAGATTCTCGCAGTTTTTAAACTTGACCCAAAAGGCTTTTCGATCATTACTCTCTGCCATCCTTTTGATTTACAAACCATGTCATTATTTTTCAAGTTTCTAATTATACCCTCAAAAAACTCTGGTGCAACTGCTAAATAATATAATCTATTTCCTCCTGTTGAATATTCATTCTCCATTGTTTCCAAAAATAAATCTAACTTCTTATATCCTTGATTATTTGAAGTAAAATCAAAATTCTTATAGAAAATTCTCTTAATGAAATTATCCCATAATTTATTATTTAAAGGAAACCTAGAAAATTCTTTTACATTTTCATACATTTCGGTTCTATATTGTTCACTTGTTTTTTCTCTTCTACCTATAGACACAATTATAAAATCTTCAGATAATTTCCCTTCGTGTATTAAGCTAAAAATAGCAGGAATAAGTTTTCTTTTTGTAAGATCACCAGTTCCACCAAAAATCACAAACATATTAGAAAGTTCTCTATCCATATTTTTCTCCATTCAAAGTTCACCCTACTCCTATTTTTTTATAAAGTTAAGTAATGTTAACCTTTTTAATTAATATACCACAAACCGGCATCAAACATAACAATATATCTGTAAGTACTTTATTAGATATTAATGTAAATTATGCCATTTTGATATAATTTACATTACACATAAAAAAACAGCTTGCAAAAAACTCACAAGCTGGTCTTATTTATGTCCTACAAATCTACAATAGATACACCCTTTCCAAATACATTTTCCCAGTCAGTAGTAAAATTCTCTACTGCACTTTTAATTACAGGCATTTTAAGAGTATCATGCAAAAGTTCAGGCTTAACAGTAGCCGTTTGTGCTCCACACTCAAATGCAGCATTTACTTGCCCTATATTTTTAAAACTTGCAGCAAGTATTTTTGTTGAATAATGGTATTCTTTGATCATTCGTGCGAAGGTTGTAATAACTTCTCTAGGGTCTATACCTATATTCTCCATACGATTGAAATAAGGTGCAATAAAATCGGCACCGGCCTCTATGGCAAGGAGGCCTTGAACCTTAGTATAAATTGCAGTTGCAGTAACACCAATTCCTTTTACCTTCAAAGCTCGTATTGCCTTTAATCCTTCCTCAGTTACAGGAACTTTTATAAACACATTTTTATCAACATTTTTGATTATAGCATTTGCTTCTGACATTATACCTTCAAAATCCTCTGCGACAACTTGGATATGCAAAGACTTATCCATACCAATAATTTCTCTTATCTGCTTAAAATGCTTAAAATAATTAATTTTACCTTCTAATTTAATAATACTTGGATTACTTGTAATACCTGTGATTGGATAGAATTCGCTAAAATGTTTAATATCCTCTATATTAATTGTATCAAACATATACTCCATTTTTAAAATCTCCTTTTTCTATTATAATTTATATTCTGTACGATTAATTATATCGTCTTGAGTTTATTTTCCTATTTGCAATCATAAATGCACTATCAACCTAGGTTGAATAACCTCATGCAAATCATCAGCTGGTGCAGAACGATTAAATGATGCTTGATTACCTGCAATTAATGTAACCTTTAGTCCTTTACACTATTTTCAAATCTATGTTATTTTCAACTAATAAATCTACTATTTCTTCTGGTATATCATTATCTGTTACTATAGTAGCAATTTCTTTTGTTTTAAACTGAACTACTACACCTTGCTTTAAAAATTTTGTAGATTCAGTTAATACAATAACTTTTTTTGCATTTTCAGCCATTGCACGAACAATTTCGGCTCTCATATGATTTTTCCCTGTAAATCCCATTTTCTCTGTAAATCCGTCTGTTCCAACAAACAGCTTATCTACATAAAAACTCTCAATACACTTACGAGTAATAGGACCAACAACAACTTGACTCTCAGTTTGATAATCTCCTCCAAGTAACACTACCTTTGAATAAGGACATTTTCTAATGTATGAAGCTATAAATGCAGAATTAGTAATAATAGTAACATCGCGCTTATTTGTTGCAAGTTCCTTTGCAAGTAGCGCACAACAAGCTCCTGATTCAATCATGACAGTTTCACCATTTTCAACTATGCTTGAAGCTTTGATGGCAATTTTACTTTTAACATCATAATTAAATGATAAACGATTATTTATGTCATCACTACTAATCATCACAGCAAACCCATGTTCTCTCTTCAAAAATCCTTTTCCCTCAAGAAGAACTAAATCCTTTCGTATTGTAACCTGTGAAACATCTAGCTTTTCTGATAACATCGTTACCTCAATACGGCCCCTCTCATTTACGAGCTCTAATAATTTTGCATGTCTTTTATTCATGATAAATCTTCCTTTCTAACTAAACATTATCCAAATTATATCACAAAGTAATTCGACAAAGAATCAAATAGTTTCGAATGAAATAAATTTCACTTTGTTTATAATTTAATTATAGCAAATAAAACGTTTAAGTCAATATAAAGTTTCATTCGTAATCCAAAATGTTTTAAATGAAGTATTGCTTTATTTTAAAATATGTCTATGCTACTATAATCATAAATATATAAATTTAACGACATTGCAGCTCCGCGGGATATGATTTGACTATAATTAAAACAAAAGAGTCATAAACAGATAATCTGTTTATGACTCTTTTGTTTTAATTTGTAGGTAATTCTGTACTAGATAACTTCAATATATCATTATAGTTAAATGAATTAGTTGAATCAACTTGTGGCATTACAATACCAATATTTTTATTAATGTTAGTTATATCAGTATTAAAATCTATTCCTATAGTGTATATACCTGTTTGGTCATCATTACTTGCCACAGCTGTTGTCCCAGTTAATTTGTTTATGTTAGGTAAATCAATTACAAATTCTGCATTTCCTTTTTCATTTATAACATAACCATCCTTATTGACACTATACCTAATTGTAATTCCTTTATCACCAAGAATTTTAAGATTGTCAATAGATTCTAATGATTTGTTTATGCTTTTAAGTTGTTGTGGCAATTGAGTTGTTATATCTCCAAATGCTTTGTTTATTTCATCCTTGCTCGTTTTATCCTGTCCATCCGTTACATCATAAACTGACATCATAGCTGTCATATACTCCTGAATAAAGTTCATAGCATCAGTACTCTCTGAAAGATTATTCAAGCCATAATGCATTAAATCCTTAAATGATTTATCATTTAACTTTACTTCATAAGTATCTGTAGATTGCATTACAGTATCTTGCAAAAAACTTTCACTTCCTACATAGGTAACATACTTTGTAGTTGGATTAAATTGTTTAGCATATTTAACTATAAAATCAGCTAATTTAGGTTGAAATTCTTTGCTAAAAGCCATAAGTTTTTTATAATCAGTTTTAGGCATACCTGGTGCACTTGCCATATTCGCTAAATCCATTACCATGTATTCTTTACCTTGAATCTCAGTTGGAAGCTGTGATGAAAGTAACTGAGGAATTTTATACACTTCATTCAATACAGGTTTTTCACCAGTTACATTTATATCAGCCCAAACACTCGTGTTTATAGGCTCAAGACTTTGACCTAATTGTAATGAGACATCACTTTGCATTTTAGAAATTGTTCTATCCTCATTCTGATTAGTTTTAGTTAACACAGAAATTTTAGTTCCGTTTATAGAATGTAAAGTCGTAGTCAACGCTTGTTCTTCCTGAGTTGACATATTAGAGCCTGATACTTTTAGTGAAATATCAGTTTTACTCTGCATTGAGTTAATTGTTTTCGATTTTTCAAATGTGCTCATAAGAGCTAAACCATCAGTTGAGCATCCAGCAAATAATGAAGTCGTCATAATTAAACAAACACTCAGAGCTAACATCTTCTTAGTTTTTATCATTGTAATTTCCCCCTTTAATATTGAATACATTGACATTCTTTACTAAGCTTTATTTATAAAACAAATAAATAAAGCCTATGCACTTATAATGTTTATGCAATTATATTTATGGAAATTACCATCTAAATACAAAATTGAAAATATTATTTTTTACACTTTTCACATTACTGGGGGGCCATGTTTATTATTGGGAATAGTCCTAAAAATAATTTATATGCCGCAGGTACTGCCGTCTGCGCAGCATAGTAATTATCAGCATTTGGTTCCTCTATAGTAATTACTAAACTCACTTTCGGGTCGCTTGCAGGGGCCATACCTGCAAATGAGGATATATACTTACCCGCTTTATAACCTCCGTCGATACTGTTAACTTCATTTGCAGTCCCAGTCTTCCCAGCTATATGATAACCATCAATATAGGTTCCAACTGCGGTTCCTTCTTTAACTACCCTTTCCAAATAAGTTCTTAACTGAGCTGCCTTCTCTTTACTCATTATAGTTCTCTCATTTAGACTACTAAACTGTTTGTCTATAACCTTTTTACCATTTTCAATATGAGATATGTCTTTCATAACATGTGGTGTTATCCATGTGCCTCCATTAGCCACTGCATTTAAAGCTGCAATATATTGTATCTGAGTAACTGCAACCCCTTGTCCATATGCCATTGTAGCAAGATCAATTGGTGTTATGTTATTTAAGCCTTTTACAAGGCCTGTCCCCTCACCTGGCATGTCAACATTCGTCTTCTGTCCAAACCCAGCAAGTTTAATAAATTTATAAAAATTCTCCTTTCCTATCATCTGCCCTAGTTTAACAAATCCAACATTATCGGAATTTTTAATTATATCCGAAAAGGTCTCAACTCCATAATTTTCTTTATTATCACTATATAATAATTTATTTCCAATCTTAATGCTACCATTACTTACGAATCTATCTTTATTAGTTACAGCATTATTTTGAAGCGCCGCTGCTGATGTTACAACTTTAAAAATTGATCCTGGTTCGAATGCATTGCTAATAGCTCTATTCTTCCAAATTTCCTGTGTTTCTTTACTTGTTTTACCTTCTACATATGGAATATTTAAATTATAATCCGGTGCATTAGCCATTGCCATAATCTCACCATTCTTTGGGTTCATAATTGTTATACTTACAGATTTTGCACCATTTTTAGCTAATGTTTCATTTGCAACATTCTGCGCTAATTCTTGAATTCTTTCATCAATAGTTAATGTTATATTCTTTCCGTCTACTGGCTGAACTGTCACTGCTTCCGTATAAGGCAATTCATTACTATCCCTATCCGTCTCAATCACCTTAACTCCAGGCACACCTGCTAATTCATTATTGTAACTTAGTTCAACTCCATTGACTCCATTTCCATCTAAATTGGTATGCCCCATTACATGTGATAAAAAATTATCATTTGGGTATATCCTCTCCACATCTTTTGAAATTATTATTCCACTATATTTTAAAGCCTTAATATTATCCACAACTTTCTTTTCTACCTTTCTTTTAAGTGATACAAATTGTAATGGATTACCTTTGCTATCTTTACCATCTAATATCTTCTTAACCTCGCTCTTATCTATATTTAGTATCTTCGACAATTTAAGATCTGCTTGTTCCTCTGGTATTTTTTTGTCTACTAAATATTTTTTTAATACATTCAAATCAACATCTAGCCTATAAATATTCATACTCATTGCTAATTCTTGGCCATTTCTATCTAGAATTGATCCTCTTATAGGAGGTACCGCTATGTTTTTTGTCTGCTGCTCTAATGCCAACGATTTATACTTCGCCCCATTAACAGCCATTAAATAAAACATTCTACCAACAAGAGCACTAAATACTAAAGAAAATAATACAGCTACAATTAAAATTCTTTTACCTCGCACCTTTTTTTCTTTCAATCTACTCACCAACCTGTTTTATATTTTAGATTAAAACTATATCTTATAATATAAAGAAATAGCTTTATTAATTGTATCATAAACAACGCAAATAGTTCCTACTGATATTATAACTACTATTACAAAAATACAATTTCCTTTCCTATTAACTGCATCGGATGATTTTGTTTCAACGTTAAACTAACCATATTTTTTTATCTAAAACAATAATAATATCTATATGGATTATTAAATACTATTGTTAATATTATATTTAAATAGTTAATCATAAGCAAATTGTTTGTAAAAATATATTAACTAAGGTGAATCATTAAAATATTTAATGATTCACCTTAGTTAATATAACTCCTATAGATTAATTACTCCTTTTAAGATTGGTTTATTTTCATTTATTGGATTAAATTCTATTACATCCGGTATTTTCCAGTTTTTAACTCCTCTATTGAACTTTCGTGGTAATAAATAATGAGCTACCCTATGTTCTTTTTTTCGATGATCCCTTATCTCTTCTTCAAACATAGCTTTTACTTCATTCATGTGACAGCTATTTATCTTAATTTGTTTAAAATCAAGATCACTTATAATTTGCAAAAATCCATCAACTTCACTTTGAAAAACTTTAGCAAAAAAAGCGTTTTGCTTATCTCCATCACAAATTAAAACCGGATTAAGTTGACCTTCATTAATAATAGCTTTCAATTTAAATACGTTTTTTTTACTCCTCCCTATAAAATAACCATAATTAATATAATTAGGATCATTACTTTCTGGAAAAATCACATTATATAACAATTGTTCTTCATTCATTTTAATCCTCACCTTTCTAATATATTATTAGATAAATAAAACTAAAATTTACAAAACTGCTTTTATAAAATGTCTATTAAAATGTATTCGATACTGTTATTATAGCAGTCCATTGTAAAGAATATGTTACTTATTTGTTTAGAATTAGTTAATTTTTATAATTTCCAAAAACTTATATAATCTATTCTACCTTTCAATAAAATAACTCATAGGATTATTAAAAAGTAATGTGAAAACATCTTCATTTACAGAATTATTAAACTTTAAATCAATAGTATTCTTACACCTTAATATTTTATCAATATTATTTAGAAATAAATCTAATAATTCGCCATCAAAATGTTTATTTCTTTGTGACTTTAATATTTCTATACATGTTTCAATTGGAAAAGCTTTCTTATATACTCTTGCTGTTGATAAAGCATCAAAAACATCCGCAATAGCTACAACTCTTGCAGTTAGTGGTATATCCCTCCCTTTTAATCCAAAAGGGTATCCACTGCCATCCCATTTCTCATGATGATTAAGTGCTAGTTCATAACCCATTTTAATAACATCGCGTTTTGAATTTGAAAGTATCCTTGCACCAATCGTTGTATGTGTTTTCATTATCTCAAATTCCTCAAATGTAAGTTTACCTGGTTTTAAGAGAATTGAATCTGGAATCCCTATCTTTCCTATATCGTGCATCAACGCTGCATAATTCATTAACTTAATTTTTTGGGGGGATGTTTCTACCATTTCATATAAAATTGATGTATATATACTCATCCGAGCCATGTGTAATGCTGAATCGTCATCTCTGTATTCAGCTGCATAACATAAACGCTTTATAATTTCATTTGTAAGTTCTTCATTTTCATTAAGTGCATTTTCAAGTAAATTGTTTTTCGTAATTAGTTGGGAACTTTTATCCTCTATCTCACTAAGAGTACGATTTATAAAAAAACTCATTTTTTTGGTCATAATATCTTCATCATGTTTTTCATGGTTTATATTTAGTATATTATAGGTAATACCATATTTGCTTAATTTATTTTTCATTACTATTAATGCTTCTGTCAAAATGTCTTCTGAGAAACTTAAAAACCCATTAAATTTTCTAAATTGGTCTTCTTTCGCAGGACTAGAATAAAATATCTCATGACTTAAAAAAACAGCTGGATGCTCCAAATGATTTATTATAATATTCCACTCATGAACCATTGAATCATTCTCATCAAGTTCAATAAATACTATATTTTTAAAATGTTTTACAATATCGAAATCAATATTTCGGGTAAATACATAAACTTTTTTGCATAAATCATCCAAAATTTTATATCTTTCAAATTCCACCATAAAAAATTCAAACTTTTGAAATGTTACAAAAATCTCTGATCGTAGTTGAAATTCAACAATCATATCCTCAAGCCCATGACTTATACCAATAAGTGAAGATTTTGCATATATTTTCTGCTCAATGCTTGATGCTTTTGTTCTAATAATATCGCTTAATTCAAGCATTCATCTATCAATTCCTTCCTATTAAATTATATTATAGAAGTAATACTTTTTTTTTACATCCTAATTATTGCTTAATTGTTAAATTATATTATACAATACTTTCTATAAGTCTACATCAATATGATTAAAATAGGAAGGTTAATTTACTAAAAAATTAATTCTTCTTTTTTCAAGTTCATAGCTTTCAGTTTGTAATGGAATAAAATCAATATCAGATACCTCATGTTTTATAGTTGCTTCTCCTTGTAGCTTGAAGTGGAGTATCTGCAAGAAATATTTGTTTCTTAGTTGCACTTAATGCCTTTTCAATACTAGTATATATCATGTTACATATAAAATAGTGACATTTTTTTTTGTAATAATAACAATCTTTATACTATAAGTGCTATAATATTTATATGCGACTTCATAATATTTCCCATGGGATTTTTTGAGTTATGATTAAATAAGACTCAAAATAAAGGTGGTGAATATATAAACTTAACTATCTCATGCTTCGTATTAAAGTGAAATAGAACTATTAAATGAACTATTGGAGGCAAACAAATGAAAAAAAGAATAGTTTTTATAGTAATGCTATTGTCTATAGCAAGTTCCCAAATTGCAATTGCCGACACCGGTGTTGTAAATACAGCATCATTACGCATTAGACAAAAACCTTCACTTTTGTCTAACATTACAGGTTATCTTTTAAAAAACGAAAAAATAACTACTCTCGGAAAATCTGGAGATTTTTATATAATAAATCATGGTGGAAAAACTGGTTACATAGGTAGCTCATATGTAAATCTAGTAAAAAGCACTCCTGTTTCCACAAAAAAATATGGTCAAACAACAGCGACAATATTAAATGTACGATCTGGAGCTGGTTCCACTTATCCCGTGACTGGATCTCTTGCACTCTCAAGTAAAGTTACAATATTGGGTACCTTAAATGGGTTTTATAAGATAAATTATAATGGAAAAACAAGTTATATAAGTACATTATATGTAAAGGTTACAAGTAGTACAAGTACCCCTACACCTGCTGCAACACCTATTGTGACCACTGCAGCTAAACCTACTGGTGTTGGAAATATTACAGCATCTGATTTTTTAAATGTAAGAAAAACAGCTTCCTTAGATAGTAATTCAACTATTATAGGTTCATTAAAACCAAATCAAAAGATAGATATATATGAAACTCAAAATAATTTCTACAAAATTAAGTATTCTAATCAATGGGGGTACATATATAAAAAATATGTAAGTGTAATTAATGAAGCATCAAGCAGTGCGGATTACATACCAAATGGTCAACAATCTACTACAGCCACAACTGGAAATAATATAGTATCTTATGCTAATACATTTTTGGGTACGCCGTACTTATGGGGCGGTACAAGTCCTGCAACATTAAGCACTACTGGTAAATACATAGGTGGTGGCTTCGATTGTTCAGGACTTGTTCTTTATGTTTATAAACACTATGGTATAACTTTACCTAGAACAAGTATGGATCAGATAAATGAAGGTACACCTATTAATATAGATAATCTCGAAAATGGCGATTTAGTTTTCTTTACAACAAATACTTCTTCACCTAGCGAAGTATCTCATGTTGGAATCTATATTGGAAACAATAAATTTATACATTGTCCCAAACCAGGCGATGTTGTAAAAATATCTGAATTAACTGGATATTACAAAGAGAACTTTGTAATAGGTAAAAGAGTAATAAAATAAAAATATATTTTAACATAATGAAAGCTTGTAAAATTTAAATTTTACAAGCTTTCAAATTATTCTACCACAGCATCCAACACATTTATAATTCCACTCTTCGCATTCATCCTTACCCTGGCTCCAATCGGAACTGTAAGTTTAGGGTAATCATGACCTGAACAAAATCCTGAAAACATAGGCATGTCTAAATTGTATAATCTATCCTCAAGAACTTCTTCTAGTGTAAGACTTCTTTCATAATGAGGTAAATCGCAATCTTTAAATTGGCCCAAAATAATTCCCTTACATTGTTGAAGTTTTTTTGATAATAGTAGTTGTGTTAGTATTCTATCAACTCTATAAGGTGCCTCACTAACTTCTTCTATAAAAAGTATTTTATCTTTCATATCAATTTCATAGGGAGTCCCAAGTGAATTACATATTAATCCCAAATTACCACCTATAAGATTACCCTCAACTATACCCGGATTTATGCATACTGTCTTAAACTCATCTGGATTTTTAATAGTATATAGTTTATTCCCTTCCATAAATGTAAACATAAAGCTTTTTAATGTGACCACATCTTCTAAATTAGAAGTACCCATTGGACTATGAAAGGTTGTTAAGCCACATTTCTCATAAAAAATATTTAGAAAAACTGTTATATCGCTAAAACCTGCAAATATCTTCGGATTTTTCTTTATTATATCATAATCCAAATATGGCAGTATTCTACTTGAGCCATACCCACCCCTAACGCAAAGTATCATGTCTACTTCTTTATCTTTAAACATTTCCATAACATCGGATGCTCTGTCTTTGTCTTTGCCAGCAAGATAACCCCATTTATCATATAAATGTTTCCCTTCTAATACATTAAAACCTAGATTTTTCAGCAATAATATTGCCTTTTTTATTGCTTTTATATTTTCAGGACTTGCAGGGGAAATTAGTCCAATAGTATCTCCGAACCTTAGCCTTTTCCCAATCATCGTTAGCACCCCCTCCGATTAATTTAAAATATCAAATAATTAAAAAGCTTATTATATTAATGTCTACAAATCTTCCCAATAAATTTTTTCTTCTTTATCATCCATAACAGCTGATTTATCAAACAATTTAATCATTACAATTGCAAATATAAACCCAATAATTCCTCCGCAAACTCTAGAAATTTGAATAGGAGCTCCAATAAATTTTCCTATATGTTGCCCTAAAACTACTCCAAAAATCACAATTATTATTGGAAAAACAAAAATCATAAATGAAGCCAATAACATATTAGTCTTTTTTTCTTTCAATTCACCTTTTTCTTTAGATTGATCTATTTTCATATTACTCTCCTCTCAAACAAAAACTTATTCTAATAAAATTAAAACTTAGCTTAATTATTTTCTTTTTATACGCTTAAGCAACTATAATTATATATTATATAGATATGAAAGACAATAATATAAATATAATAGCCTACATCTTAATATTAAGATATAAGCTATTATATTTATAATTTTTAATTTAATACAAATTTTTAATTTAATACAAATTTAAAATTTAGGAATTTCTAATATAGCACCTTTATTCCCTGATGACACTAACGCAGCATACCTAGCAAGATAACCCGTTGTAATACTGGGTTTTCTTGGTTTCCAGTTTATTCTTCTTATTTTAAGCTCTTCGTCAGTTACTTTAAAATTAATTGAATTAGCATTAATATCTATTGATATAATATCACCCTCATGAATTAGAGCAATATTTCCGCCAACTGCAGCTTCTGGAGAAACGTGTCCAATTGCGGCTCCCCTAGTTGCACCACTAAATCGTCCATCCGTTATAAGAGCTACGCTATTGCCGAGCCCTCGTCCCATAATTGCAGATGTTGGATTAAGCATCTCTCTCATACCAGGTCCACCCTTAGGACCTTCATATCGAATTACAATAACATCTCCAGGAATAATCTTATCTGAATTGATAGCACTTAATGCATCCTCTTCACAATCAAAGACTCTTGCTGGTCCTTCATGTTTTAACATTTCAGTTGATACTGCAGACCGTTTTACAACACATGAATCTGGAGCAAGGTTACCTTTAAGTACAGCAATTCCACCAGTAGCACTATAAGGATTTGTAATTGTACGAATAACCTGCGTATCTTTTATTACACATCCTTTAATATTTTCTGCAACAGTTTTACCTGTACATGTTATCAAATTCGTATTTAGTAAATTTAATTTATTTATCTCATTCATAACAGCATAAACTCCACCTGCCTCATTTAAATCCTCAACATATGTATGTCCTGCTGGGGCAAGGTGACAAAGATTAGGCGTCTTATCGCTAATATCATTAGCCATATCAACATTTAAATCTATACCTACTTCATGAGCAATTGCTGGCAGATGAAGCATGCTATTTGTACTACATCCAAGTGCCATATCCATAGTTAGAGCATTTTTAAATGCACCTTCTGTCATAATATCTCTCGGCCTTATATTTTTGCCCAGCAGTTCCATAATTTTCATTCCAGCGTGTTTTGCAAGCCTAATTCGCTCAGAATAAACCGCTGGGATAGTTCCATTTCCACCAAGTCCCATTCCAAGAACTTCAGTTAAACAATTCATACTATTTGCAGTATACATACCAGAACAAGAACCACAGGTTGGACAACACTTATTCTCAAATTCTTCTAACTTTTCCTCAGTAATTTTACCAACATTAAACTCACCAACCGCCTCAGATATGCTTGAAAAACTTGTTTTACATCCATCAATTTTACCTGCAAGCATAGGTCCACCACTTACAAAAATAGTTGGCACATTAACTCTTGCTGCTGCCATTAAAAGTCCTGGTACATTTTTATCACAATTTGGCACCATTACTAGTGCATCAAAAGCATGAGCCATAGCCATTGCCTCTGTTGAATCAGCAATTAAATCTCTTGTAGCTAGTGAATACTTCATACCTTGATGACCCATTGCAATTCCATCACATACTGCAATTGCAGGGAAAACTATTGGAGTACCACCTTTCATTGCTATACCAATTTTCACAGCCTCTACAATTTTATCTAAATTCATATGACCTGGTACAATATCATTTTTTGAACTAACGATACCTATAAGAGGCCTTTCCATTTCTTCTTTTGTAAAACCTAAAGCATTAAATAGTGCGCGTTGAGGTGCTCTGCTTGTTCCCTTTGTTACTACATCACTTCTCATAACATTACCACCTTTATAAATTATAGTCTCTAGTTGTATGTTTTTATTGTATGTTGTATGATGTCTGTTGTCAATGATGTAATATACTTTTATAAAAAAATAAATGCCAACTCTTATACAATAAAGAACTGACATTTGTTTTATTCATTACTTATTCCAAGTCCCCTCATAGCGCGTAAAATATGAAGTTTCATTGCTGTTTTTGCACCTTCCGCGTCCCTGGCCTCTAAAAACTCCATAATCATATGATGATCACTTAGCGTATCGCAAATTATCATTTCATTTTCATAGGATAAAATGACGCCCTTATCAATTGCCTTGTAAAGTATCGGCATTAACTTATTCATAAACTCATTATGCGTTGCCTTTGCAATGGATTTATGAAAAGCTTGCTCAGTCTCGGTACGGTCTAGCTTATTTAAAATTTTCTCTTCCTCTAATCTACCATAATATAATATCCTTGCTAGCTCTTTTTCAGTTGCCCTTTTTGCCGCATAATAAGCAGTTTGAGGCTCAAAAATCAATCTCATTTCATACAAATCTTTAACATTCATCTTAATTGTAGAAAATTCTTCTAATCCAAAATTTCCATTAAGTTTCTCATGATTTGTCACATATGTTCCTTTGCCTCTCTTAATTTCAAGTATATTGTGAGTTACTAAAATACGAATGCTTTCGCGAAGTGTAGTCCTACTTACTCCTAACTGCTTGGATAATTCATTTTCATTTGGTAATTTTTCTCCAATAACAAACTTTTTATCTATAGTAATCATTGCAAGGATATCATCAGCAACACTTTGGGATAAATTTTTTTCTTTCCTTGGCATAAGATAACCTTCCTCTCTATTAAAACTTTCTTCTTATTTACTCTCCCATTTAGGCAAGGCATTTTGTAGTGATTGCATATCTTTAACATCAATTTGATTCATATTGACATTTAAATCAGTTAGGTTAGTCAATCCTTTTAAAGGATTTATATTAGTAATTTGATTATTACTTAAATTTAATGAAGTCAAATTAGTCAACTTCTCAATCCCTGAAAGATTTGTGATATGTTTATCTTGTGCATCTTGCAAACTTGTTATCTTATCAACATCAGACTTTAAAATATCTCCAGTAGGTAGTTGTATAGCATTTCTTATTAGTATTTCTAAATTTTGATCAGCAAATGTAATAACTGTGTTATCTTCAACCTGATTGCTGACACTTATTATATTTTGTTTAGGAGTAATAACTGTATTAACATCACCAGGCATTTCTAAATCTTTATAATTAGTATTTCCTGCAGAATAATCTTTTATTTTATTAGTGTCTAAATATAAATCAGTCAGTTTAGTCAATTCCTTCACAGGCTCTATATCGTTCATTTTATTTGCTGTTAAATTCAAACTAGTCAATTTAGTAAGTCCTTTTAAAGGTTCTATATCGCTCATATTATTCGCAGCTAAATTCAAACTAGTCAAATTAGTAAGTTCCTTTAAAGGTTGTATATCAATCATCTTATTAGTAGCTAAATTCAAATCGGTTAAGTTAGCTAATCCCTTTAAAGATTCTATGTTACTCATTTGATTTACAGCTAAATTCAAATTAATCAATTTAACAAGTCCTTTTAAAGGTTCTATGTTACTCATTTGGTTATCAGCCAAATTCAAATTAGTCAATTCAGTAAGTCTCTTTAAAGGCTCTATGTTACTCATTTTGTTCGCTGCTAAACTTAAATCAGTCAATTTAGTAAGCCTCTTTAAAGGTTCTATATTACGCATCAAGTTAGTATCCAGATTCAGATGAGTCAGTTTAATAAGCCCTATCAATGGTTCTATGTTATTGATTTTATTAGATGCTAAATTCAAATCAGTCAAATCTGTTAATCCATTCAAAGGTTTTAAATTACTAATTTGGTTGTTACTTAAATTTAGACAAACTAAACTAGTAAGATTTTCTATCCCTGAAAGATTCTTAATATGTTTACCTTTAGTATTTTGAAGGTTTGTTATCTTATCAACATCATCCCTTAAAATATCACCAGTAGGTGACTGTATATGCTCTCTTATTGTTTTTTCCAGGTTTTTATCTGGAAATGTAATCACCGTACTCTCTGTTAACTTTGTACTTACCAGTGTTCGTTTAAAGTTACTATTTAAGGATGAATTTTTTGCAAATTTATAGCCACCCACACTAAAAACAACTAATAAAAACAAAAAAATGCTTATCCACTTAACTTTAATATACTGCATATCTATCATTTTTATAATCCCCCATTTGTAATAGTAATTAAACTACATTGTATATTGTATTTATAATAAAACTTTAACAATTGAGGGCCTTATGTCATTCATTTTGTTCTAATGCTCCAAAAAATTTCAAATACTTCCCCTGTATCTTAGTTTTTTAATAAATAAGCATTGTACATTTTGTATTTATAGATTTATTTTTGGGTTATAAATAAACATCTGAAAGTTCCACACGTATATTCTCATTATCACTTTTTCCGTTACTACTATATAACATATTCTCTTTGATCGCCTTCCCAGCTGGAAGTTCAACTATAAATTTACTTCCTTTTCCAAATTCACTTTCAGCATATATAATGCCTCCATGTAATTCTACAATCGATTTAACTAAACTTAAACCAATACCTGTACCTTCTGAATTTCTTGATAATGATTTATCTACTTGTTTAAATCTATCAAAAATCATATTCAAGTTTTCTTTTTCAATTCCAATGCCGTTATCTTTCACTGAAATTTGGAAATATTTATCTTTATCCTTAAACTCCACAAATATTTCATCACCTTCATTGGAAAATTTTATTGCATTTGATATAAGATTTAATAATATTCTTTGTATCATTTCAGGATCGCATGCAACAATTTTTTCCTCAGTATCGGTATCAAAAATAATATGTATGCCTTTAATATCCGTAATATTAGTTACAGACATTACTATTTCTTCTACAACCTCAACAATGTTCTTATTTGATAAATTCAATTGGAAGAATCCTGCTTGGATTTTTGATGAATCGACTATATTATTTATAAGTTTAGATAACCTATATGAATTTAATTTCATTGAGTCAAGATATTTAATAATAGTTTCTCTGCGCTCATCTAATGAACCATTATCACAATACATTTGAAATAATTGTATAGCTGAAAAGATTACATTTAGTGGTGTTTTAAGTTCATGAGAAATATTTGCAATAAACTCTTCATGTGAAATAAGCAATTTATTCAATTCTTTATTCACTTCATTTTTTTTCTTAACTTCCTCGTACATAAAATTTGAAATGTACTTAATAAATATAATATTACCTATAATAAGTACAAAGCCCAAGATGGTCAATAAACATCGCTGAATTACTTGAGTATTTGCGACCTTATTGCGCGAGCTATTTACCTCTAAATCAATTTGACTTATTAGTATATTATCAGTAACCTTAAAATTATCAACTAACTTTTTGCCTTGATTTAAGTTTTGTTTTGCCTGCGCTAATTTCCCATCATTAACCAATTCTATTTGTTGTTTATAAAACTTTTGAATAGATTTCATCTGTTGGCTAAGTTGATTTGTAATATCAACACCTAGCGCTGTATCCTTCAAATTATCTAAGGAATTATAATATCCTTGTACTTGTTTATTCCCTAAATAATAGGGTTCTAAAAATTCTTTGTTTTCTGAAATTATATAAGCCCGAATGCCTGATTCTTGATTAATAAGTGACGTTAGAATTTCCGTTGAAAATATTTTTGCCGGAATTATTTTTTTAATAATAAAATCAGATTCCCTACACACTTTATTCATACTATAAATGCTAAATAATATTATAATTAACGATAAACAAGCAATTGAAAAATACCCTAAAACTGTAGTTCGTCTACTTCTACTCCTACCCATAATAAATATCCTCGTTTCAAAAATAACTTTTACTACTGTAAATTAAATATTACATATTTCAGTAACATATTACCACATTTTCTTACAAATTACTACATATCGCTTATTCTAAAACGAGATTGTTATTTTGTTTTTGGTAAGAAATAAAAGTTATCTAATTCTCAGCATTGTTTTATGTATGTCCTATACTTACGAATTCTAAGTAATAATTTGCTTCTTCTTCCATCTCCCAGACCTCAGGTATATTATACACATTATAAGTGAGACGAATGTTGCAAGAGGAGATGCAAACCCTATTTCATATAGGGTGATACCTACTCTTTTACTTAAAATAAAGGACAATGGAATACGCATAAAAAAAGTAGCAATTAAACTATGTATCATTGGGAATAAAGAATTGCCACAACCACTGAAAAACGAGTTCATACAAAATACAAAACATACCAAAATGCAGTCAATACTGTATGATTTCAGATATAGTGCGGCTGTTTTTATGACCTCAACATCCCTCGAAAACAATGCAGTTAGCGAAGTTGGATTAGTTTGTGCATACGCATAACATATTATTCCTATAATTAATGAACATCCCACCCCTATATACAAACATTGTTTCGCTCTTTCCTGCTTTCCTGCTCCCATGTTCTGAGCTGTCATTGCTGCAATTGCTGAAGCAAATGCAATAGTTGGAAGCATTGTAAATACAATTATTTTTTCTACAACGCCTACAGATGCTGAAGCCGTAAGCCCCATTACATTAATAACCGCTGTAATTATTATAAAAGAAACATTAATTAAACCATCCTGTAATGCTATCGGTACTCCTAACTTAAATACTCTCTTTGCTTTGCCTGATACAATCCTAATATGGCTGCGATTGAACTCAAAAACAAAACCCACCTTTTTTATATACATGACTCCAATTATGAAACTTATAGCTTGAGCAGCTATAGTAGCAATTGCAGCTCCTGGTGCACCCATATGGAAAACACCAACTAATATTAAATCTACAGCAATGTTAGTTACGCAAGCTACTGTTATAAAATATAATGGTGCTTTTGAATTACCTAACCCTCGTAGAATACCACTTAACGCATTATATCCTATAATAAATGGTATACCACAAGAACATATGAGAATATATTGTTTTGTGTATTTAAGTGCCTCTGCTGGTGTATTCATTAACCTTGTAATAGTTCCTGTTAGTAGTACCATAATTACAGTCAAAAAAGCAGCCATTATAACAAATATACAAATAATAGTTCCAATTGCCTCTGCAATATCCTTGTATTTTTTTGCACCCAAATAGTTGCCGATTATAATTGTACCGCCTGTGGTAATTCCAAGAATAAGACTTGTAATTGTCTGCATAATCTGACTTCCTGTTGCCACCGCAGAAACTTGGGCAGAATTATCAAACTGACCAACAACTAGCAAATCTGCTGCACCATAAAATGCTTGCAGCAAACTTGCTAATAGAAACGGAAATGCAAATTTTAATAGTGTGGGGATAACCTTTCCATTTGTTAAATCATTATGTTGTTGCATTAATATATAACCTCCTAAAATAAAAAATGCTGCGTAAGACAGTTGATTTTACGCAACCACCTTATCCAGCATATAGTTATATACCCTCCGATGAATATCTTAAATGTAACACATGGTCAAAATATTGTCAAAATATATGGATCAAGTAATTTTTGACTTAAAAAGGAATTATACTAAGTAAATTTTCTTTTGTTTTAAGATAATTTACTGGATTCAAATAATCTTTTTCAGAAACTTCTATGGTTATAGGGCAATCATATTCATATTTATTATATAAATACATTATATCATTTAATAATTCTAAATCTTTTCCTTGAATAAATCCTATTCCATGATTATTTTTGCCGTATCCATTATCCCCTAGATTAGCTAAATGAATTAACATTACATTTTTATTATTCCATTCAAAAAACTTATCAAGTGTTATTGATATTTTACAATATTCTAACAACTTTATAGTAACCAAAGCATGACAAGTATCTAAAACCGTTCCAATTTTACCTTTAAATCCATATTTAGCTATAAAATAATCAACATACATACAGTTATCATTCAAAAAACCATTTCTTCCATAATATCCTTTGTAATTGTTAGCTAAAGGAATTATGTTTTCTATAGCAATAGAAATGTTAGGATATTTATTAAAAGCATCCACTAAAACATTATCTATTAGTCTAATTTTATTCAAATTAGTTATATCTTGATTAAAATTCATTGCACAATGAACAATAACCATTATGTTTTTATTGAATTTTATACCTACCATATTTGCTAGTTCACATGTCTTAAAAAATATATCTTTCTTAACTTTATCATAAAAGTCATCAATTTCTACATCTTAACCCTCTACTAGAGGGGTATGGATTATACTCACGTCTAATTCTGAATTAACTATCATATTAAAATATTCAATTAATGATATTTTATTGCTATAAAATTCTTTAAGTAACTGAATTTCAATATTATTTTCGTTTAATTTTTTTCTTACTAGAAAGTTTTCCTTTGATAAACCACTTTTCATTAATATTTTCATATTGTTTATTCAGACCCTTTCAACTGTTATTTATACTACCTAAATTATTCATTACACTAAATACTCCATATCAATATTAACATAAATACTCTGCTAAAATTTTTAGTAATCATATTTTCTTTTTATAAAATATATGAGACATACAAAAAACTACCTGTTAAGGTAGTCTCTAAAATGTATTATTGTATAAACAAAAAATAAAATAGACTGGCTAAATAACACCAGTCCATTGCTAGTTATATATATTTAATTAAAGGGGGACTCTAATTAAAAAATCAATTACTAGTTACTTTCTATGTATCAACAATAACAATTCTATGTGTCATTAGAATGTCGATAGTATTAATAAACTATAAACTGTTTAGTAAATATTAAAAAAAAGGACTCTAACATAATCTGTTAAATTCCTTCATTTTGGCGGAGAAAGAGGGATTTGAACCCTCGGAACGCATTACACGTTCGCCTGTTTTCGAGGCAGGTACCATAGGCCACTCGGACATCTCTCCACATATTAACTTACAATTAACATTATACCATAAAATAAATTTTTTTAAAGTACCTTTCTATTTTTAAATTAGGAATCATACCATATATACAGTATTTGTCTTTTCCATTTTACATTTATGGTGTAGGATATAAATGGATGTTATTACCTTGAATAATACTAAATATTTATTTAATTCTTTATAATTATAAATAAAACGTAAAAAAGAAGGTGTTCAAATGAAAGATATAAGTGAAACAGTATTAAACAAAAATCCTAATATTTCTATGCCTATAAAAAAAACCCATGAAATACAAATAATTATTTTACTTTTTATCATCCTTGTTGCTGTTTTTTTTATTTCACTAACTGTAGGCAGATACACAATCCCTCTCGACCAACTTTTTAATATTATTTATTCAAAGCTATTTAACCTTCCAATAACATCTCCAGCTGCTGTAGAATCTGTGTTACTTAAAGTAAGACTGCCACGGGTTATTGCCGCTATTTTGGTTGGGGCTTCTCTTTCCATATCTGGTGCTGCATACCAGGGTTTGTTTAAAAACCCCCTGGTGTCTCCCGATATACTTGGAGCTTCTGCTGGTGCTGGCTTTGGTTCAGCTTTAGCAATTCTTTTGTCATTTAATATTATTGCTATACAGTTTTCATCATTTGCATTTGGACTAGCAGCAGTTACATTTACTTATTTGTTAGGTAAAATTATAAGCCGTGGAAACAATTCAGTTGTGGTACTAGTATTGATTGGCATGGTTGTTTCAAATCTGTTTACAGCCTTTATTTCAATAATAAAATATGTAGCTGATACAGATAACCAACTTCCAGCAATAACTTTTTGGTTAATGGGTGGATTATCTTCGGTTACCTTCAAAGATTTAAAAATTATAATTTTCCCTATAATCATAAGTATAATACCTTTAATTTTATTAAGGTGGCAAATGAATGTGATTTCATTTGGAGATGAAGAGGCTTCCTCTCTTGGCATTGATACTTCTAAAATGAAAACTATTGTTATCATATGTTCATCACTGCTGACTGCAGCCGCTGTATCAATTAGTGGCATGATAGGATGGGTTGGACTTATTATACCTCACCTTGCCAGAATGATTGTTGGTCCTAATTATAAAACCCTATTGCCTGCTTCTCTCTTGTTAGGAAGTATTTTTCTTCTAATAGTAGACGATTTAGCTCGTAGTATGTTTCCAGTGGAAATACCATTAGGTATTCTAACATCATTGATTGGAGCACCATTCTTTATTTATCTATTATTAAAAGGAAGGAGAATTTGGTTATGATACTTGAGATAAAAAATGCAGTATGTGGATATGGATCAAAACCCATTGTAAAGAATATATCTACAAGCGTTGAATCTGGAGAGATATTATGTATACTTGGACCAAATGGTGTAGGTAAGACAACATTTTTTAAGACTATACTAGGATTTTTAAAATTGCAGGGTGGAGAGATATTGTTAGATGGCAAAAGCACCAAGAATTGGTCCAAAAATCAATTAGCAAAAATGATTAGTTACGTTCCTCAGACTCATACGCCCCCATTTCCTTTCAGTGTGTTTGATGTAGTATTAATGGGAAGAACAGCTCATATAGGTATGTTTTCTTCCCCATCCAAAAATGATAAGGAAATTGCAGAATCAGCAATTAGTGACTTAAATATATCCTATCTAAAAGACAAGATATATACTGAAATCAGTGGTGGCGAAAGACAAATGGTTTTAATCGCTAGGGCTCTTGCTCAACAGTCTAAAATACTTATACTAGATGAGCCTACCTCCAATCTAGACTTTGGTAATCAGGTACGTGTTTTAGAACAAATTAATAATCTTGCAAAAAAAGGCCTCGGAGTTATAATGACTTCACATTTTCCTGATCATGCTTTCCTATGTTCTACTAAAGTAGCACTTATGAATAAAAACAATAAATTTATCATTGGAAATATGGATGAAGTTATAACTGAAGAAAACCTTAAATCCGCCTATGGCGTCAATGTTAAAATCATATGTACTGAAACTAGCAATGGTGAAAAGATTAAATCCTGCATACCATTATTAAATCATGTATATCCTTATTAATTTAAAATCTTATGTATAGAAAGGATATGTTCAAATGAAAACGAATAAAAAGTTTTTGTCAATACTAGTAGTGATTGCAACCGTTATTTCATTCACTGGATGTAAAAATAATGCTAGTTCATTGAAAACTTCACAAAAAAAACAACCCACGACAAGAACAATTACCGATATGTCTGGAGAAAAAGTTAAAATACCAACAAACATTCAAAAAATTGGTGACTCATGGCCTGCACATAACGAAGTATTAAGTATGCTAGGTTCAGGTGGAAAAATTGTTGCTACAGTCCTCACTCCACAGGGAAGACCTTGGTTATATAAAGTAAATCCTCAGATGAACAGGGCAGAAACCGTTTTTACTGCTGCAGATGTTAATGTAGAAGAGCTTTTGAAAACAAAACCTGATATTGTATTTATGCCTTTAAGCTATAAATATGGAGACAAAATAGCAAGTGCTGGTATTCCTGTTGTGCAATTAGCTTTTACAAATTTTGAAGAATTAAAAAATTGTTTCAAACTTACGGGTGATATACTTGGAACTGAAGGTAAACAAAAATCAACTAAATATAATTCATATTTAGATAGTAAACTTAAAATGGTAAAATCTATAACTTCAAGTATACCAAAAAATCAGAAACCAAAGGTTCTTCATATAAGTTCGCTTTCACCATTAACTGTTGATGGCGGTGACTCAATTATTGATGCATGGATTAATGTAGCAGGTGGAACTAATGCTGCAGGCGAAATCAAAGGCAATATGAAGGTGGTATCCATGGAACAAGTACTTAAATGGAATCCAGATTTTATCATTCTTGGAGCAGATACAAAAAATTCAGAAAGTGTTATGAATTCTGATGTATGGAAAAAAGTAACTGCCGTTCAAAACTCAAAAGTAGTTCATAATCCTGATGGAGCTTATATGTGGGATCGTTACAGCGCTGAAGAAGCATTACAAATACAGTGGGCTGCAAAACTTTTACATCCAGATAAATTTAATAATTTAGATATTATTAAGGAGACTATTAATTTCTATAAAGAATTCCTTAACTATACTCTTACAAAAGAAGAGGCTAATCTAATACTTAGTGGTAAACCTCCCATAAAACCACAATAATAAAGTGAGGTGTTTATTTTGTATAATGATATAGTTATGGATCATTTTTCTGATCCAAGAAATGTTGGAGAAATACCTGATGCAGATGGTATCGGCGAAATAGGTAATTCATCAGATGGTGACAAAATAAAAATATTTATAAAAGTAAAAGACAACTTATTGATTGACGTTAAATTTAGAACATTTGGATGTGGAGCTGCAATTGCTGCAAGCAGTATGGTTACAGTCCTATCCATTGGTAAAACATTAGACTATGCCCTAAATATACAAAATGAAGATGTTTCAAAAGCTCTAGGAGGATTGCCTATTGAAAAAATGCTATGTTCAAACATAGCAGCCGATGCATTACATAAGGCAATAAAAAATTATTTATCACTCCAGGGATTATAACTTCTCTCACTTAAATTATTTCATAGTAGGAGGCTTTCAATGATTTTATCTAAAGAACAAATTAATAGATATTTAAGACATATAATAATTCCTGAAATAAGTGGACCAGGCCAAAAGAAAATAACTAAAATAAAAATTTGTTTATATGCATCTACCGTACAAGAGGCATCTTCTCTTATATATTATCTTGCAGCCTCTGGCATAGGTTTTATTTCATGTTCCTTTAAAGATGACCGTGGATGTGATGCATTATATAAAAACATAAAAGATCTAAATGGAGATGTCGTTATTGAGACTTTTGATAATCAATTACCTGGACACATTAGCTCTGTTTTCGATGAAGATTTTGTAATTAGAATATTAATTAGTAAATATATGGGCCTCCAAGATAATTTGATAAGTTTTTCTAGTAGCCATGGCCTTTGTAAATTCATTCCTACAGTTGTAGCAATTAACAGTGGTTGGAATGGATCTCTAAAAACTTTTAACAATCAAGATGATTTTAACGATTTACTTATAAATCCTCTACCTGTAGATTTAAATTCCCATGGAAATACTACTCACGAAAAAAAAGGTAACATTCTTTCTAATTGTCTTCTTGGTGCTCTCACAACAGTTGAGTGCATTAAGCTTTGTTTGAAGATAGGAATTGTATTAGATAAACCTTTATGCTTTAATCTTCTATCCATGAAATTTTATAAGCCGGATAATGAGAATTTAAATTTAGCAATTACCGATTTTTTTAATTCTAAGAATGAATTACACGCTAATTTAGAAAAAACTCATAATAGTAAAAAACTATCAGATAGTAAAGTATTAATTGTAGGTGTTGGTGGACTAGGTTCACCTGTTGCTTATGCACTGTCACTTTTAGGAATTGGCACCATTGGCCTTGTTGATTATGATAAAGTTGAAATAAGTAACCTTAACCGTCAAATACTTCATACGACTTCTAGGATTGGTATGCCAAAAGTTGCGTCAGCAAAAGTTTTTATAAAAAATCTTAATCCAAATGTTAATATAGTAACTTACAATACAGGCCTAAATACTAGTAATGCTATAAATATAATTAAGGATTATGACATTATTATAGATGGAGTTGATAATTTCAAATGTCGTTATCTGCTAAATGACTCATGTTTTTTAGCAGATAAACCACTTGTAGATGCTGCTGCTATAAGGTTTCATGGGTTAATTATGACTATGGTTCCAAATAAAAGTCCATGTTATCGATGTGTTTTCCCTGTTATTCCAAATCAAAATAGTACTATGAGTTGCTCTGAATCAGGCGTTTTAGGACCTTTGCCTGGAGTGATGGGTTTTCTTCAAGCCGCTGAAGTTGTAAAGTTTTTGTTAGACACAGGAGACACATTGTCTAACAGGATAATCTATTATGATGCTTTAGACTCAGATTTTGACACTATTGGTACACATAAATTAGCAAAGTGTGATTTATGTGGTGATAATCCAACAATTACTGTTAAATCATCTTCTAGGTAGCTGCAATAATAACAATTTCTGATGGAATGTCGTTAAGTAATAACTAACAAAGGAATCAGCTAAATTAAAGCTGATTCCTTTGTTAGTTTCGCTTTTAAAAATTATCCCCCTCCAACTGGTGGGAAAAGTGCTATTACGTCTCCTTCTACCAAAGGATTGCCAAATTGTCCATCTCGTCCATTTACAAGTAAAATTGCAATTTCAGACTTTTCTATTCCTAATTCAGCTATAACATCTTCTAAAGTTTTACCCTCATCCAGTTCAAAAACTTGAATTTTATCCCTACCATCTCTAAATGTAGCAAATAATTTCACTGTAACTTTCACATTTTCACCTCCCAATTAGACATTTATAACACTGTTTAACTTATTATATTTATTGGAAATTTATAAAACTACAATCCTAATTCTTTCAATTTTTTTTCTGTTGGAATACCTTTTTCATCCCAGCCTCTTTCCTTGTAATATTGTGGAAGGAGTTCTGATAATCTGTGTACACTCCCTTTCGATGGACCGTCTACAATTGGTTCTGTAAGTAATCTTTTTGGTAACGTATCTTGAGATGCATCTATTCCAGCTTGCAAATTAAATTGTCTTTCAATATTCCAAATTCTATCTCCTGATTCAAGTATAGATTCCGCAGTGTGTTCCGTTCCACATACTGCATTATACAAAGCGGCATAATCTGGAGCTCCCATAGCAAATGATGTAAACAGACATAAACCAAGGGAATCTATAGATGCAGTTAAGTCTTGGAAAATCTTAGTCCAAGTAGCCTTTCCATCAATTGCAAACCTATCCAATTTTTCTGGCAATCCAAGTATCTCTGGTGATATCATATATCCTCTTACATGACAACCACCCCTGTTGGATGTAGCAAATGAAAGTCCTTGCCCCATTATACCTCTTGGATCATAAGCAGGAATTTCAAGTTTTTTAACTGACATTGAAAGATCGGCTACGCCATATGAATCACAAAGTCTATATGAACCTTCCGCCATTTTAGCTCCAAATCCTTCACCTTTTCCTATTTTTATAGTCCAATCAATCATTCCTTGTACATTACCAAATTCTAATGGAGTTCCCTCAAGTTCATCCTCTTTAATATATCCCCTTTGATAAAGCTCCATTCCAGCTGCTATAGTTGCCCCTACCGAAATTGTATCTAAACCATATTCATTACACCAGTAATTTGCCTTAAATGTTGCAACTATATCATAGACTCCACAATCCGAACCAAAAGCCCATAATGTTTCATATTCTGGTCCACCAACCTCTATACCCATGTCCTCAATTTTAACCCATCTTCCGCAAGCAATTGGGCATCTAAAACAAGGATTTTTTCTTACCAAGTAATCCTTAGTCATTGTTTCGCCACTAATGTCATCAGCTTTTTCAGTATAAGACTCTTGAAAATTATTAACTGGATGTACACCATTTTCATTTAGTATATTTACAAGTACTGCAGTTCCGTATGTTGGAAGACCTGCTCCTGTAACTCCATTTGCCTTTATAGTCTTAAGCCAAACTTTTGAAACCTCTTTTAATTTGGCCGCATCTGCTATTTGAGGTTTTGAACTTCCTTTAACTGCAATAGCTTTAAGATTTTTTGAACCCATAACCGCTCCAACACCCGAACGGGCTGCTGCTCTATCATAATCATTCATTATAGCAGCCATATTAGATAGCCTTTCTCCTGCTGGTCCAATAGTCATAATTTTTGATTTATCAGGCATTTCTTTTCTTATAATATCTGTGGTTTCTGTAACAAGCTTTCCCCAAAGACCGCTTGCATCCTTTATTTCTACCTTATCATCTATTATTGTTAAGTAAACTGGTGTATCCGCCTTGTCCTCAAATATAATCATATCATAGCCTGCAGCTTTGAATTCAGCTCCCCAGTAACCACCAGAATTTGAACAAGCAATCGTACCTGATTGTGGTGATTTTGTAACCACCATATATCTCCCACCTGTTGGAACAGGTGTTCCTGTTAATGGTCCTGTAATAATTATAAGTTTATTTTCAGGGCTTAATGGATCAACCTTAGGATCTACCTCATCCATAAATATTTTTGTTCCAAGCCCTCTACCACCTATAAACTTTTTAGCTAGCTCTAAATCAAGTGCCTCAACTTTAATAGTCCTATCTTTTAAATTAATTCTTAATATTTTACCATTATAACCGTACATGGAAACTCCTCCTTTTATTTTTTTACATGCTTATATTTATAGCAAGTTTTATGCCAATATATTGCAAAAAAATTCTTTTTAGAAGTGTTCATACTACAGTGTTCTAATGTTATATAAAATAGATCTTGAAAATAATTTACTAACCATCCCAATTTAATACACTTTATCGGGTTTTAGATTGTCTTATTTTAGAACTGTGTTTCATTTTCGGACAGCAATGTTATATTTTTCTATTTTTCTATATAGAGAACTTCTTGCAATATCTAATATTTTTGCGGCTAAGGTCATATTACCTTTAACTTCATTTATAACTTCAGTTATATGTTGTATCTCCATCTGCTCTAAGCTATTTCCATTATATAAATCTATTGATTTTTTTTCGTCACTGGATTCTTCATTCCATAAATTTCTTTGAATTACTTCTGAATTAACAATAAGTTCAATTACATTTTCCAGTTCTCTTATATTTCCCGGCCAATCATAATTTTTTAAGTAATTCATATATTCCTCTGAAATGTGTACACTGTGTTTATTAAGTTTTTGAGATATTTTCCTCATATAATAATTTACTAATTCAGATATATCCTCTTTGCGTTCTCTTAGTGGTGGTAATTGTAATGGAAGAACATTTAGTCTATAATAAAGATCTTTTCTAAAATTTCCATTTTCCACCTCATGTTTTAACTCTTTATTTGTAGATGCCATAATTCTTACATCGATATTTACTAATTTTGAACTTCCTATTTTATTTATTACTTCTTCTTCAATTACTCTTAACAACCTTATCTGCATATCAGGCGGCATTTCTCCTATTTCATCCAGAAAAATTGTACCACCCTTTGCAATTTCAAATTTACCTACATTACCACCTTTTTTTGCACCTGTAAATGCTCCTCCCTCATAACCAAAAAGTTCAGATTCTATAAGTGTTCTTGGTATTGCACCACAGTTTACTGCTATAAAAGGCCCTTCACTACGTTTACTGTGATTGTGAATTGCTTGTGCAAAAATTTCCTTGCCTGTACCACTTTCACCCGTAATCAATATTGTAGATTTACTATCTGCTATTTTTTTAGCATACTCAATAAGTTTCTTGAATTTTTCATTTACTCCTATTATTTTGTCAAAAGTATACACGGCTTGACCACTTAATATTTTACCAGCAAGCTTCCTGCCCTTTTTTAGTTCACAAAATTGAAGTGTTATACCTTTAATCTTCATATCAAAGCTATAAATAGAGTGTGCCGTAACAGTAAATTGTAATTTGTTTACACGTGTATTTACATACATATCCTCACTTATAAAAGTATCCTTTTCTTTAAGTCGTTCTATTATTTTATGAAAGTTAAAAATCAAATCAGATACCATCATATTTTTCATTTCCTGTTCATCATAACCAAACATATTAACAACTTGCTTATTTATTGTTGTAATATTACCAAATAAATCACAAGTCAAAATTCCTGATGATATGGAATCAATAGTGTCTTTAAGGCGTTTCTCTGAAATTTCAAGCATTAAATTATATTTGTTATTTTCAATAGTTTTTTCAATAGCATTTGCTGTTATTACTACCATACCAAGGGTATGAATATTAACATTTTCCGTAAATCCAATTAAATTAATAATTCCAAATATGTTACCCAAATCATCCTTAATTGGTGCAGAGCAGCATGTCCATTTATGATATTCATTGATAGAATGCTCCGTGCCAGAAACCTTAACAGGTACTCCTTTAGAAAGTACCTGCCTCATTGCCCTAGTCCCAATACTATAATCATCCATATACGCACCAATGATGATTTTTAATTTTGAAGCCTCTAATAATATTTCAGGATCTCCAATTATACTTAATATACATCCCTCACCATCGCATAATAATGCAAAAAAACTATAGCCTTTTACAAAATTATATAAATTGTTCATGAATGGTGTTGCATTCAAAATAAATTCTTCGCTTTGCTCTAATATTCTTCGTAATTCATTTTTATTAGATTTATTGTGCAAGACTTCAACGTATGTACCCATAGTACTTATTCCTCCACTACAATCTCATCTCCGGCCTTAATATAACCTTCCTCAAGTACCTTAGCAAATATGCCTTCTCTAGGCATTATACAATCGCCAACCAGCTTCATAATTTCACATCCTGCATGACATTCCTTTCCTATCTGTGTTACCTCTAAAACTACTTTTCCTATTTTAATTTTAGTTCCCACTGGGAGCTCATACAAAATTATTCCTTCAGTAGTAATATTTTCAGCGAACTTTCCTGAGCATAAGCCTAGGGCTCCCTTTGCTTTCATTTTAACAATGCTCTCAACACCAAGAAAACTAACCTGTCTATGCCAATCACCTGCGTGTGCATCTCCCTCAAGTCCGTGATTAAATTTAAAAAATCCTTTCTCTATAGGGTGTTTTATAACACCTTTTTTTTCACTTATATTTACTGCAATAACCTTTGCCATTATAACGCCTTCCTTTCGAATATTCCTGATTTTCCACCACTTTTTTTCACAAGCATAATATTATTTATAACCATCCCCCTATCAATTGCCTTACACATGTCATAAATAGTTAATGCTGCAACAGATATCGCAGTAAGTGCTTCCATTTCAATGCCTGTCTTTCCTACCGTCTTCGTTGTTGCAGTTATTTCAATTTTACTGTTTTCAAAATCAATATTAAAACTTATGTCACAGCCGGATATCATTATGGCATGACACATTGGTATTATTTGCGAAGTGCTTTTGGCACCCATTATTCCCCCTACCTGAGCTACAGCTAGTACATCTCCTTTTGAAATAGACCCATCCTTTATTTTTTCCAAGGTTTCTCTCTGCATTGATATCGATCCAACTGCTATAGCTTCCCGAACAGTGTCATACTTTTCAGATACATCCACCATTTTAGCTCTTCCTTCTTCATTTATATGAGTAAGTTCCATCACTTTATCCTCCTATCTGATACATCATCTTTGAGCTTCTACTAGTTTTTTCTTCCGCAAGATGATGTTCAAGCGGCTTGTTATAAATTGCTTGTTTTAATACATTTGTAAGCATATCTTGATTATTTAAGTATTGCCTAAGATCTATTTCTTCCTTTGAATGAAGACATGGTTTAATTGTACCTGTAGACGTAAGTCTTATTTTATTACAATCATCACAAAATTTACAACTTACCGGGCTAATAAATCCGATTTTCCCTTTTGCCCCACTAAGCTTGTACAATTGAGCAGTGCTACTTTTTTGCGTTTCTATTTGCTTTAGCTCAGGATGTTTTTTTAAAAGCTCCATAAAACTCATTTTACTTTTTTCGTAAATTTTAATACCTTCACCTATGGGCATTAGTTCAATAAATCTTACTTCTATAGGCATTTTACGTGTTAAGTTTAAAAAATCTTCAAACTCGATATCATTAAAACCTCTCATTAATACCGTATTAATTTTTACCGGCTCTAACCCAAGACTTAAACATTTATCTATACTTTCCATTACTTTTTCTAAATTCCCTATTCTTGTTATACTTTTAAACTTTGCAGCATTTAAGGTATCAAGGCTAATATTAACTCTTTTAAGTCCAGCTTTTTTCAGATCACTTGCCATATCTGAAAGCAACATACCATTTGTAGTTATTGCAATATCATCTATTCCTGGCAATTTTGAGGTTTCATATATAAGCTTGTCTAAGTCTTTCATTACCAGTGGTTCCCCGCCAGTATACCTTACTTTATTAATACCTAATTTCTCTGCTGCCTTTACAATTTTTAAAATCTCTTCAAAACGTAAAATATCCATGTGACGCTTACTCTCAATTCCTTGCTCCGGCATGCAATATGTACATCTTAAATTACATCTATCCGTTACCGATATCCTTAAATAATTGATGTTTCTTCCATAACTATCTCTCATAAAATTGTCTCCTAAAGTTCAATTATTTCCCCTATATGCGCATAATCATAGCCTCCAAGTTTATCAAGTTCACCTTTAAATTCATCAGTTTTAATTACTTTAATAAATTCCCTTATCATATCCATATCTATAAATTCCTTAGGCACAGCAAAATCATAATCCTCATCTCCAAGTTTTATAAAATCTAGGCCCAAAAGCTTCGCTGCAGAATAAATTCCAAGTCCACAATCTGCATCTCCTGCTGCAACTACTGCTGCTACTGCAATATGGGTGAATTCTTCTCTTTCATACCCAGATATATTTTGTGGATTAATATGGAGCTTTTTTAAATTGTAATCTAAAAATAGCCTTGTACCTGACCCTCTTTGCCTATTTACAAATCTTCTTCCTTTTATAACTATATCCTGCAAGCATTTAATATTTAAAGGATTCCCTTTAGGAACTATAATTCCCTGAATTCTTTTAACACCTTTAATTAATACCATAGGTTTATTCGGTAAATATTTTTTAAGATAAGAAATATTATAACTACCATTTTCCATATTCAATAAATGAATAGGTGCTATATGGGTTTCCGAACCTATTAATGCCATTATTCCTCCCATACTTCCAACGTGAGCAGAAGAAAGAAAATACTTCCCATTTTTTATATGAAAAAGATCCGAAGCTATATCAACTATTGGGTCATGGCTTCCAATACACACAAGAGTATTTTTAATTTCTTCCTTACTTCTTAAAAGTTTAACATTCACAACGGTTCCTACCTCATAACCTTCAATATTTTGTGGTATTTCTAATATACCGTCTGCCCTTACTAATGACATTGTCGTTCCAGCTCCACGACCTATGGGTGTTGCAATATACTTTCCAGAAACAAATCCAATTTTAACTCTTACAAATTCTAAATATTTTAAAGTTGACATTACACGCCTAGTAAGTACAACCTCAACAGTGGTATATTCTTCATTATTTATCCCGATATAAGCTTGGACTATTTTCTTACATATATTATCCATTACGACATAAGCAGATACTGGGAATCCCGGTATACCAACCACAGGCTTTCCATCTATACTTCCAAGAATAACAGGTTTACCAGGCTTTATAGCTATTCCGTGTACACAAACCTCCCCTAATTCTTCTATTACTTTACAAGTAAAATCCTCCCTACCGGCTGAAGATCCTGCATTTATAAGTATAATATCACATTGCTGAACTGCTTTTTTTACAGCTTCTTTAATAAGTGAATAATCATCTTTTACTATATCAAATCTTAGGGGTATCCCTCCCCATTCACTAACCTGAGCAGAAAACACTCTTGAGTTGAACTCGATTATGTCTCCAACCTTAAGTTCTCCGCCTGGCTCCACCATCTCAGTTCCAGTCGGAATTATCCCAACAACCGGTCTTTTATAAACATCAATATCATTTACTCCCCCGGCTATAATAGACCCTATATCTACTGGTCTAATCATATAATTTGAAGGGATAATAAGTTGTGTTTTAACAATATCTTCTCCAATTGGTCTAATATTTTGAAAAGGTGCAGCACTCTTATAAATGGATACTTTTCCTTTATCTAAATTTATCAAGTCCTCAACCATTATTACGCAGTCAAATTCTTTAGGTATTGGATCCCCAGTATCCACTACTAAATAATCAATGCCTTCTTGTAGTTCAATATGACTCCGATCTGTTGCCCCATATGTTTTTGTACTTAAAGTTGCAATCCCATCCATAGCAGAACTATTATAAAAAGGCGAAGATATTTTCGCAAAAATTGGTGAGTATGAAACTCTTCCTACAGATTCCCAAGTAACAACATTTTCCTTTTCGCCTTTAATACATAATAACTTATTAAAATATATTTTAACTGCCTCATTCAAATCAACATTTGATAAAAAGACTTCTTGAGCCAATGCTCTCATCTCCTTTATAATTTGTAAACTCCAACTGCTTGTCCTTCTTTTAAACCTTCAACGTTTTTTTCTATCTTTATATACCCCCATGCCTTTGAAAATGCTGTTATAATTCCAGATTTACCAAACACCGGTTTTGCAATAACAATGCCCTCTATTGTTTCAAGCTCTACAGGTAAATATTCTTCCCGGCCTTTAGCTTTGTGATAATTTATACTCATTACTGCATTTGTTACGTAAATCTTTTCACTTTTAAGCATTAGGCTATATATATAATTCTGAACAAGTACTTTGTATATAATGCAACATGCAAGTGGATGTCCTGGAAGTCCGAATATTATTTTTTCTTTATGTTTTCCTATTATAGTTGGTTTACCAGGCTTTATTGCTATTCCATGTACCAAAACCTCCCCGTCATCAAAGGAAGCTATAACCTTTAAAGTATGATCCTTAGTGCCGACAGAACTTCCTCCTGAAATTAATACCACATCGCATTCATTAAATGCTTTTTGCGTTGCACTTTTTAATAGTTCATAATCATCCTTAATAATTCCATAACTTACTGGCTCCATTCCATCCTCAAGAAGTAAGGACCAAATTAAATAGGTGTTTATGTCCCTCACTTCCCCTAAAATCGGCTTAACACCACAAGATACCACTTCATCCCCAGTTGAAATAATACCAACCCTCGGTCTTTTATAAACCGTCACCTCAGAAATACCAATGCTTGCAACAACACCAACCTCATATGGCCTGAGTTTATTTCCCTTTTTTATAACAATATCCTGATTCTTTATATCTTCCCCAATTTGTATTACATTATCACCCATGGCAACTGGTGAATAAATAAGTATTGTATTATCATCTAGCTTATGGCTATACTCAACCATAACTACACTATCTGCAGACTCTGGAAGCATTCCTCCCGTAGGTACATATAAACACTCTCCACAGATAATATCTGAGGGTGGGACTTTTCCCATGAATACTTCACCTTTTAGTTCAAGCATAGATGGCATTACTTCACTAGCCCCAAACACATCCTTTGATATCACTGCATATCCATCCACCGTTGACCTTTTGAATTCTGGTATATTACATTCTGCCTTTATATCTTCAAAACAAATTCTAGAAACACTTTGCAATATATTCACCTTTTCAGAATCAAGCTCATATGTAAATGATTTATCTATTATTTCTTTAGCTTCTTCTACAGATACCACATTAAAAAGTTCCACACTTGTACCTCCTTTTAATATTTTATAAATTACTTGTTAACTTTTAGCACACTCGCTAGCTTCCCCTCGAAGTATTGCAATACCATGTGGAATTGCAGATATTATAAATTGAAGATTTTCTACAGCACCTTTGGGACTTCCAGGAAGATTAATAATTAAGGTTTTTTTGCGAATCCCTGCAATGCTTCTTGAAAGCATAGAATTTGGCGTAATTTGGAGTGATTTCATTCTCATAACTTCTCCAATACCGGGTACATATTTCTCAATTACATTTTGAGTTGCTTCTGGAGTAACATCTCTATGTGAGAAGCCCGTTCCACCATTAGTTAAAATTAAATCCACCTTAAGTTTATCGCATAAATAAATCAACTCTTTTTCTATTTCCTCTTTTTCATCAGAAATCATTTTATAAAAACTGATAACAAATCCTTTTCCTTCTAATTCACTTCTTATTGCAGGACCTGTTCCATCAACTCTTTCTCCCCTAAATCCCTTATCACTCATGGTTAATATCGCAGTTTTTATCATTTTCAACGCTCCCTTTCGAAATTCAGCTTTACAATTTGTGTTCTATAGCCCTAACAAAAATAAAACTTCAGTTGGAGTCTCAATCTCCCTCTGAAGTCGTTAATGCAGCTGCATAGGTAATGATTTAACCCTATTATTATGTTTTAAATTACTGAAGGATACAATAAGTACATTTTTAAACATTAACAAGTATGGAATAATAATTAATAAGTTTACATTTAATAGTTATTATAAAATTTACATACTTTTTTGTCTAATTATATAACTTTTATTCATTATAATACCATTATTTTACCACATTTATAATTAATATACTATGCTGGTAGTTACCTAATATTCATACCCCTAAATATTTAGCTTAGTATATTTATAACTTATCGAAAACATGTTATGTTTTATTTTTAATAAAAATTAAGGCAGGATACTCATCCTGCCTTAATTTTATTTTCTATAAATACCTTTGTTTATTACTGAACGGCCATATAGTCTTCTTATTTCTTCTACATTAACTTCACTCGGGCCACTAGTCATATTAGGCATGTCATATATATTAACCATATCAGCGTTTGAAACCTCACTAAAATTCTCATTTTCTCCCGATTGCTTACCAGATTTTTTTGTTTCATTTAAATTGCTTTCATTCATAAATATTCTCCCTTCAAATATAGAAATTATACTGAACATTTTCAGTACATTTCATAGTTTACCCAATTTATTATAAAATATAATTGGTAAAGGTTATTCCCAAAGTTGTACTTGCAACAGCAAACTAAAAAAAAATAAATTAAATAAAGTAAAGGAGTGTTTTTCACTCCCTCACTTTATTTTTTAGTTTAATCTTTAAGTTATCTTACCACTACCGAAACACCATCTGGTATTACTGTTATTGTTGCATATTTTCCCTTTATCTTTAAAGCTCTTTCAAGTGCTTCTTCAAAGGTAGCTGCATGCTCCATATGCATTTTCTTTATCATTTCAGGGTCACATAAATCTGAAACAAGAATTACAGTGAACTTATCAAGTATCCGTGCAAGAATCTGAAATTCCCATTGATCAGGTAAAGTTTCATTTCTACCTACCTTAATTACTTTATCAAGAACTTCACGTGGGCTCTTTGCATTTGCAATATTGTCATAGAAAGACTGACCACCATGTCCATCATTACAAGCTGACACCATGATTATAACTCCTCCATCCATGCAAGTTGCTTCAGCTGCTGTCATACCTTTTACAGACTGATATAAGTTTTGATCTAGAGGATAACCTCCATTAGATGATATAGCAATATCTGCTTTAACAGCTTTAACAGATGCAAGCTCCATTACAAATTTACATCCTTTAACATGTGCAAGTTCACTATCTCCTGCAAATGCATTTATAATGTTTTTCTCACTATCTATTACAACATTTAATATAAATGCTAACTTAGCTTGCTTTGCAGCATATAACATGTCTATATGAATTGGATTATTTTCAATTACTCCAGAGCGAGCGAACTCGCTTGCTATAAATTCAGAGCAATGATTTGCCATAACAGTCTTTGCTGATGCCACTCCAGGAAGGACACTTTTACGCCCTCCTGAAAACCCAGCAAAGAAATGTGGTTCTATAAATCCTTCCGAAATTAAGACTTCAGCTTCCATTGCTAGCTTGTTAAGTAAAAGTTCTCCACCCGATGGAAGTGTTCCAACGTGAACCATGCTAGTATAATCCTCAGATACGTGATTTATTATCACTTCATTATTTACAATTTCCTGACCAAATTTATTAATCATTTCATCCTTGGTAGTAGGTCTATGGAAACCAGTAGCAATTAATATTGTTATATCTATTTTAGGATTAACAGCTCTTATTCTCCTAAGTAATATTGGAAGTGTTACCTTACTAGGAACTGGTCTTGTATGGTCACTAGTTATTAATACTAAGTTTTTCTTACCTTTAACTAACTCTTCTAGTTTTGGACTGCCAATAGGATTATCTAGTGCCTTATTTACAATATCCTCCTGAGTACTTTCTACTTTGTACGCATGTGCCTTTGATTCTAATATTGCCAACAAATTTCTATCTGGTATTTCAACTTCCAAAAACCTTTTTGAATATGGTATTTTAACTTTAGTCATTATTATTCCTCCCTACATTGTGAAGAATCTTGATCCAAAATACACGATTAACCCTAAGATTAATACATATACTAGGCAGAATTTTAAGGTTGCCTTTAATATCTTACCTTCTGCTCCTACAATTCCAGTAGCTGCCGTTGCTACTGCTATACTTTGAGGTGAAATCATTTTACCTGCTGTAGCGCCGCCGGTATTTGCAGCCGCTAACCAATAAGGACTCATGTTAAGGTTTCTTGCAACCTCAACTTGAAGCGGTCCAAAGAGTACATTAGCTGAGGTATCACTACCTGTTACAAATGTACCAAGGGCACCTATTACTGGTGCGAATAATGGATAGAATCCTCCAGTTGCTGCAACAAGTACTACAGCAATAGATGTTATCATTCCACTATAACTCATTACCTTTGCAAGTGAAACTATTGCAAGTATTGTAATTGCAGTTTTAGACATTTGTTTACATGTATCCGTAAATACCTTTACTATTTCCCTAGACTTAGCTCCCTGAATAAGTCCCCCTATAAATGTAGCAAGAATTATAAGTGTCCCGGGATTTGCAATCCATGTAAAAGTACTAAGTTTTGCATGAGGACCAGTATATATTTGTATTGAAGTCTTTATAGCTGATAATGGTTTATTTATTGCTGGAACTAAAGTACTTGTGATTAATATAAAAGCCAAAATTAAGATAAATGGTATCCAAGCTAACAAAGCCTTCTTTACAGGTATAATAACCGCATCTTTAGCTGCAGTTTTTTTATAAAATACTTTAGCTATTGTAACTGTTACTATGATACATATTATAGATCCAATTAGTGCCGGAAGTTCAGCACCAAGATATTTTGCAACTAAAAGTTCTGGCACTGCAAAAGCTAAACCTGACGCTATGGAAATAAACACAACGCCCTTTATGGCCTTTACACTCTTACCCGTAAGCATTACTAGTATCAATGGTAAAACTACAATTAATGCAAATAATTGTATACCAACTGCATAACTTAAAGTAACTGGATTAATTGAAGCAACCTTTGCAAGTGTTGTTACAGGTAAACCAATTGCTCCAAAAGCTGTTGGTGTTGTATTTGCAATAAGACATATTATCGCTGCAAATATAGGATCAAACCCAAGTGCAGCTAAAATACTTGCAGGTATTGCAACTGCTGTACCAAAACCTGCAATTGCCTCGAGGAACCCACCAAAACCCCATGCAACAATTAAAACGAGTATTCTCCTATCTGTTGTAATTCCTGTCATCATATCCTTTATCACATCCATACTTTTTGTATGAATAGAAAGGTTATACGTAAATACCGCTGCTATTATTACAACGATTATTGGCCATATTGCCATTGATGCGCCCTCAAGTGTTGCTGTAAGAGCCTGACTAACTGGCATTTTCCAAACAATAGTCGCAAGTATTATTGTGATTACAAGTGTAATTGAACAAGTTTTATGTCCTGGCATTTTCAATACACCCAGGGATACCATAAGCCATACAATAGGAATAAGTGCTATGAAAAACAACAAATAAATATTCATCTTTTATTATCTCCTCTACTTAGTAAGATTTGATACAGTATTTAAATCGACTATGTTTATATTATATTTCGCGCTTTATTCACAAACTTTTCCTGGATTTAATATATTTTCAGGATCAAATGCCAATTTGATATTTTTCATAAGATTTATATACACAGGACCTAATTGTTCTAACATATACGCTTTTTTGGCATATCCAATTCCATGTTCTCCTGATACTAATCCTTTTAATTCTCTTGATTTACTATACATTGCCTCAAATACTTCTGCAATTTTTTTGTCCCATACTTCATCTGTAAGGTCATCCTTTAACACATAGACATGTAAATTACCATCACCTGCATGACCAAAACTTCTTATCCTTATATTAAATTCTTTTTGAAGTTCATTAGTGTAATTAATGAACTTTGCAACCATGTTTCTTGGAACAACAACGTCACATTCATCCATATAAGTTGTTGTTGCTTTAACAGCTTCAAGAAAAGCTCCTCTTGCAGACCAAACAGCTTCTTTTCTCTCATCTGTATCTGTTATAAATACATCAAGAGCTCCTTGCTCAAGGCAAATATTAGCTACGCCTTCATAAGCTTTTTCTATTTCTTCTATAGTATTACCATCAAATGTCAATAAGAGATATGCATCTGATGAATTATCTGGAAACTTTTTACCAAGAAACTCTTCAGCAGCAAGAATA
>NZ_JAHLDV010000026.1 GCF_018861865.1 Clostridium frigoris
AAACATATTTATTAAAACATTAATTTCTATTGAACCGCCGTGTACCGAACGGTACGCACGGTGGTGTGAGAGGTCGCTAAATAAACTAATTATTTAGCTCCTACTCGATTAAACTACCTATTTTGCTACCTATTGCATAACCTACAGTTCCGAGTATTAATGTACATAAAATGTATATAAAAGCATTTAGCTTTTCTTTTTCTTGAAATAGATTAAAGCCCTCATACATAAAGGTTGAAAAAGTTGTGTATGCACCTAAAAAACCATCTCCTAGTAGTAACAGTATATTATTGCTTACTCCAATTGTGCTTACAAACCCAAGCAAAAGAGCACCTGTAATATTAATTATAAAAGTACCTATTGGTAAAGAATGTTTCGACTTTTCACTTATAAATTTACCAAGGCTATACCTAACCAAACTTCCGGCGGCTCCACCAACTGCAACTAACACATATGTCATGAAATAAACCTCCTAGGTTTCAACCTAGCCTAAATCGCTAGGACTATTCTTATTACTTATGAAAATTGAAACTACTTCTCTTGCAACTATTACTCCAAAGTAAGCTGCAGCAAGTCCAAGCATTGCGGAGAACCCCATATAAGATATAGAAGAATAATAGTATCCTTGATCCATGAGACTTACAGTTTCTTTGCAAAGCGTAGAAAAAGTTGTGAAGGCACCCAAAAATCCAGTAGCAATTCCCAGTCTTAAACCTTCATCAATCACATAAATTTCAAAAGCAACAGTTAGTATAAGTGATAATAGAAAAGTACCAGAAATATTTATTAGCAATGTGTTTAGTGGTATAACTTCTTTATAATGATAAATGTGTATGTTTTTTATATAATATCTTAATATAGCGCCCAGCATACCACCTATGGCTATAAATGTGTACTTTCTCATATTTTTTAATTACTCCTTTAACAAATCTATTTTAGTGAAGTTGTATATTTATTATAACTCAAAAAACTAATATATTGCAATAAACTGTTTGTACTCCTCAAATTTATTAAAATTTTTCTATTAAATAAAATAGTTGCAAAATTTATTTTGTAATAGAAATCTTTGTTTAATCGTAGCCATTTGAAAGTTTATAAATGTTATAATATATAATGCAAGGTTAACAACTTAGAGTTTAATTTCTTTGAATGTAAAGATAAGTGACTTAAAATATATAATTATTATAAATGGGGGCATAAAAATGGAAAATCAAGAAAATATGCTAAGAATAGAGATAAAAGACGAAGCTAATACAACTATAAGCGAAATGTCTGGTATGGAAGAAATTTCTCTTATACACACCAAAAGGTATAAAGAAGGGGATAAAATATGTTTTACTAATTTATCTGTTAATAAATATTTAGTTATTAATATAGACAATGAATTATCTGAAGCATTAATATATGTTCCAGGAAATATATTAGAATTTTCTATACCGTTTGGCGATGACTCCATACCATATTCGTTATGTTCATTTAAGGATAGTACCCATATTATTGATATGCGTTTTGCAACAGAAGAGGAAATTTATTGTTATAGAAACCTTGCAAAGAATGTAATGGATAAGCGTTGCGATACAACATATTATCCTCATGTTACAGCAAATGTTGAGACTGGAAATGATGCTATTTTTGCCGCTCGAAACACAATTGATGGGCAAACGAATAATCAGGGGCATGGAGTATGGCCATATGAATCTTGGGGAACTGATCAAAGAGAAGATGCAGAGCTGTTTTTAAATTTTGGTAGAGAAGTAGAAGTGGATAAAATTGCTTTATACTTAAGAGCTGATTTTCCACGTGATACTTATTGGAGTCATATAACAATAGTATTTTCTGATGGAACTGAAGAAAAGGTACAACCTATAAAAACTAGTGATGCTCAGTTTTTTGAGTTTGACAAAAAAAGAATTAGTTGGGTTAAGTTAATAAATTTTAAGATGGCTGATGAGCCAGCGGAATTTGCGGCTCTAACAGAAATTGAAGTTTATGGTACTGATATTAAAGAGGTATAATTTGATATTGAAAAAAATGTCAAATAAAAGGTGATGAAAAACATGTTAATTTAATGAAGAATATGGTAATATGTAAAATAAAGGATGTCAGAATTTATCCTTCATATAATAAATCAAATTCTTAAACATAGTTTGAAATGTGAATAGTACAAAGAAGTTTTTGGTAAAATACATGATTATAAATTTTTATAACAAATTAACTGACGAAATGGCAAATTCTTACTTTACAAATTTTCAAATTTTGTGTAAAATAGTATTTATGTTTTGATAATATAAATTTTTGTTTATATTATGTTGAAAGATAAAATTATTTGTAGGAGATGAAGAATTGAATAGAAAAATTATTTCAGCCATGATGGCACTTACTTTAACTATGAGCATTGGATATACTAACGTATACGCAGATACAGCTTCTGATAAGGCAAAAATCCAGCAGGTTCAAAAACAAAAAAGTGACCTTGAAACTAAAGTACAGATGATGGACAGTCAAATTGAAAAAATTATGTCTAAAATTAATACTAATGAAAAAAATATAAGTGATACACAAAATAATATTAAACAATCTAAAATAGATATTGCAAAAGCCGAGGATGATATTAAAGCAGAACAATTACTTTTTGATAAAAGAATGAGAGTAATGTATATGAATGGTACATCAAGCTACATAGACATTATATTAGACTCAAAAGGTGTAGATGATTTTATATCTAGAGTAGAAGATGTAAAAACTATAATAACTTTTGATCAGAATATTATTAATGATTTGAAAACAAAAAAGGAAGCAATTGATTTAAAGAAAGTAGTACTAGATACAGAAAATACAAAACTGTTAGCTTTAAGGGTTGACAATAAAAATAAATTAGGTGGTTTAACTAAACAAAAAGCAGCACAAAATGTATTGGTAGCTCAATTAAATGCTCAAGAAACTGAGTATAAGGCTCAATTAGTAGCAGACCAAGCGGCTGCAGCAAGACAAGTAGCTTTAGCAAAACAAGCAGTTATAGATGCAAAAAATGCGACTGAAGCAAGACAAGCTGCGCAAGAAAACCAAGCTGCTGCAGCAAATCAAGTTGCATTAAACCAACAAACAACAAATGTGACTCCTAGTATAAGTCCTTCTAGAGGTGGATCGGGAGCCTCATCTAATGCACTATTATCATATGCTTCACAATTTCTTGGCATTCCTTATGTTTGGGGTGGGACAAGCCCTTCAGGCTTTGATTGCTCAGGATTTACACAATACGTATTCGCACATTTTGGAGTAAATCTACCAAGGGTTTCAGAAGATCAACAAAATGTAGGTACAAAAATATCTAGAGGAGATCTTCAACCAGGCGATTTAGTGTTTTTTGGATCACCAGCTCATCATGTAGGAATATATGTTGGGAACGGTAACATGATAAATGCACCTCACACAGGAGCTGTACTTAGAATTCAATCACTAAATAATGACTTTACATATGGACGTAGAGTTAGATAAAAAGTTTTTAGATATTTTTATTAATGAATAATCCATCTGGAAAAGCATCTATATTAATTTATAGATGCTTTTTTAGTATTTAATAATAGAATTTATCAAAATAATTTCCTAACCAATGTGAACTTTTTGTTTAGTTATCCGTTATATTAGTGTAGAAACATCTAAATTAATAGATAAAAGGGAGATAGGCTAATGCTTGAAATTAAAAATTTTTCAAAGATATATAAGGGTGGGAAAAGAGCAGTGGATCATTTTAATCTTACAGTTGAAGCTGGAGATATTTATGGATTCATTGGTCACAATGGAGCTGGAAAGAGCACAATGATAAAGTCAATTGCAGGGGTACTTGATTTTGAAGAAGGAGAGATTTTTGTTGACGGACATTCAGTACAAAAATCTCCAGTAGATTGTAAAAAAGTAATCGCATATATACCAGATAATCCGGATTTATATGAGCATTTAACGGGAATTCAATATTTGAATTTTATCGCCGACATTTTTAAAGTGGGAAAGGAGGAGAGAGAAGAGCTCATTCGAAAATACGGTGAATTATTTGAAATTGCCAGTGTACTAGGAGATTTGATTTCTTCTTATTCACACGGAATGAAACAGAAACTTGCTTTAATTTCCGCTCTAATTCATAAACCTAAACTGCTATTGCTCGACGAACCTTTTGTAGGATTAGATCCAAAAGCAACTCTGATATTGAAAAATATCATGCATGAAATATGTAAAGAAGGAAGTGCTATTTTCTTCTCTACCCATGTGCTTGACGTTGCGGAGAAACTTTGCAACAAAATTGCAATTATTAAAGGTGGAAAACTTATAGAAGCAGGAGAAACGGAAAGGTTAATTAAAAATCAATCATTGGAATCACTTTACATGAAGGTGGCAGAAAATGAAAAATAGTACTTTGATTCTTTTAAAAGCACAGTTTCTTAATCAATCTGGAGTGAATACCTTTAGATACGAGAATGATAAAAATAAAAAAAATAAGATGGTTATATTCGCTTTCGCAATGACTATAACTGTGATTATGATGGTAGTATATTGTTTTATGATGGCGTATGGGTTGGGTAGCATTGGACTTAGTGGAATTATTCCGGGATATGCATTTACTATTACAAGCTTGATTGTTATGCTCTTTACTATATTTAAAGCAAGTGGTACATTATTTGCATTTAAGGACTACGATATGCTTATGTCACTACCGGTTAAAACAACTACAGTAATAACAAGTAGATTTTTATTGATGTATGAAATGAATGTACTTTTTTGCATTCTTGTTATGCTTCCTATGGGAACTGCATATGGCATGTTTGCACATCCACAAATACTATTTTATGTGTTGTGGGTTATTTCTATATTTGTAACGCCACTTGTTCCAATGACAATAGCTGCGGCACTTGGAGCAATTATTAGTGCAATTTCATCCAAATTTAAACATACTAATATGATCAATATCATATTATCATTTGTAGTAACGATTGGTTTTATGGGCGCAAGCATGAGCGCAGGAACCATGAGTGGTGGCCAAATAAATATTAAACAATTAGCGTCTCTTGGTACAATGTTAACCCACAAAATGAATCAGATATATCCCCTAGTAAGTATATTTGAAAAGGGAGTTTGCCAGTATAATATAATTGCATTTATTTCGTTTCTTGTAATATCAGTTATATGGTATTTCGTGTTTGTAAAAGTTGTTTCTATCAAATATAAAGCTATTAATACGGGACTCACATCGCACCAAACGAAGTCTAATTATAAATTGAAAAGTTCAAAAGTAACCTCGACCTTTAGGGCATTACATCGAAAAGAGATAAAAAGATTTTTCTCATCATATCTCTATGTGCTTAATGTGGGAATGGGCGCAGTGCTTTTATTAGCACTATCCATAACGTGTTTCATATTTGGAATAGATAAATTGCAGCGGCTAATGGGAATACCAAATATAAAAGGTATAATGACTAACTTTGCACCTTTTGTGATGTCTGGAATGTTAGCAATGACATGTACAACATCAGTATCGCTTTCATTGGAAGGTAAAAACTTATGGATATTGTTATCTGCGCCAATAGAAGCGGCAACTATATATAGAAGCAAAATGGCAGTCAATATAACATTGCTATTGCCTGTATCACTATTAAGCTCGATACTAATGAAACTTTGTTTGAAGCCTAGTATTATGTCGACTGTGTGGATGTTTATCACACCACTTGCGTATGTGGGACTCACTTCTGTGTGGGGAATATATATTAACCTTAAATTTCCAAATTTTGAATGGGAATCTGAAGTAACTGTAATTAAGCAAAGTATAGCATCTTTATTTGGAATTCTGGGTGGAATGTTATTTGGTTTTATACCTATGGTAATTTTATTAATTCTACCGGGTATAGACAGAAACTTAATTATGGGAGTGATTACCCTTTTAGTTATAGGTATTACATCGATTCTTTATATAAAAGTGTGCGGAACTAAGTTGCCAAAATAAACAGTAATTCAGGTTTCATTATATATTATTAGTATGGAAATTCTTATACTATAATCATATTAGTATGGGACAAAATATGCAATGATTTTGTTAAGGTACTTTAAGACACATGGCTATTTAATGGTATAATTGAAGAAAACCTGCATTATGGAAGAAGGCCTTATCCATAAAGAAGTGGTTTTAGTAGTTAGTGATACAATAATTATACGAAAAGGGGCAAAAGATTCATGGATAAATCCATAAAAACAGATAAAGTATTCTTTAACCAAATAATAGATAAAGCAGTCTCTCCAAGAGATATGGAAGGGAAAATAGAGGAATTAGAGGAACTTATAATGATTTACAGTTGTGCTATAAAAGAAGTTAGCACTAAACTTGAAATTTTAGACTATGAATTTAAAATAAGGGGCAAAAGAAATCCGATAGAATATATGAAATCTAGGGTTAAATCACCTAGGAGTATAATGGACAAACTTATTCGAAAGAATTTAGAACCAACTATTAAAGTGGCAAGGAAAAAATTCGATGATATAGCAGGAATAAGAGTTGTTTGTTCCTTCGTTAGTGATATATATAAGATAGCTGATATGCTAAAAAGGCAAGAGGACATTACTTTAATTGAAGAAAAAGACTATATTGAAAATCCTAAGCCTAATGGGTATAGAAGCCTTCATATGGTTTTGGAAATTCCTATATTTTTTTCGGATCATGTTGAACCCATAAGGGTAGAAGTACAAATAAGAACAATTGCTATGGATTTTTGGGCAAGTTTAGAACATAAGTTATATTATAAAAAAGGCGAAGACACTGCAATACATATAAAAAATGACTTAAAAGATTGCGCAGATATTATAGCTGCAACAGATATGAAAATGCAAAATATAGAAATTGAAGTAGATAAGTTAAGTTAATTAAAAGTATTAAAAAAATATTTACAACGTAAATGATTTAACTTATTTCGGTGTGGTTTTTGATGGGAATATTTTCAATGTAAAAGTTCTAAAAAGAGGATATAATGAGTTAATGGAGATAGATATAATAAACAATATTGGAAATTTAATAGATAATGCATCAAAAGAATTACTGGTAAATATCTATTTTTATTTTAAACAAAAATATTACTATAAATAGGAAAAGTATATGTTATAAGTAAATTGCGCATATTAAAATTAATTAAGAAGACTTAAAACAGTAAAGGGGAGATTGATTATGCAAAAAACAAAAATGATTTTCACAATAGGTCCTGCTAGTGATAGTAAAAGTGTATTAAAAAAACTTATGGAAATAGGAATGAATGTTACTAGACTTAATTTTTCACATGGTACACATGCTGACCACAAAATAAAAATTGATATTATAAAAGATCTTAGGGAAGAACTTAATAAACCCGTAGCTATAATGCTCGATATAAAAGGGCCTAAGATTAGGACTCACAATTTTATAGGAGATACTGTTGAACTTGATAAAGGGCAAAAATTCATATTTAGTTGCGGTAAAGAGATACTTGGTAATAAAGAGAGGTGTTCTGTTTCTTATACAGAACTTTGTCATGACCTTAAGGTCAATGGTAGACTTCTTGTGGATGATGGTCTTATTGAATTTAAGATTGATTCAATTGAAGGAACTGAAATAAATTGTACAGCATTAAATTCTGGTTTTATAGGGAATCATAAGGGAATAAATGTTCCTAATATATCTATTGGTCTTCCTGCGGTAACTGACAAAGATAAATTAGATTTAATATTTGGATGCGAACAAGGGGTTGATATCGTAGCTGCTTCTTTTATAAGAAAAGCTGGCGATGTAATAGATGTAAGAAATATACTTAATGCAAATGGTGGTGAAAGCATCCAAATAATATCGAAAATTGAAACTCAAGAAGGCGTTGACAACATAGATGCTATAATAGAGGCTTCTGATGGTATTATGGTTGCTAGAGGCGATATGGGGGTTGAATTACCTATTGAAAAGGTTCCAATAATTCAGAAAATGATAATACATAAATGTAATAAAGCTGGTAAGCCTGTTATAACGGCAACTCAGATGTTAGACTCTATGATTAGAAATCCAAGACCTACTAGAGCTGAAGCTTCAGATATAACCAATGCTATTTTTGATGGTACTGACGCAATAATGCTTAGTGGTGAAAGTGCTAATGGAAAATATCCACTTGAAGCTGCTTTAACAATGGCGAAGATTGCAATTGAAGCAGAGTCAAATATTGATTTTGGAGATGCTTTAATTAAGAAGATTTATGAACCTTTAGATAACATATCAGATGCTATAAGTCTTGCTACGTGTACTACAGCAGATAAATTGAATGTATCTGCAATACTAACAGCAACTCAAAGTGGTTATACAGCTAGAATGGTATCCAAATATAGACCAAGGTGCCCTGTTATTGCTGTAACGCCTAGCAAGCAAGTTGCAAGAGGTTTAGCTATTAATTTTGGAGTGCAGAGTATACTTTCAATTAAGTTAACTTCCACAGATGAGTTAATGGTAGATGCAGTGGAAAAATCCTTAGCTGCAGGGTATATAAAAAAATCGGATGTTGTCATAATTGCAGCCGGAATACCTGTTGGTGAGCCTGGTACTACAAATATGATGAAAATACAAAAGGTTTAAAGTATAAAACAAATTTATTAAGAGAACATATTTATTAAGATATTCAGGGCCTAGCGTAATTGCTAGACCTTTTTATTACAATTTATAAAAAAAATATAAAAGGGGATATTATGAAAATAAAAAATATTTATTATTATTTTCTACAGGCAATTTGGTACTGTTTAATTAGTTTTATAGCGTTAACATACTGGAAAAGACTTGGATGGGCATTTGTATTGGCAGCCTTTATTTTATTATATATTGGAGATAAATTGATAACAGAGTATTTTAAACCAAAGAGTTAAAGAACTGGTGGTGATTTTTGGATATATAAATAACTATAGGACAGGCAATAATGCTTATTAAAATCTTGAGAGGTGCATAATGAACAAATTAATGTTATTAGGTGTGGCTTTATTTCTTTTCTTATATGGAGCCATAAATTATTATATAGGGTTAAGGGGATGGCAAAATTTAGGAAGCCATATTTCGTTTTTAAATAATAAAGTATATTGGATAATAATTTCAATAATTGCATCGGCGTATATCATAAGTATGATATTGTCTTCTTATATACCTTCAGTTGTTTTAAATACATTGAATATTGTGGGAGCATATTGGATGGGAATAATTTTTTATCTTATTTTAGTATTGCCTATTATCGATCTAATAAGATTTTTAAATAGTAAAATGTCGTTTATTCCAAGTAATATAAACGAAACTGCTAATTTGTCAATAATAATAGCGATGGTAGTAATTGCGGGTTTAGTCGGTCTAATGTCATATGGTACTTGGAGTGCTAGAAGTTCAAAAGTAACCAAATATGATTTGAATGTAAATAAAACATCTGGTGATCTAAAGAAATTTAAGATTGTTATGGTTTCGGATATTCATCTTGGATATGAAGTAGATAATAGAAGACTTACTGTGATGGTTAATAAAATAAATGAATTGAACCCTGATATTGTGCTAATACCTGGAGATATAATTGATATTAGCATTGAGCCTTTTGTAAAACAAAATATGAGTGATAACTTTAAAAGACTTAAAAGCAAGTATGGAGTTTATGCTTGTCTTGGAAACCATGATGGAATGGGTAGCAAGATAGAGGATGTTGTTAAAACTTTTGAGGCTTCAGGAATAAATGTACTGAGAGATAAAGCAATCTTAATAAATAATAGTTTTTATGTTATAGGTCGTGACGATATATCACAGGAATCGCAGACAAAAGTTAAAAGAAAAGAAATATCTGACATAATAAAAGATTTAGATAAGTCGAGGCCTCTTATATTAATGGATCATCAGCCAAGAGATTTTGCTGATACGCAAACGCAGGGGATTGATTTACAGGTATCTGGGCATACGCATCGAGGACAGTTATTTCCTGCAAATCTTATAACAAATGCAATATTTGAACTAGATTATGGTTATCTTCAAAAAAATAATTCGAACTTTATTGTATCTTCAGGTTATGGAACCTGGGGTCCTCCAATTAGGATAGGAAGCCGCTCTGAAATAGTTGAAATTAATATATGGTTAAAAAGATAGTTTTTTTAGTACAGAAAATTAACTTAGCAAGGTAATTGACAATACAAGTTAAAATGGAGGATTAAAATATGAAATGTAAAAGTTGTGGGGCCCAAATACCAAAATAAAGTTTATTTTGTGGTATGTGTGGGTATGACTTGAGAGGTATTAGTGATGGCGATTCTATTGAAAATCAACAATTTACACAAAAGATTGAAATATATAAAAAACAAAAGTATCGAATATATTAAGGAAAAAAATTTCAAAGAATATGCATTCAAAAGTATTGGTAATTACTGATGGGTGGACATGGGTAACTGAAGGGAATTATACTTATGTGCGTGGTAGTGTAAAGAATATTGGAAATAGAGTGATAAATCATTTTGAAGTAAATGTAAAATATGAAGATACAAATAAAAATTATCAATGTATTAATATTTCAGTTAATAATTACAAAGATTTTTTGTAATTAATGACTAAAGCTGAGTTTGTATTGAACTATAACTTTTTATATAAGCACTGACATAACTGTTGGTGTTATTTTTTTTGTGCTCTTTTAATGGTTATTAAGTAATATAGTTATAAATCTTATATACTTACTGTTTATATTTAGAGACTTAAAGTAGTTACCTTGGGTATAATATTGTTATTACATATTTGATAGGAGTTGTTAAATCTATATCCTTCTTTATTAAAGATTCGCCGTCCCGTAAAAAATCGATTTTATCAGTGGTCCATTCTTTAGTGCTAACAGGCACGGATTTATATTATAGGCTATTATTATTTTATTTTTACTCGAAACATGAAAATACTCAAAATGAAGTATATTTTTAGCCAATTATCCAAATGATAAATAAGTAAAACAACATTCAAATAATGGATACAATAAAAGAAAAAGGGAATTTATATATAATAATATTGTTAAAAAACATATTTTATTAACGGTAATATGGCTTTAAGCTTTGAAACAATAAAAGATAGACTCATTTGATAAAAATTATTATAGGATGGTGAATGTCAATTAATATACAAGAAGGGTTAATTATAATAGGTGGAGCAGAGGATAAGAAAGGTGATAAAAAGATACTTAAAGAGGTAAGTTCACATATTAAAGAGGAAAGCCAACTTTTAGTTATCGTAACAGTAGCAACAGAGTTACCAGTAGAAGTAGGTAATGAATATACCAATATATTTCATGAGTTAGGTATTATAAATATCAGAGTACTTGATGTAAGAAATAGGGAAGATGCTTTAAAAACTGAAAATGTGGAATTAATTGAAAAAGCTTCATTAGTATTCTTTACTGGAGGTGATCAGCTTAGAATAACCAGTATACTTGGAGGTACTCCCTTATATAAAAGTTTGAAGCGTAGACATTCAGAAGATTGTGTCTTTGTTGGAACTTCTGCTGGAGCGTCAGTAATGAGTGATGTTATGATAGTAACTGGATTAGATGATGAATCTCCTAAAAAATGTACTCTTAAAATGGCTCCAGGGTTAGGATTAATTACTGGAGTTATAATAGATCAACATTTTGCTCAAAGAGGAAGAGTTGGAAGGTTGTTAGTTGGTGTAGCAGAAAATCCGGAAGTTTTAGGGATCGGTATTGATGAAGATACTTCAATTATTGTAAATAAAAATAATATCTTAAGAGTTGTTGGTTCTGGTGCAGTTTATATTATTGATGGAAGTAATATAAGCGATACAAATGTGTCGGAACAATATCAAAATAATATACTGTCAATATTCAATGTTAAAATGCATGTATTAAAGGATGGAAATAGGTTTGACCTAACATCTAGAATACCTATTGCGTAAATATGTTATTATAAAATACTGTCAGTATTTCTTATTATCTTTATAGGTGGTAGATATAGATGGTAGTATCTCATTAGGAGGAGAATCACATGAAAATAATTAATCATAGGGTATTTGAGGGAAGAAATATATATTCTCATAAAAAGTGTATAAGACTTGACCTAGATTTAGAGGGTTACAGTGAAATTCCTAGCAAAGATATTTGTGATTTTAATGAAAGTTTAGTACGACTTTTGCCAGAACTTAATAAACATAGATGTGGGATAGATGAAGATAGGGGTTTTATTAAAAGACTTACAGAAGGAACTTATTTGGCACATATAACTGAACATATTATAATAGCGCTCCAAAATATGGTTGGCGTAGAAGTAAGTTATGGGAAGTCTAGAGAGATATTAGGGGATAATTATTATGTTATATATCAATATGAATATAAGAATACCGGCATTGAGGCTGCAAATATAGCAGTTAATATTGTTAATTCATTAATTAATAAAAAAATATTTGATATAGATTTAAGATTAAAAGAATTAAAGGAAATATTAATGGATGAACAACTTGGGGTAAGTACATTTAATATTTGTAATGAGGCAAAAAAAAGAGGGATTCCTATTCTAAGGATAGGTGAAGATAGTATTTTTCAATTAGGGTATGGTAAGTATTCTAAAATTATTCAAGCAACAATGGGAAATGATACAAGCGCAATAGCTGTGGGTATTGCACAGGATAAATTGCTAACCAAACAAATATTAGTTACGCATTGTTTACCTGTAGCAAGTGGAATGAAAGTTAAAAGTAGGGTAGATGTTCTTTCCTTTGCAGAGGATATAGGTTACCCAGTTGTAATTAAACCTGAGTTTGGAAACCAAGGCAAGGGAGTTATTGTCAATATAAAAGATGAAAAACAGTTATCAGATGCCTATGAACTTTTAGTTAAAGATTTTAAAGAAGATATAATAATAGAAAAGTTCATAAGTGGAAGGGATTATAGAGTATGTAGTGTTTACGGAGATATAGTTGCAGTGTCAGAAAGAATTCCTCCATACATTATAGGTGATGGTATAAGTACTATTGAAAAGCTTATTCATACCACGAACGATGATCCAAGACGAGGTGAAGGTCACGAAAAAGAATTAACTAAAATTAAAATAGATGATAGACTTATAGAATATCTTAAACAAAAGGGATATACACTAAAGGTTGTTCTTCCCGAAAAAGAAAAATTATTTTTAAAAGATAATGCAAATTTATCTACGGGTGGATTCGCATTAGATTGTACAGATTTAATATGTGAGGAAAATATAGAAATATGTAAAAGAGCTGCAAGTGCTATAGGCCTTGATATTTGTGGGGTAGATTTAATATGTGAAGATATAAGTAAACCAATAACTGACGGCGGAGTAATTATAGAAATAAATGCTGCACCTGGTATTAGAATGCATCATAATCCGTGTATCGGATCATCACGAAATGTGGCAGGTCATATAGTCGATAAATTATTTAAGGATATACCAAAAAACATTCCACTAATATCAGTGACAGGAACCAATGGAAAAACTACTACTACAAGACTCATTTCACACATACTTTCCATTGCAGGATATACTGTTGGAATGACCACCACAAGCGGAATTTATATTGATGGAAAATGTACATTTAAGGGTGACACTACAGGTCCTAAAAGCGCTCTAGCCGTTCTTATGAATTAAAGAAATAGATGCCGCAGTTCTTGAAACTGCAAGAGGTGGAATGATAAGAGGAGGATTAGCTTATGACCTTGCTGATGTTGCTGTTATTACAAACATAACTGAGGATCACCTTGGAGTAGATGGTGTAGAAACTATTGAAGACTTAGCAAAAGTTAAGGCTTTGGTTGGAGAAGCAGTTAAAGAAGATGGGTATGTTGTCGTTAATGGAGATAATGAGATGTGTATAAGTATTTTGCCTAGGCTAAAGGGGAATCTTATTATTTTTTCTAATGATAGAGACAATGCAGTGATGAGAAGTAACATCGATAAGGGAGGATATGGAATTTATGTGGATGAGGGTAAAATTTTTATCCAAAAGAGCACTCATTCTGAAAGCTTAATAGACATAAAGAGCATAGGTATAACAATGAATGGCGCTTTAAAATATAATATTGAAAATGCTATGGCAGCATGCGCAGCTTCAATAGGGCTTGGAATAAGTTATGATATTATTAAGAAGGGTTTAACTTCATTTCACTGTAATAATGAGCAAAATCCAGGAAGGTTTAATACTTATTATGTAAATGATATAATGGTGGTATTAGACTATGGGCACAACATTGATGGCTACAAGTGTGTACTAGATGGACTTAAGCAAATAAAACATAGTAAACTTATAGGAGTTATCGGTGTGCCAGGAGATAGACCAGACAGCCATATCCTAGAGATCGGTAAATGCGCAGGTGAAAGTTTTGATTATATTTTTATAAAAGAGGATGAAGATAGAAGAGGCAGAGCTATGGGCGAAGTAGCAGATATTCTACTAAGAGGAGTACAAAGATCTAAGCTTCATAACATGAACACTAAGAAAATTTTAAAAGAGAAGGATGCATTTAAAACGGCATTAGATTTTGCGAAGCCTGGAGATATAGTTATTATTTTCTTTGAAAAGCAACTAGAACCACTTATAGACATAATAAATAACAAAATTAAGGAAAGTAAAAGTGAAACTAAATTATTGATTTCTGAAAATTATATTGATAAAAAAATACAATAGTTTTTTTTCTGATTTATGTTTAAAAGATGGTTTACCACATATGTGAGCCATCTTTTAATTGTTTACCTTATATAGTTTATAGATATTTTGACTTCTACTACTTCCAATAATAATTGATTTTACTATAGAATAATATGTTATGAATAAAAGGAGGAAACGGTATTTTATGATTACAATAATTAAAAACGGAGAAGTCTATGCACCTGAGTACATTGGGAAAAAGGATATTATAATTGCGGGAGGGAAAATTGAAGCTATTGTTGAAAATATAACAATTCCACAAAACTTTGCCCCTGTAAAAGTAATTAATGCGGAAGGTAAACTAGTATTTCCAGGTTTTATAGATGCGCATGTGCACATTATAGGTGGGGGGGGGGAAGGAGGATTTAAGACTAGGACACCTGAAATTCAACTTTCTGATATTGTGGTTGGTGGAATTACCACCGTAGTAGGCTGCCTAGGTACTGACGGTGTATGTAGAGACTTAAAAGCACTTCTTGCAAAATCAAGAGCACTTGAGGAGGAAGGAATAAGTACTTATATTTATTCTGGGTCCTATGCAATACCTGTAAATACAATAACCAGTAGCTGTAAATCAGATATTATGCTTATAGATAAAATTATTGGAATAGGAGAAGTAGCTATTTCAGACCATAGGTCCTCACAGCCAACTTATGAAGAATTTATAAAAGTCGTCGCAGATGCTAGAGTTGGTGGATTGCTTTCAGGTAAAGCTGGTGTTGTGAATGTTCATCTTGGTTATGGTGAGAGAAGGCTACAATATTTAGTCAGAATGATAAAGGAAACTGAAATACCAATTAAACAAGTTATACCAACACATATAAACAGAAGCACTTCTCTGTTTGAAGCAGGAATAGAATTTGCAAAACTTGGTGGAATCATTGATATTACTACTAGTTCAGATCCGGATCACCTTGAGAAGGATGAAGTTAAGGCAAGTACAGCACTAAAAATAGCATTAGAAAGAGGAATACCAGTAGAACAAATCCAATTTACTTCTGATGGACAAGGAAGTTTACCAATTTTTAATAAAAAAAGAGAATTTATTGGCCTAGGAATTGGGTCTACTAAGTCGCTGTATATAGAGGTCAGAGATGCAGTAATTAAGGATGGAGTAGATTTAGAGGTTGCACTAAAAGTGATTACTTCAAATGTAGCTACTAATTTGAAACTATATAATAAAGGATTAGTGCAGGAGAGTAAAGATGCTGACCTTGTAATAGTTAACAAAAGTGACCTAACTATACAAACAGTCTTTGCTAAAGGGGTAGAAATGGTGTCTGATGGCAAGGTATTAGTTAAAGGAACTTTTGAAAAATAAGGTTATATACTTATCAAGAGTTAATTTATGACTGGCTGGTACAAGAGAAAACGCACAGTTAACTGTGTTCACGGAAGGATAAAAGCCTGGGAGATATTATAATAATATTTCTTAAGGCTTTTTTATTTTACTCACTTTAAAATGATGACACGAAAATATTACACGGTTTGTTAACCATTATAGGAATGCTTACAAGTTTTTATTTTTTATTATTATCACTAAAAAGTCTGCAAATTGGAACTGCATATGCAGTTCCAATTGGTATAGGAACTGTTGGCACAGTGGTCTTAGGTGCTATTTTGTTTAAAGAGCCAATTGATATTATGCGTGTTATTTGTGTTGTATTAATTGTAAGTGGAATCATTGGCTTAAAACTGATAACAATAAAGTAGTAATATAGCACAAAGCATTATAAGTTAGATTCTGTTATATCTGTTGGTTATAAAATAAATTCAATTAAAGCTACACAATATGTATTGGACGACTCAGGTTTTGAGTGAGTATTCAATAAAAGGTTATGCTTTAGATAAAAAAAGATTAAAGAATGGTTCTTTTATAGGAGAAGATCAAGTGCTTATGCATTATTCAAAATGTACGACAAAAGTGTTTTCTTTGTGGTTATTAAGTAATATTTTTATAAAAAATCAGGAGTAACTAAAGCAATTTTGTGTATGGAGATATTTACAAAAGGTATTTAGCAACATGTAATATAATCTTCTCAAGAGTCCTCAAGCGTATTAAAATGCAAATAAGGCTTTCTTTTAAAAGGATGTTGATAATATAACAACTTTTAAAGAAGCCATCTTAACTTCCCTTAACTAACATTTTTAAAAGATTGTGAAGTAATATTAAAATACCTTCTTATAAATGAAGTTTATAGTACCACTTTTCATTAAGATAAAAAGATAAAAATTCCCATCCATATAAATATTATAGGAACGAAAATATGCTTATATTTTTCAATAGATATTATGTCATTCCACAAAAAAAGAAGGTGTTAACCTTCTCTCTTATTCTATATTTTTTTATGTCTACGCAATATAGCTCCGATTATACTCAGTTTAAAACTTTTTAAATTATAAATCATCTACATTTAATACTCTCATTGCATTAAAAACTGCAACTATTGTAACTCCTACATCCCCAAATACTGCTTCCCACATCGTAGCATGACCACCAACACCTAATGTTAGTATTATTACTTTTACACTTAAAGCGAGTATTATATTCTGCCATATTACATGTTTAGTTTTTCTTGCTATTTTAATTGCACTTACTATCTTCGATGGTTCGTCCGTAATGATTACAATATCTGAAGCTTCTATGGCTGCATCTGAACCTAAACCTCCCATAGCAACTCCTACATCAGCCATTGCTAGTACTGGTGCATCATTTACACCATCTCCAACAAACAGTAGTTTTTCTTTTGAAGATTTTTGACTATTAAGTATTTCAAGCTTTTCTACTTTTTGGTGAGGTAGAAGTTCTGAATATACTTCGTCTAAACCCAGTTGTTTTCCAACTTTAGCACCAACTGTCTGACTATTCTGGATATTGCTTAATTGCGAAAGCTCCAATAGTTGCAACACTCATTAAAAAAATTTCATCAAAGACTTGTCCTCTAAGTATATTTTTTGCAGATTTAATAAGAACTTTTGAACCTACTAAAATAAATGCGATAATAAATAAAGCAAACTTAACAGAAGAATTATCATTTAAGAAGAAAGTGATAATATATAGAAATGTACCTATAAGAATCCTTAAAAGGTCTTTTGTATTTTTTATCTTTTGAACCTTGCGAGCAAGCCCTTGCGATTTACTATTTTTTTTTATTTTCCTCATCTGTTACTATTGCGTCAGGCTCAACCAGTTTCACTATTTTTACTACTTCATCTACAATTTTGTTCATTTCGTTCTTATTTTCTACTTCTAAAACTAACTTTGATGAAATGAAATCCATTGAAATTGATTTTATGCCTTGCATTTTTTTAGATTTAGTTTCAATTTTAGTTGCACAGTTCGCACAACATAAACCTGTTACAAGTAATATTTTTTTGTCAGAGTTTGTTTTTATATTTTCTGTAATAATTGCGTCAGGTCTACTGTTTTCACTATACTCTCTATTTTGCTTAATACATCGTCTAATTTATCAACATCTTTAATATCAATAGACAAAATATTAGTTATAGTATTCATTGAAGAAACGCTAACCTCTTCTAATTTCCCAACCCTATCTTCAATTTTGGATGCACAATTTGCACAACACAAACCCTCTATAAGAAATTCTTTTTTAATGCGATTACTCAATTTAAACCCTCCATCCTATTATTTTAATACTTTAATTTATGAGTATTTATTTACCCATACTATCGGCAAAAATAATATTTAATTAGAACATAGATACTTTTAATTAAGTAAAATATTATTTTGTATTAAGGATAAACTATACATAGAAAATAGTTACTAAGTCTTATATGGAAAGGAACATGAATATGAATTATGGATTTATCTCTATATTTATTCCTATTATAGTTATTGCACTTGCAACATTTACTAAAAGAATTATATCTTCACTTGTAGTTGGTATTTTAGCGGGTGGTATTATGCTTGCAGGTGGCAACATAGTTAAAGGCATTATTTTATCTACTGACCATCTAGTAAAAGCAATAGCGTCTGAGGAAAGTGTTTATATTATATTATTTCTATTTGTATTTGGGGCATTCGGAGAAATAATGAAGGTTTCGGGAGGCATTAAAGGGTTTTCTAAAATTACAGATAAGTATGTAAAAACTGAAAAAGGTGCTCTGGCAGCAGTGTGGTTCGTTAGTATAGTTACATCTATAGATTGCTGTTTCCATGCAATATCATCAGGTACAATTGGAAAAGCATTGATTGAAAAAACAAATGGAAACAAAAAGAAATTGGCTTTTGTAGTAAATGTAACATCTTGTTTATTAATTATCCTTATACCATTTGGAACTACCTATGTTGGATATATAGTTGGGGTAATTGCTTCTTCATTAAGTAAAGCAGGAATAAATCAATCACCATATGAGTTATTTATAAAAAGCATTCCATATAACTTTTACGCCATAACAATGGTTTTAATAAGTATTATAGTTATTATATTTAATTTTGGATTTAAGAAGACAATCAAAGTAGATACAAAAAATGAAGAGACTGATACTCATGAACATGGTCAAAATGAAGCCCATGAACAATGTGAATTTGAGGAAAAAGCACCACCTCGCCCTTTAAATCTAATTTTGCCATTAACATCGTTAATAGTAACAACCTTTTTCTTTTTCTGGTTTACTGGCAAAGATAAAGGAATAGGATTTACTGGAGCAATTATGAATGCAGATTTTGAAAAATCTATTTTTATGTCAGCACTTATTACTTTAGTGATTACTTGTGTGTTCTATATTATTCAGAAAATACCTATGAGTGAAATAGAAAGCCATTTTTTATCTGGTGGAAATGAAATGATGCCTCCAATTATTGTATTAACTTTAAGTTGGGGACTTTCAAGTATAGTACAGGATTTAGGTTTTACAAAGTTTATAACGTCAGTTATGGGAAATCAAGTGCCTCGTTTTTTAATACCAGCATCAATATATTTACTCGGTTGTGCTATTTCTTATTCAATGGGTTCAGCATGGGGCACATGGGCTCTTATAATGCCAATCGCTATACCAATCGCTGTAGCTACTAACATCAATTTAGCTCTTATTATAGGTTCTGTCCTAGCTGGAGGCTCGTTTGGGGACAATGCATCACCACTTGGGGAAACTGCTATATTATCATCATCTATATCTGAAGTGCCCTTGATGGAACATATTAAATCAGAACTGCCATATTGCTTGATAGGCGTTGGAATTTCTACTATGTTTTTTATTATTTCCGCTTTTATCTTTTAATAGGGTTCTGGGACTTCTTTATTTCTAGGGACTTAAAGCAATTAGAATGGGTATAATATTGTTAATACATATTTGATAGGAGTTGTTGTAGCTATGACTGAACCTTATACTATTAAACAAAAGCAAAAACCTAACAGATTAATTAATGAAAAGTCACCATACCTTTTGCAACATGCGTATAACCCAGTAAATTGGAATCCCTGGGGTGAAGAAGCCTTTACTTTAGCTAAAGTAGAAGATAAACCAATATTCCTTTCAATTGGCTACAGTACTTGTCACTGGTGTCATGTTATGGAAAAGGAATCTTTTGAAAATGAAGAAGTAGCGGCAATATTAAATAGATATTTTATAGCAATAAAAGTTGATAGAGAAGAACGCCCAGATGTAGATAGTATTTATATGTCTGTATGTCAGGCTCTTACTGGCAGTGGCGGGTGGCCTTTAACAATCTTTATGACTTCGGATAAAAAGCCATTTTATGCAGGTACTTATTTCCCTAGAGAAAGTATGCATGGTATGCCAGGTATAAAAGATGTACTAATTTCTATTGCAGAGCAATGGAATGAAAATAAAGAGAATATTATAGAATCTAGTAAAAAAATAGTGGAGCATATAAAAAACATTGATGGTTTTGTTAAACCTGGAGAAATAGGTGAAGATGAAATACATAATGCATATAGTAGCTTTGAAAGTATTTTTGACGAGAAATATGGTGGATTTGGAAGGTCACCAAAATTCCCGGCTCCACACAATTTACAATTTTTATTGAGATATTGGAAAAATTATGATGAGCCTAAAGCATTAGAAATAGTAGAGACGACTTTGGAAGCAATGCATGCGGGTGGAATTTTTGACCATATTGGGTTTGGATTTTCTAGGTATTCAACAGATCAGAAATGGTTAGTGCCACACTTTGAAAAAATGTTATATGATAATGCCCTTTTAGCGCAGGTATATATTGAAGCTTTTGAAGCTACAGGTAAAAAATTCTATAAAGAAGTCGCAGAGAAAATATTTACTTATATCTTAAGGGATATGACCTCGACGGAAGGAGCTTTTTACTGCGCTGAGGATGCAGATAGCGAAGGAATCGAGGGTAAATATTATTTGTTAACGCTTGAGGAAGTAGCTTTAGTTTTAGGTGAAGAGAGCTATAAAATCTATTGCAAGCAATATGATATAACAAGGAAAGGTAATTTTGAGGGACAAAATATTCCAAACCTTATTGGAAAACAAAGTAGTGCTCATATAGATGAAGAAACGAATCATAATTTAGAAAAGATGAGAGAAAAGTTATTTGAATATAGAGAAAAAAGAATTCATCCTTATAAAGATGATAAACTATTAACGTCCTGGAATGGACTTATGATTGCAGCTCTTGCCTATGGAGGAAGAGTTTTTAAAAATACAAGTTATATAAATGCAGCTGAAAAAGCTATAAATTTTATACTAAGTAAGATGATTAATGATAAAGGGAGGTTAATGGCAAGGTACAGAGAGGGTGATGTTGCCAACCTAGGTTATTTAGACGATTATGCTTTTACAGTTCATGCTTTAATTGAACTATATGAGGCTACTTTTAACGTAGTATATTTAGCTAAAGCTATAGAACTTAATGAAAATATGATTAAACTGTTTAAAGATAAAAATAAGGGCGGATTGTTTCTATATGGAATTGATGGAGAAGAACTAATCTCAAGGCCTAAGGATATATATGATGGTGCAATGCCTTCTGGAAATTCAGTAGCTACTTTAAACATGTTAAGACTTGCTAGATTAACGGCTAATAGTAAATTAGAAGATCAGGCTGCAGAACAGTTTAAGACCTTTGCATCAAAGGTTAAGACTATAGAAAGTGCTCATGCTTATTTTATGATGGCTCTACTATATAGCACAGTACCAGGAAAAGATATTATAATTTCTGGGGATGCGAATGCAAGCGGAACTAAAGATATGATTAAAGAGATTAATAGCACATATATGCCTTTTGCTACAGTAGTATTAAATAATGGTGATAAAAAGTTGATTTCTATAAATTCTGAGCTAAATGAGCACAAACAATTGCTTGGTAAAACGACTGCTTATATTTGTGAAAATTATAATTGCAAAGAACCTATTAATGATTTAAAAAATTTCTCTGAAATTATTAAGAGTTAAATACACTTAGGAAAACAATTATGAATTGTTTTCCTAAGTAATTAAACAAGTAATTTAGTATAACCTATATATAATAGTAGTTAAGAAGTAAAGGAATTGACAAATATGAATCAATAGGGATATAATATAGTGTATTATCGAATAAATATAGAATTATTAAATTCTATGAAGAGGACAGTACTTTCTTATTAATCTTAAAGCGAGTAAGGGTAGAGTGTAAGCCTTATAAGGTATAAGAAGTTGAATAGATAACTATTTAACGAAATTAATGTTACATTGATTTTAGGAAAAGAACCTTGGAGAAGCTGCCTGAACTAGTTAGAAAGATCGACTTTTGACTCTTATAGGGTATGCCGCTAACTAGCGTTAAAATATTGAGTGGACTTTATAGTCACCTAGAGTGGTACCGCGGAAATATAACCCGTCTCTTTATTTAGAGATGGGTTTTTTGTTATATTACAATGCACATGAGTTGTCAAATTGGTGATAATTATCATTATGAAGCGAAATGAATTATAGGAGGGGATAACAGTTAATAATTGTTATCTACCCAGAGCAAAACAGGAGGGGAATTTTTATGGATTATAAAAAAATAGTTGCACAAAGAATTAAACAGTTGGTGGAGCTCGACATAGAAACAATAGAAAATTTAATTGAAATACCACCAAAACCTGAAATGGGAGAGTTTGCCTTTCCATGTTTTCAATTATCAAAAGCTATGAGAAAAGCACCGAATATGATAGCTAAGGACTTAAAAGAAAAAATAGAAAAAGATGGTTTTGAGAAAATAGAGTGTTTTGGTCCTTATTTAAATTTCTTCCTAGATAAAGGAGTATTTATTAAAAGAACTGTAGAAAAAATATTAGAAGAGGGAGACAACTATGGTTCATCTAAAATGGGTGAAGGTAAGAATATAGTAGTAGAATATTCATCTCCTAATATTGCAAAACCATTTCATGTAGGACATTTATTTACTACAGTTATTGGTAACTCATTATATAAAATACTATCTTTTGAAGGATATAATTGTACTGGAATTAATCATCTTGGAGATTGGGGTACACAATTTGGTAAGCTTATTTATGCTTATAAGAACTGGGTAGATGAGGATGCTTTAGCAAAAGATCCTATTAAAGAATTATTAAGAATTTATGTTAAATTTCACGAAGAAGCTGATCTTGACCCTACTCTTAATGAACAGGCAAAAATGTACTTTAAAAATTTAGAAGATGGATCTGCAGAGGAAGTTAAGCTTTGGACTAAATTCCGTGACTTAAGCTTAGTTGAGTTTAAAAAACTTTATGAAATTTTAAATGTTAAATTTGATTCTTATGCTGGTGAAAGTTTCTATTGCGATAAGATGGATGATATTATTAAGGACATAGATGCAAAGGGACTACTAGTTGAGAGTAATGGAGCTAAAGTTGTAATGCTTGATGATTACAATATCCCACCATGCATAATTAAAAAATCAGACGGAGCTACAATTTATGCAACTCGTGATTTAGCAGCAGCAACATATAGAAAAAAGACTTACAACTTTTATAAAAATATTTATGTAGTTGGGAAAGATCAAGCTCTTCATTTTAAACAAGTATTTACTACTTTAAAGCTTATGGGAAATAAGTGGGCAGATGATTGTGTGCATGTACCTTTTGGTACGGTAAGATTTGCAGATAAAAAATTGTCTACAAGAAAAGGTGATGTTATTTTCCTAGATGAATTATTAAATCAAGCAGTGGCTAAAACTCTTGAAGTAATAAATCAAAAAAATCCTGAACTTGAAAATAAAGAGGCTGTAGCTAAAAAGGTAGGAATAGGAGCTATTGTATTCACTTATCTAAAAAACCATAGAGAAAGAGATATCGTCTTTAATTGGGAAGAAATGCTTAGCTTTGAGGGAGAAACAGGTCCTTATGTTCAATATACTTATGCAAGAGCAAAAAGTATATTAAGGAAGGTTGAAGAGACTAGCAAAGAAACTGATATAGAACTTGATTACAATAAATTAAATTCTAAAGAGGAATTTGAACTTGTAAAGCAGTTAGAAGGTTTCCAAAAGGCAATCTTGTTTGCTATTGATAAATTAGAACCATCAATGGTTACAAGATATGTAATTGATGTAGCTAAGGCTTTTAATAAATTTTACAATCAGTACAACATATCTAATTTGGAAGATGAATCTGATAAAAAAGCCAAAATTAAAATGGTAGAAGCAACATGCGTCGTAATTAAGAACGCATTAGGCCTTATAGGTATAGAAGTCGTAGATAGAATGTAGTATTAGCACAGCATTTATTGAAATTTGCGTTGTTGCAGCATTTGCAATAACGCTGTTTTTACTGTATTATTAGAGTATAGAAAAATGTAAAACTTGTTTAGGACTACTTAGCAAATAAAAACACATTTGCTACACAAATAAAAATACATTTGCTAAGCAAATAAAAACACATTTGTTATAATGTATGCTTTTCTTTTTTTATAGATTAGGGGGAACTATGTTCATAAAAGAATATCAAATTAAAGTTGTTTTACCAAAGGAAATTTTCAGCAAATACAGGATGGATACTATTGCATATTTGGATATTGAAGCTACGGGTTTTGATCTAGAATATGACAAAATAGTACTAATATCTTTAGGGTATTACTTAAGCGAAGGTGAATTTAAAATTGTTCAATATTTCGCGGAGTCACCAAGCGAGGAAGTAAATATTTTAAAAGAATTCACGAAAGCTATGGGTAAGTTTAAAAGGTGGTGTTCCTATAATGGTACAGCATTTGATGAACCTTTCATAATTAGGAAGATGTATAGATACAATTTCGGCTATAGATTACCTAGAGAACACATGGATTTATATAAGTTTATAAGACCATTTCATAAAAGAATGGGAATTAAGAACTGTAGTTTAAAAAGTGTGGAGCAGTTTATTGGTATCAATAGAAAAGATGAAATTAACGGAGCAAAGTGGGTTGAACTCTACAATGAATACCTATTAAAACATGATGAAAAGCTGAAAGAGATTCTTATGCTTCATAATTATGAAGATGTTGTAAATTTGCCTGAAATTTTCAAAGTAATTAACACTATTGAAATTGATTTGGATCTTAAGAGAAAAGAAAAATTAGCTAAAAAACAAATGTCTCTTATGAAAAATGGTATAAACACAAAGCAGCCACTAAAAACAGTGAGCAGTAGGTTTTAAAAAAAAGTGGTATAGTACATTAATGTACTATACCACTTTTGTTATTCTGTTTTGTTATCTTTTTTATTAGATGTTTTTGTCTCACAATTTTGGTTACAGCCTTTACAGCCATTCCCACAGCCACAATCACCATGTGATTGTTTCTTTATAGTAGAATACAAGATGTATCCTGCTACAATAACGATAACACCAACAATAATATATTCCATGGGTGACTCACCTCTTTATTTTTTATATTACCTCATTATTATGCTTCCAACATTAAATATTATGAAAGAAACTACCCAAGCGAGTGTTAATTGATAAGCCACAGAGAAAATAGCCATTTTGTTTCCATATTCCTTTTTCATAGTTGCAATTACTGATACACAAGGAGTGTATAATAATACGAAAACTAAAAAACTATAAGCAGATAGTTGCGTAAAATGATTAGCTAAAGCATGTGTTAAATTACCACCATATATAACACCCATAGTTCCTACAACTACTTCTTTAGCCATAAGACCAGTTAAAAGTGCTACTGAATTTTGCCATGAGGCAAATCCAAGAGGAATAAATATTGGATTTATAAATTTACCTATACTAGCTAAAAAACTAGAGTTTATATCAACCATACCTGTAGTGTTAAAGTTTGATAAAAACCATACTAGTACGGAAATAGAAAAGATAATAGTACCGGCTTTCTTTAAGAAACCTTTACCCTTTTCCCAAGTATGTATTAATAAGCTTTTTAGTTCTGGTAATTGATATTCAGGTAATTCTATAATAAAAGGTTCTTCGTCTTTCCTAAATAATGTGTTTTTAAATAAAATACCAATTCCAAAGGCTATACAAATTCCTAGTAAGTACAATGAAAATACCATGAGGGTTTTGCTACCGGGGAAAAACACTGATGCAAACAATGCATAAACTGGAAGCCTAGCATTACAAGACATAAGAGGTACTAAAAGTGCTGTTAATTTTCTATCTTTATCGCTTTCCAGTGTTCTAGCAGACATTATAGCAGGCACAGAACAGCCGAAACCAACAATTAAGGGAATAAAAGCTTTTCCTGATAAACCCATTCTCCTCATTAATTTATCCATAATAAAGGCAGCTCTTGCCATGTAGCCACTGTCTTCTAAAAATGAAATACCTAGAAATAACGCTAATATTACTGGTAAAAATACTATTACTGAACCTACGCCACCTATGACACCGTCAATTAGTAGAGAAGAGAACCAAGCACTGTTATCCGATAATATATTAGTTAGGAAGGGTACAATAATATCATTAAGCAATTTATCGAGTAAATCAGCTAAAGGTTGTCCAACCCAGTTAAAGGTAAACATAAAAATTACAAATAAACTTAGGAAAAATAGAGGATAAGCAAGAATCCTATTAAGCACGATTTTATCTATTTTTTGTGTAATAGAAACTTTATCATTTTTCTTTTTATTAGTGCAGGATTTTAGTAAAACTTCAATGTACGAATAAGTTTCCTTTTCATCTTTGAAGTTTAGACTGTTTGTTGTCTTACTAACATAATCACCTTTAAGAAGACAATCTTTAACATCTAAAATTCCTTTTCCCTTTGAAGCGACTATTGGTATTATTTTTACACCTAGTTTTTGTGAAAGCTGGTCATAATTAATATCCAAACCCTTAGCAACTGCTACATCAATCATGTTTAATACCAAAATTATTGGTTTGTTAAACTTCTTTAATTGAGTTGTAAGGTATAAATTTCTATCAAGACTTGATGCATCGACAATATTTATAATTACATCCACGTCACCGCTTTGTAAAAATTCCTTGGAAACTTTTTCTTCATTTGAATAAGTATCCATGGCATAAATGCCCGGCAAGTCAACAATTTTAATTTTATTTTCTACGAAGCCTTCCTTTTTTTCTACTGTTACTCCAGCCCAATTCCCTACATATTGGTTAGAACCTGTAAGTGCATTAAATAGAGTCGTTTTACCAACATTAGGATTACCTAATAAAGCGGCAGTAATCATTCAAATCCTCCTCTGGGTATCTTGGGTATAATAATTACGATTTTAGTATAGATATATTTTTAGCGTCATTCTTTCTAATGGCTATATTAAAACCACGTAAATTAATAATTATAGGATCTCCTAAAGGTGCAGTAGCAATTAATTTAACTTCGGTACCTTCAATGAAGCCTAATGCGAGTAGTCTTTTAGCAAACTTATCGTCCCCGCAAACGGATTGAATTAGTGCTTTATCTCCTGGTTTTAAATCATAAATGCTTATAACAATCACTCCTTAATGAAAACTATTCTCAATATAATATTAACATGGTTATATATTAGTGTCAACAAAGAACAATAATAAAATTTATTAAATGATTAAAATGCTTTTATAAAATAGTTAAAATGTGATAACATGTACATAGGGCAGAGTTTTAAATTATATGTGTGCAAATTTACGGTTTTGCTTCTTACAAAACTTAGTAGAAAAGAGTGATATTGTGATTACAAAACTTAATAGTATTAAGGTAGGAGATATTTCGGTAGAAGGCTCTCTTACCATAGACGGAAATAAACAACTCTTTAAAGATGCATTGTTTTTTGATTTAGAGCATTACATTTATAAAAAGCCTATATGTATTGGAGTATTTGGGTGCTGCTATTATGATGAAACAACAAATGAATTAAAGGTTACGCAGTATATGGCAGAAAATAAAAAAGATGCTATAGAAATATTATCTTTAGCTAAAAACTATTTTGAAGAAATGAAGACTAAGTATAATAAAAAATACATTGTTACGTTTTCGGGAAACAATGATTTTACAGTTATAAACTATCTATTAAAAGCTTATAAAATAGACTTTATATTAGAAGGTTATTTTGGAGAAGTGGATTTACAGAAATGTTTTGAAAAAGCAGAAGGAACTTGTATTGGTCTTAAAGCTTTAGAAAAGATATTTGAGATTGATAGGGAAAGTGAAGTAATAAGTGGTTCTAATTTAGCAAAAACATTTAGTAAGATAGTAAGGGATAATGATTATATTAATAGAATGCCTCCTGAGAAGAAAGAAAAAATACTATTATATAATCAACAAGATGTTGTAAGTTTATTCTATATATATGTAGATTGGTATAATAGAGTAGGGTTAAAAACGGAGGAAGATGAAACACAGTCTAACTGTGATGAAGCACAGCAATAGCTGTGTTTTTTATTTTTTATAATTAAAGACAAGTATAAAACAAGAAATTTTATGTTTAGAGTAGTAATAAGGAATACTGTAACCATTTTCGTAATAATTTATATAAAGGGATTAGCAAATATTGAGGGAGGGAAGCATATGGATCAAGTTAAGAAAAACATTGATGCCGCCATGGGAAGAATAAAGGCAGATTTGGTGCTTAAAAATGCAAGGTTTATTAATGTGTTTACTGAAGAGGTAGATAGAGGCGATATTGCAATAGTTGACGACACTATTATAGGTATTGGTGAGTACTCAGGAAGTCTTGAAATAGATTGTTCAGACTTATATGTAGCGCCGGGTTTTATTGATGCACATGTTCACATAGAGTCCTCCATGATTATGCCAAAACAGTTTGGCAAGGTAGTAATTAAAAAAGGTATAACTACCATAATAGCAGACCCTCATGAAATAGCTAATGTAGAAGGAATAGAAGGTATTAAAGCAATGATTAAAAGCAGTAAAGAAGCCCCGATAGATACATTTTTTATGTTGCCATCTTGTGTTCCGGCAACGAAATTTGAGGATAGTGGGTACGTACTTAATGCTGAAGATTTAGAAGAGTTAATTGATAATGATTGCGTGCTTGGCCTAGGTGAGGTAATGGATGTTCCATCAGTTGTGAATAAGGAAGATAATATACTAAAAAAATTAGATATGGCAAAAAATAAACATATTGATGGGCATTGCCCTAATATATCACCCAGTGAGTTAAATACATGTCTAAGCTGTGGGATAAAAACAGACCATGAGTGCAATAATGAGAAAGATGCATTACTAAAAGTTAGTAGAGGAATGTACGTTATGCTAAGAGAAGGATCAGCTGCAAAAAATTTAAGGGCAGTACTTCCAGCAGTTAATAATCGTAATTATGGAAGGTTTTTATATTGCACGGATGATAGGCATATAGATGATCTACTAGAAAGAGGGTCTATAGATAATTGCATTAGAATTTCTATAAAGCAGGGACTTAATCCTATAAAGGCGTTTATAATGGCATCATATAATGCAGCTAAGTGTTATGATTTATTGGATAGAGGAGCTATAGCTCCAGGGTATAAAGCAGACCTTGTGATATTTGAAGAACTAAAGGGTTTGAATATATTAAAAGTTATAAAAAATGGTAAAGAGTATAAGGAATTACCGGATAAAAAACGTTCCAAATTAAATATAAAATCTTCTATGCACATGGAGTTTATAAAGAGTGAACTATTTAAGGTTGAAAGCAAAACTCCTACAGTGAATGTTATTAAATTGATACCACATTCATTAGAAACTAAATTAGTGCAGAGGAAAACAGAAAATGTAGATGGTTATATAAAGAGGATAATTGATAAAGATGTATTAAAAATAGCAGTATTTGAGCGTCATCATAATACAGGTAGGCATTTTGTTTCATTTATAGAAGGATTAGGTCTAAAAAATTGTTCCATAGCACAAACTATAGCTCACGACTCTCACAATGTAATAGTAGTTGGAGACAATGAAAAGGATATGGAGGTTGCAGTTAATACTCTTGTTTCTATCGGTGGCGGTATAGCAATGGTTTCAGAAGGAAAGGTTATTGCTCAGTTAAATTTGCCAATAGGAGGAATAATGACATTTGAGGCTCCATACATGGTAGCAGAGAATTTAAAAAGACTTAGTAGAATGGCCAGAGCTTTTGGAGTGAGGACAGAATATGATCCTTTTATAAGTTTATCTTTTATGTCACTTCCCGTAATACCAGCAGTTAAATCATCACCTGCGGTGCTGAAACATTAACGACTTCAGAAGGAGGTTTACATTTAAACTTAAGTTTTGTTTTTGTTATAGTATTTAATACCACCTATAGAAATGGAGGAATTACCTTCTGAAATGTCGTTAAAATCACTGCTAGAGGATTGTTTGATTATAACAAATTTGACTTTATAAATTCTGATGTTGAATAAGATGAAAAATAAAAATTAAACTGAATAGGAAATACTCTTTCTTGGCAATAATTAGATAAATAAGTTGTTGTAAGGAGGAGTATTTTTATGTTGAATATTTTAGAGCAGATACCAAAAAATAAGACGAATAAATTTAAAAGAAAAGGATTTACATTGATTGAACTTATAATTGTAATTGCAATTATTGGTATCTTAGCAGTGATTGCGGTGCCTAAGTTTAGTGGAATATTAAAGGATGCTAAGGTAAAGGCCGATATATCTAGTGCGAAGGTTATTGCTGATGCTACATATGCACAAATCGTAAAAGGTGAAATAATACCAGGTACCGACGTCACACCAGTAGAGATTAAGGACAGCACAACTGGAGTGAGTAAAACAATAACAGATTATCTTCAGAAAGTACCAACTCCTAAAGCTATATCAACAGCTAATTTTACGGTTGTTATTAATACAACTGGTGATGTAAGTGTAAAGGTTGGAGAGAATGAATTGTATCCTACAACAAGTTCAGGATACCCTACAATAAAGTTAAAAGATGTAATTGATTAACATATTTAAGACGTAAAATTCACTTTATAAAACTTATTGTCGATTAAAAGAGGAAATAAAAATCTTACAATAATAATTAATATTATTGTAAGATTTTTTTTATTTGTTTTTAAAAAATGAATTCAGAAATTAGTAAGATACCTTTATAAAAAAGAAAAAGGAGATAAATTAGAACATTTATAAAGGGTTTTTACTTATATTAGTCTAAATTTGCAATCACAATATTTAATTGCAAATATTATTAGATTCAAAGGAAATAAATAGTATAGGTTCTTAGATGAAAAATCATTTATTTATTACATAAACCAACAATATTTATCATAATTTAGTTGAATTACCATAAAAAAAGATATATAATAATTTTACATAAAGTTTACAAAAAAAATTACAGAATTAGTAATTAATTAATAGTTGACATTTAATGAAATTTGGTCGATAAAACCTAAATTAATATGAGATTTTATAAACATTCTCTTTTGATTTAATAAAATAACATATGGGTGATTGAAATTAATTTAATAAAATAAAGAATATTGCAAAAAAGATTTGAATAACAATTTAATAGAAGAGAATATTTAAACAGAAGATAAAATAAATACTATTAAATCTCGAAACGAGGTGTTTATATGGATAACAAAATAAAAAGACGGCTTGGAGATTTATTAGTACAAGCTGGAAAACTTACAGTAAGACAATTACAGGATGCCTTAAGGAGACAGAAGACTTTAGGGAAAAAGCTAGGTGAACTTTTAGTCGATGATGGAATTGTAACTGCTGAAGATATAATAAGTGTTATCGAGGAGCAAACAGGAATAACTAGAGTTAAATTAGATTCGATTAATATTGATAGGATGGCTATTAAGGCAGTGCCGCAAAATGTTTGCGAAAAGCACCATTTAATACCTTTTGGATTTAATGAGAATAAGATAAAAATTGCGATGTGGGATCCACTTAACATATATGCAATTGATGATGTTTCTATAGCTTCAGGTTTTGAAGTCGAAAGTTATGTAGCGTTAAAAGAAGAAATAAAGAATGCTATTCATAGGTGTTATTCAGATGAACAAGTAACTAAAGCGGCGGCAGAATTATCAAAGGAAAAGGAGAATAATAAGGTACAAGATCAGCAAGAACTAGCTTCCATAGATGATGTAAAAAATGCACCAGTTGTAAAAATGGTGGATTATTTGATTAAAAATGCTATTGAGGCTAGGGCTAGTGATATTCACATAGAGCCTTTTGAAAAAAATATAAGAATAAGATTTAGAGTAGATGGACAACTCCAACAAATATCAACCCTTGGAGTGGATACATTAAGTGCTTTGGTTGCTAGAATAAAGATACTTGCTAATTTAAATATTGCTGAAAAAAGAATACCTCAAGATGGAAAAATAATTATGACAGTAGAAGATAAGACAGTAGATGTAAGAGTATCTATTCTCCCTACAGTTTATGGCGAAAAAGTAGTAATGCGGGTACTAAATAGGGCTTCAAATAGAATCGGTATTGAAAGACTTGAAATGAGTGAGTACGAGCTAAAACAGTTAAAAAACATTATTAGAAGTCCTCATGGAATTATGCTGGTTACAGGACCTACAGGTAGTGGTAAGTCTACAACTTTATATACTATTCTGAGTGAACTTAACAGTGAAGATAAGAACATTATAACAGTTGAAGACCCTGTAGAATACATGCTTGATGGTATAAATCAAGTTAATGTTAACACAAAAGCAGGGCTTACGTTTTCAAATGGACTTAGGTCTATATTAAGGCAAGATCCAGATATAATAATGATTGGGGAAATAAGGGATGCAGAAACTGCTGAAATAGCTGTAAGAGCAGCTATAACAGGGCATCTAGTCTTAAGCACATTGCATACAAATGATGCTCCATCCTCAATATTAAGACTTATAGATATGGGAATAGAACCGTATCTTGCGGCTTCATCGATTTGTGGAATAGTTGCGCAAAGACTTGTTAAAAAAATATGCCCTGAGTGTAAAAAAAGTTATTTGGCTTCAGATTATGAAAAAAATATTTTAGGGGTAGCGCAGGAAGATGATATGATTTTATATAAGGGTGAAGGATGTGGATTTTGTAAAGGGACAGGTTATATGGGAAGAACTGGTGTTTATGAAATAATGGAAATAACAAGAGAACATAAAGATGCAATAATTACTTCAAATAACAGTGAAATATTAAAAGAAATTTCAATCAAAAATGGTATGAGAACTCTTGGTCAGGCATGTGGTGAATTAGTACTTAAGGGAATAACTACAGTTGAAGAACTTGTAAAGATCGCATATCAATAATAAAGAAATTGAAAGAGGGTTGTAATTACAATGCCTAAATATAAATACAAGGCAATGAGTGATAAGGGCGAAAGATTGGAAGGCACTTATGAGGCAAAAGATAAGGATGGAGTTATGGAGATGATTAGTCTTAATAATTATTATCCTCTTTTAGTAGAAGAGATGCAAACTGGTGTAAATATTGAACTTAGTTTATTAGAAAAAATAAAAACTAAGGACATATCGATATTTTGTAGGCAGTTTTACACTATGCTTGATGCAGGAGCGACTATTAGTAATTGTTTGCAGGTATTGGGGGAACAAATGACGAACAAAAAATTCAAACGTGCACTACTTAAGGCTAATGATGGATTAAGAAAAGGAGCCACCCTTTCAGAAGCTATGAAAGAGCAAAAAAATATTTTCCCGGATCTGTTACTTAGTATGATAGCTGCAGGAGAATTGTCAGGTAATCTTGATACCATAATGCTTAGAATGTCTAGCCATTATGAAAAGGAAAATAAAATTAATAACAAAATTAAGTCAGCTATGATATACCCGATAGTACTAGGCATAGTTGCAGTAGCAGTAGTGGTAATATTATTAGTTTTTATAATGCCGATATTTGTTGGAATGTTTACTAGCAGCGGAGTTGAACTGCCAATGTCTACTAAAATAATGCTAGGGCTGAGTGCAGGTTTAAAAAATAATTTTATCATAATTATAATTATGGTTTTAGCTATAATTTTTGGATCTAAATACTTTTTAAAAAGTGATACTGGTCAAATTTTTTCGAATTCTTTAAAACTTAAGATTCCTATTTTAAAAGGACTTAATCAAAAGATAATAGTATCCAGGTTTACTAGAACTCTTTCAACTGTGCTTGCAAGTGGCATAACATTGGTGGATGGACTTGATATTGTATCAGAAGTAGTTGGTAATATTATAGTGAAAAAAAAAGTAATAGAAGCTAAGGAGCAGGTTATGAAGGGTAATGGGCTTTCAGAATCTATTAAGGAAACTAATCTTTTTCCTCCGATGCTAATATCTATGATTAGCATCGGTGAGGAATCGGGTTCCTTAGATGAAATACTTAATAAAACAGCAGACTTTTATGATGACGAACTTGATGCACAAATTACTTCCTTTACTTCATTACTAGAACCTTTAATGATTATAATAATGGGGATTTTAATTGGATTCATGGTAATTTCAATTATGCAGCCGATGTTTAGTATGTATAATACCATTACTTAAATCATCACCTGCGTAGATGTTCATCATCTTCGATGCTGCAATATTAAAGACTTCAGAATGAGAATTTTCTTCTGAAATGTCATTAAAAATTAATTCAATGATTAGTCCACTGTAAAATTACAGTGGATATAACATAAATAAATGTTTAGGGGGATTAAAAATGGAGAAGATAATCCAATCAAAGAAGAAAGGATTTACGCTTATCGAACTTATAATTGTTATTGCAATTATAGCAATTTTGGCTGCAATAGCGGTGCCTAATTTCATTGCTCTTAGAAATAGATCCGCCAATAATGCAGATCTTCAGAGTTGTCAAACAATAAAGAAGGCTGTAGAGGTTATGGTGGCTGATAATACTATATCAGTTACAGTGGTAAGTGATTATACTGTTACTGGATTTAATCCTGCAGTAGTAACAACAGGAACAGGTGGTACTACTGCAGGACATGATGGAATAGTAGATGCATTATCAAATGTAAGAGCTCCACAAGGACATGGAATGCTCGCTACAGTAGATTTAAATAATCCAAATGCAGTAAAATACGGTTCAACAATGGCAACAGGATATAAAATAACTATTTCTGCTGCTGGTGTAGTTCAAGTATTCACAACTCCAACACCAACATCATAGTATCTTTCATATTAGTGCAAAGTTTATTTAAAACTTTACACTAATATTTACATTTATACATTGCTAAAAAAAGTAGTGATATAAATAGAAAAGCTAAAAAACTAGAAAAGCAGATATAGCATAAATAAATGTTTAGGGGGATTAAAAATGGAAAAGATAATCAAATCAAAAAAGAAAGGCTTTACACTTATTGAACTTATAATTGTTATTGCAATTATAGCAATTTTGGCTGCAATAGCGGTACCTAATTTCATAGCTCTTAGAAATAGATCGGCCAACAATGCAGATCTTCAGAGTTGTCAAACAATAAAGAAGGCTGTAGAGGTTATGGTGGCGGATAATACTTTACCGACTACAGCTGATATTAGTTTTACTGTTGCATTTGATACAGTAGAACTTCCAACAACGGCAAAAGCAACATTAGTAGCTACTCCTGCTACATCTACACAAGCGGATGCGATATCAACATCATTATCGAATGTAAGACCTCCACAAGGACATGCAATGACCGCTACAGTAGATTTAAATAATCCCAATGCAGTAACATATGGTTCAACAACTGCATTAGGATATACAATAACTATTTCTGATACGGGCATAGTTCAAGTATTCACAACACATTAGTATTTTCCATGTTAGTGTAAAGTTTATTTAAAACTTTACACTAATTCTTATATTAATATATTATTTTAAAAAAGAGGTGTTTAAATGGAAAAGCTAAAAAAAATAGATCTTAAAAAATTACTTAATTCTGATTTATCTTCTCTAAGAAAACAAGAAAAAGTTAATATTGATTTAAAACCAAATAAACCTCTTAATGGAAAGAAGTTTGTTTCTTTAGATATAGGTTCACAAAATACTAAGGTGGTAGTTGGAAAGTGTTCTAAAAATAAAATTATAATTGAAAAGGCTTTTATGTTTAGGCCTTCTGTTAGTTTTATTAGTGAAACTAACACACCAAACCTTGAAGTTTTTCCAAAAGAAATTGAAATATATTTATCTAATAATAAAGTCAAGCTAAAGGATGCAAATTGTACTAGCAATAGTACTACGGTAATTAGTAGAGAGGTACTTGTACCAGAAGCTAATGATGCAGAGCTTGAAACTATGGTTAAATTTGAACTTCAACATTATTTACCTATAAATATGGATGACTATATTGTTCAATATAGTATTTTGGAAAAGGTAAATATTGAAGATGTTAAGAAGTTAAGAATTCTAGCTGTTATTTATCCAAGAAAATTAGCTGAAAATTACATGGAACTTTTAAGAAGTGCTAAATTAAGACCATATGCTCTTGATGTCAATTATAATACAATTAAAAAATTAATTCAACATAAGGATATAATTAATGAAAAAGAATATGATTCTGAAGCAACTATTGCTGTTATTGATATGGGAGCGGAGTCACTTGAGGTTAATATATATACTGGAGACAAATTAGAATTTACTAGAATAATTAAATCAGGTGGTAAGCAAATCGATTTACATATTGGAAAAATATTTCAAATAGGCGAAAGCCAAGCAGAAGTTAAAAAAATTAAAGAATCTGATCTTTTAAACCAAGATATAAATGATATTACAAAGATTGCACGAGAAGATGTGGAAGAATGGTTAGATGAACTAGGACGGATATTTCGATTTTTTAAAAATAAAAATGTTGATAATAAAATAGAAAAAATATTTATACACGGTGGAAGCTCGAGGCTTAAGGGAATTGAAGAGTTTATGGGAAACAGTTTAAATGTTCCTGTGAAGAGAATTAACACACTTAATAATGTGGAATTAAAGGACAATATTAAAAGTGAGGATATAGTTCATTATTTGAATGCAATTGGAGCAATAATAAGAATTTAGGCAGGTGAATTAAATGACAGATTTAAACTTTTTTCTACCATATACCAATTCTACAAAAAGGTCTAAGAATGCAAATGTTTTTATGTATTTACTTGTTGGGATAATATTAATATATGTAATAGGTTCTACAGCAATGTTTTTTCTGAATAGTATATTGTTGAATAAAGAGATTAGAAATCTTAAAGCAAATATAACTGATAAAACTTTCCAGGAAAAGTATAAAAATTCTGGAACCACTATAAAGAAGTATGATTTAATTAATAAATATGATGTAGGAGCTAGGGCTTCATATACAAGTATTTTGAGCAAGAAAGTAGTTAGTGGAGAACTTATTAAATCTTTATTTTCAACATTACCTCAGGATATGTCTATATCATCAATGACTATTAATGAAGGCTTAGTTCAACTTCAATGCACGGCTGCAAATAGAGTTAGTGTAGCAGAGTTTGAACACAATTTATTAAAACTGAATAATATTAGTGCAGTAGATATTAATGCTATAAGCACAGATTCTGTAAAAGGTAAGTATAGTTTTTCTGCCAAATGTACTTTAAAAGGTGTTGGTGTAAAATGAAATTAAATAAAAATGAGAAAGTATTAATTGGTATTCTAATTTTAATAATAGTATTTGGTGGTTATTACAAGTTTATATTTACAAGTCAACATAATAAATTAGAAGCTTTGAGGAGTGAAAAAATAAAGTATAGTGCTCAGCTAGAACAAATGAAATATCAAACTATAATGGCTAGTAAAAGGGAAAAGGACATAAAAGTCATTAATTCAAAGCTACAGGATATTGTAAATAATACGTACCCTGCTATACAACAAAAAAAAGTAATAATAGAAATAGACAGTTTGTTAAATAAATCCAAGATAGAGGGTTCATTTGCTTTTAGTGGAGAAGATAAATCAGTAGATACAACTAAAAATAGTGAAACTAACGCAAGTAATTCTAAAACCAAGGTATTACCTTTACAATCTATTGTAGATCAATATAATAAATTAAGTTTAGCGAGAGTAAGTACTACTGCAGACAAAGCCTCAGATACGGAAGCTGTGATTTCAAGTAAAGATAGTGTTGAATATATGCAGGCTGCTATTAGTATTAAAGGCTCTTACGACAATATTTCTAGTTTCATTAAAAATGTAGAAAATCAAGAGAAAAATATAATTATATCTAGTTTAATACTAAATGGTGAAACATCAACAGAGCTAGTTGGAACTATAACATTAGACTTTTATTCAATTCCTAAACTAGATACTATGAACGATGATTATTTTAAATGGGATTATAATAATAAGTATGGCAAGGACAATCCATTTACTAGTGGTAAGACCTCAATACCTATTATTAAAACAACTATAGAAGATGCTAGTAAACCAAAAGAAGAAGTTAAGGATTTTGTTATGGGAGTAAGATCAGTAAACTCTGATCTGCCAGCTATTATGCTTGGGACGTATAATGATAAAGATAAAAAAACTTATGTTTATGATGATAATAATATAGCCCAAGCTGTAGAGATATCTTTTATTGAAAAAGATGGAAAAGAATATTATAAATATAAAGTAGGCAATGAAACTTATCCACAACAATATAATACAAATGGTGTAGAGTTTACACCGGTTGGTAAGGACATATCTATTGCTATATTCTCAAACAAAAGATTATCAAATAGTGATAAAGCTGGAGCTAACGTAAGAATAATTAATAAAACTTCAAGGGTAGTAAATGCATATATTTCATATGAGGATAGTTCTAAACCCAGAGTTGCAATTATAGGAGAAGGAAATACGGTTAATTCAATAGTTCAATAGGGGGATGCTTATGGGAAACTTAATTAAAAAAAAGAAAAGAGGTTTTACATTAATTGAAGTTTTAGTAAGCATTGCGATATTTAGTATAATGAGTATTCCTGTAAGTATGATGGTAATATCAGGGGTGAAAAACAGTAAATCAGGAGAATATAAACAGAAAGCTGCGGCTATTTCCCAACAAATAATTGAGGAATTAAAATCTAATAATGCTGTTAGCGCTTCTAATAGTAATAAAATAGAACTTAGAAGCGGAAGTTTAGATGCAGTTCCTGCTACCACTGGTCATAATATTAGGTTTAGTAAAACAAACATAAATGTAGATACTAAGAACTCATTAACTGCAGATGTGACATTTGAGAGAAGAAACTTGGAATACAATAATAGGTCAATTGAAAATACAGTTGCATATGATTTAACTATTGAAATGAATAAGGATACTATTAATGTAATTAAAGCTGATAAATCTCACAAATTAATTCCAATAGTAATTGGCAGTGATTTTGAAATTATTAATAATCCTAATAATGGTGATAATGACAACATAAAACTTGTGTGGAAAAATCGTAATGATCTTACCGAAATAGGTTCTTATAAAAGAATAAGCGATTCTTCAGGTATAACAAACTCAGGCAAGATAAAGATAGTTTCTGGTGATAATACAGATAATATTTTTTTAGAAAATAATTTGACAAATCCTCTGCAAATTTATGTATTTAGTGGAAATGATTCAAAGGTAAATAATTTTACTTATTCAAATGGTCTTGTTCAGCTTTACGAGGATAATTTAAATCCTCCTACAGGTGAGGATTTAAATAATAATGGAGTTTATGATATCACTGTGAAAATATATAAAAATGAGAACTCAAGTAATGAAGTTAAAGTGTATGAGGTTAGTACAGCTCTAAGTCTAGTTAGGTAAGGAGGAATATATATGAACTTAAAAAAAAACAAGGGTTCCTCGTTAATTATTGTGGTACTTATATTTGCTTTATTAACTATTTTTGGAACTGTAATTTTAGCTGCAACGGTTTCTGATTATCAAATGAGGATTGTTGAGAGTAAAAAGACAAAGAGCTTATATTTATCAGATTCAGGATTAAATATAACTGAAGAAATACTAAAGAAACTTGTAGAACAAGGAGTAAAAGTGGGGAACAATTCAGTTAAAGTTTTTATGGACGACTTTAATACTAATCCGGATGCGCCTGAATATGATGATTTATATGATATTGAAGGGAAATCTAAGGTTCTTAATAAAAAAAATTTTAAGAAAAAACAAAATACAGAATTTAAAACAGCATATAAGGCTTATATTCAAGAATATATTGATAATTCTGCTACATATCTTCAAAAAGGTTTCTATCCCAACGATGTAGATTATTTAGTAGATTACATTAAAGATTACAAGGATAATCCCGATAACTTTAATGGAAATGATTATTTAAAAAAAGCGGAAAATAATTTGAAATTATTATACTCTACAGATGTATCTAATAATATCAAAATCACAGCAACACCTCCGATAGCAAGCTTTTCAAGTACCGGTGTGATGCAATTTACAGTTAATTCAACTTTTTCGGATCCAAAGTTAGCAGGGGAAACATCTAATGAAAAGGCATTAAGTGCACATGTTACAATTACCACTCCTGAATATGGGAAAGCATATTACGTTCAAACTAAAGGTGAAACTATTAAGGTAAATCCTGCTTGGAAAAAGGCAATTGCTATTGATGGAAATATGAATATAGATTGTGATTTAACAGTAAATGGTGATGTTTTTGTAAAAGGAAAGCCTACCAAGGTTACTGATAGTAATAAAGTTTATAGCAAATATAATGGTGGTATAACAATAGGTTCTGATAGTACTGGTATTAAAGCTATATTTTCAAAGGATGTAAGCACACCAAATAGTTTTAACATTACTGGGAGTGACAATGAAGTGGATATTACTAATGGTGGCAATGTGTTTGCTGGAAATGTTTATATTGGTAAACAAACTGCTCTCTCTTCTTCATCAGGTTTAAAATTAAATGCAGCAAACAATGGATCGATATATACCAATAATGATTTGAGTTTAAATGCGTCAGGTAGCACTATTAATATTGATAATTACTATGGAGTTAATGAGATAAGTAAATTAAAGTCCGGTGGAGGTCTTTCAGATTATAACTCCTCAAGTAGTATTATTGTGAATTCGGATGATATTGGAGTGGGCTCTGCGATTAGTATAAATAAAGCAGCAATTATTATGGGTGCAGCATACATTAACACTTCACCATCGTCCTATGAAACGGGTGAATCTTTGGCTATAAAAGGTAATTATAAGGCTTATGCTACTCCAATACCTGATGAACAGACGTCAACTGATGCATATTATCAAGATTTAATTACTAAGTATAGTGAAGGAAGGTTAAGCTTTTATGACTTTAATTCATTGTTATTAGCTAACAATTTTAATGATACAAATAATACTGCTTTAAACATAATTGATAAAGCAAAATATTTTCAGTTATATGATCACTTGTTTAGCGAAGATCCGATAAATAAAAGTGGAATTACACTTCCAGACAATACTATTAGCATAGGTGCAGTGATTAATGGTGGTAAAGTTTCAGGTTCTAGTTATATTGGTACTGATGAACAATTAAATACAATAATTCCAAAACGAAGGGCATTAGCAAGTCATATTTATGAAATGGGGTGTGATGGAGGATTTATAGGAAGTCTTGATTTATTAGATGTGTATAATAATTATAAAATAAACAGAGCTGTATTTGAGGGGGATAAACAAAGAAATTCAGCAACTAATCAAACTAATCAGGTAGCACAGGTATTTTTAGATACTGATGAATTTGATGCTGAAAAGATTGATACAACTACAGAAGAAGTAATATGTAGGACTAAGGACAAAGATGTAATCATTGTTGGTAATGATGCAGTTGGTAGTTTTTCAGATGATGACCATACGGAGGTTATAGATTTGCGGGCAACAAACGGTGTTGCTAAAGGCATTATAATTACCAAAAAAAATGTACTGGTCTATGGAAAGGTTAATTTTACTGGAACTGTAATTGTAGGTGGAGATTTTATTACTGCGAAAGATAATTTGTTAAAAACTTTTGGGTATGATGAAAATTATATTTTAAATCTAATAGCTAAAGATTACACAACGTATAGTAAAATATTTAATGAGGATACACCTCAAGGTATACAAAATGTTTCATTTGTTGATAGAACTGGTGAAGGTGAAGAAACAGGAAATGCAATTAATAAAGATCTTGTTGCTTTAGATAAATGGAAAATATTAAAGTAAAATTTAAGTTATGAGGTGATATAGTTGGTTAAGTTAAAAACTAAAAAAAAAGGGTTTACTATAATTGAATTATTATTAGCTTTATCCTTATCAGGTATTGTACTAACTATATTTTTCTCGTTTTTTATGACACATCAGGAGGCTCTTAATAAGACACAAAAGAAGTCAGAACTTCAAATGGATACTCAGTTATTAACAGAGTACTTTTCAAAAAGTGCTATGGAGGCTTCAAAAATATCACAAATAGATTTAGCAGGTGAAGCTTTAAGTATAAGTGCAATTTCTTCGCCATATACACTAAAGGATGGTATAACTTTTTATGTTGACGATACATTATCCTATGTTTTTACTATAAGTGAAAGTGGTAAGAATGTTTTTTATAAAAAGGATGATAAAACTTCAAATCCTGTAGTGCATGAAATAAGTAGCAAAGTTGAAGCAATTAAAATTATGCCTGTTGGTGGTAGTAATCTTTCAGATTGTAAAGGAATTGAACTGGAAATTGACCTTGTTAGTGATGATGGTAAGGTTACTTATGATACTACTAGTTCTATGTTTTTTAGGAACAAAAAATAGAATAGAATATTATAATAATAAGGGGTGGTAAATATGAAAATCAAAAAAGCATTTAAGGGGAAAAGGCTGCTTTTCAAACAAATAACTAGCAAATTATTAGTTATTTGTATGATATTCACGATTTTAGGGGCATTCCCTAAAAATGCTTATGCTGTTGCACAGGAATCAATTGGAGGAAGGGTGTTCTATGATGCTAATGGTAATGGTAAGATAGAGTCCAACAAAGATTTAGGTGTGGTTGGAGTAAAAGTCGAGTTATATTTAAATAATAATAATAGTTATGTGTATCAAAAAGAGACCACGACAACATCCACAGGAGATTATTACTTTTATGGGTTAGATAGTAGTAATTTATATAAAGTAAGAGTAATTTCGCCTTCGGGATATGGGTTTACTAAAATAGGAAATGGAAAAGGTGGTGGTGTTCAGCCACGTATATCAAAAGTAGATCCCACAGGTATAAAAATTGATATAAAGCCAACAGACATGGATATCAATGCAGGATTAATTGAAGGAACATCTCCAAATGTAACAAGTCTTGCAAAAGTAGGTATTCAAGTAAAGGATACCACTGGAAATGTAGGAGAAACATATAATGTTGAAAGCACTGAAACCAAACAAAGAGTAGATAAAAATTTAAATCCATCAGTCTTCTTACTGGGAGATTCTTATGCCAAAATGTCAGTAGCAGGAAGTTCTGTGGGCTTCTTTCAATACCAATTTTTAAATCAAAATAATATCCCAACTTCTATGCCTACAACTGATTGGATTGATATGGATTTGGATGGAAGCAGTTATAATGATGATGTAGAGACAGATAAACCCGGTAAGTTAAAATGGAGAAGTTATGATGTAAATCATATGCTTACACTTACAGATACAAAAAATTGGAGTGATCCTCTACAAGTGTTTAAATATCCTTCGGATGCTACAGGATATAAAACTACAAACATTTCAAGCACCTCTGGCACATATGGAGGATTCGAAAGTATACCTTCGTATACTGTAAAAAGTGTAGATAGCACTAAGCCTGATGTCGTTGTAAATAAAAAATGGGTATCAAATTCTGCATTTATGGGTTCAATGTCAATAGGTGGAGATTACAAGGAAGCATCAAAGTTTTGGGGATACATTAAAGTTCCCGAGGATGGAGATTATCAATTTGGATCAATTTCTGACGATGGATCAAAAGGGTCTATTACTGTAGTTGGACAAACTAATACGTTTGCAAATATGTTTAAACCACAATCATCCACATTTGGAACAAGCAATAAACCATATAGTTTAAAAGCAAATCAATACTATCCTATTTACTTGGAATATTTTAATTGGGGTGGTTCTGCAGAATTTAGAATGGTATATAATAAAGGAGGAAATGTCTCAAGTTCTAGTTATAATGTTCCTACAAATTGGTTTTATCCATCAAAAAGTAATGAACCAGGTGAAAATGCAAACACAATATTTACTGGAGAGCAGGGTATAAAATTACCAACAGAACCAGGAAATTATTACATTGCTTATCAGACAGGAAATGGAACAGATATACAAAGAGAAGGTTTCTATGGTTCATTTGTAGTGGAAAACAGATTGGCTTTATCTAAAACACTTGTTGGTGGAGGTAATACGGTACAGCAAAATCTAGGATTTAATTTACAATACACAATTCAACCAAAGAGCATACCTGTAAATGATAGTTTTAGAGATACAGATGGAAAATACAGAGATTATATGTCTATAAGTAATATTACGCTGAGAGATGAGTACCCACAGGGTATAGTCATTAATAATAAAAATGCTACAGTTGAAGTGAATGGTCAAAGTGCTATTACACAGAATATTACTGTGAATGATACTATGAATAGTAAGAATGTTTCAGTTAAAAGCATTGAAGCAAAAATTCCTTCAGCTATTACTTATAATTTAAACACAGTAGATGGAAAGCAAGTTTATACAGCATCACCAGTGATTGTTAAGATTCCATTGAAGGCAAATGATGCTAAAGATAATTATAGCTTAAGTGATTCTGGAAAATCAATGCTTACTTATACAGAGTTGGATGGTAAAGGCGAGAAACAAATGGAATTTCCTACATTTGTATTAAGAGCGACATCATCAGCTACAGTTGCATTATCTAGAGCCTTAAGCGCAACGAAAGCGTATCTTAAACAGGTGTTTACAATAACTTATGCATTAAACCCAACACCAATATTGACCACAGCTATAGCAGGAGATCCATTGACTAAGACTGTAAGAGATGTTAGGTTCACAGAAACATTACCAGTTGGCATTAATGTGGACAGTAGCTCATTACCACAAGGAGTCACTTTATTAGGGCAAACTCTTACTGGAAATATACCAACTATTACGTATACTTTAAATGCAAATAATACAGCTTATGAAGCAAGTCCTGTTCTTCTTTCAATTACTGCATTTTCAATTAATGCAGCAAAATATGTATTTGGAGGAGATACAACTATAAGTGGAAGTTATACAAATGTAAATGGAATAAGTACACCAACTTCGTATATAGGTACAAATACAATAGATATCCAAAGAAGGAAGCTGGTTATACCAAGTATTAATGTGAGTGAAGATTGGACAAGTGCAGCAATGGTACCAGTGACGATCACAGCAGAGGGAATAGATTCTGTAGTAAAAACACAGTATTCATTAGATAATAGTACTTGGATTGATTACACAGGTAACTTAGAAATCACTCAAGAAGGTCAGACTATTGTTTACGCGAGAACTATAGATGATGTTGGCTATACTTCAGATGTTTCTAATAAAACAATTAAAATTGACAGAACAGCGCCTACTGCGCCAACAATAACGCTTACTACAGAGAACTGGACAAAGGATAATGTTGAAGTTACAATAGCGGGAGGTTCTTCACTTTTAGGAATAAAAAAATATCAATATAAAATAGGGGCCGGTGAATGGATAGATTACAGTTCAGTGCTTAAACCAATAATTTCTAGTAATGGACAAACAACAGTACTTGCTAGAGCTGTAAGTAAATCGGATAGCGTAGGAGTTCAAACCTCTAAAGTTGCGAAGATAGATAAAATAGTTCCAACAGGTAATGTCACTGGAATTCCCATTAAATGGGTTAGTACATCAGCTGTTTTAACCTTAAAGGCAAGTGACGGAGGATCAGGAGTAAAACAAGTAAGGGTACAAAAAAAAGATGGAAGTTGGCAGAATTGGGTGAATGGAGATACTATGACTTATGAGGTGTATTTAAATGGTAGCTATAACTTTCAAGTAGAAGATAATGCAGGAAATACAAATATCATAAATTGTATCGTAAGCCGAATTAGTATGGGGGTAGATTATTTTTAAAAGTTTAAAACATAAAGACATTGTCAATACTTCTAATTAGAGGTGGTGGCATGTCTTTTATTATTTCTCTAATAAAACGGAGTGATTTAGCATTAATAAGGAAAAAGTTAATTACAATATACATATTGAATGTAACGGATATTATATTTACCATTTTTCTATTAAATACAGGTATGTTTATGGAAGTTAACTCTATAATGGCACCTTTAGTAAACAATAGAAAATTATTTTCTATAATAATTAAGCTAGTGATCCCATTTGTATTGTTGCTTGTTGTATCCAAAAGAATGAAAGATGCAACAGAAAAACAATTACATCAAGCAAATATTATGATTAATGGGTGCTTAATATTATATGTACTTATAAATATATCCCACATAATTTGGTGTGTTTTATTTGTTTTTACTAATGCTAAAATTATATAGTCTATCTGTATACTTAATTAATATTATTTAAATGTCCAAAGGTATTATAACTTTGGGCATTTAATTTTTTTGAATACTTTTATTTGCATATATGGTAAAGTAATAATGGGAATAAATACAATAGAGTTAAAATTATGTTAATATTTCAGCTCCGAAGGAGATGATTTAATATAAATAAGAAAATAAATTGTTAATTACTGTATTTATATAGTAAATTCAATTAAGGAGGTTCCATAAATGGAAAGCATTATAGCAATATATATTTTTGTAATAGGTTTATTAATAGGAAGTTTTCTAAATGTCTGTATATATAGGATACCAATAGGAGAAAGTATATCATATCCGCCATCACACTGCACATCATGTGGAAATAGGATAAAGCCTTATGACCTTATACCAGTAATTAGTTGGATTTTTTTAAGAGGAAAATGCAGAAAATGTGGTGAGAAGATATCAAGTAGATATGCATTAATAGAACTTACCACAGCTGTACTTTTTTTGTTAACGTATTTTCAATATGGGTACAGCATACAGCTTGTAAAATTTTTAATACTTATACCTTTTTTAATAGTTATAGCCATGATAGATTATGATACTATGGAGGTTTATACAGCGACTACATGGCTTGCAATAGCTATAGGCATTATATCGCTAGGAGTGAATTTTTATCTGGGAGAGCCAGTAATTGAATATGTATACGGTGGATTACTAGGCGCAGGCATCATAACTTTTATTATTTTAATGTCCAAGCTTATTTTAGGAACAGAGGGCATGGGTTGGGGAGACGTAGAAATTTGCGGGCTTTGTGGACTGTTTTTAGGATTTAAGTTAACATTTGTGATGATATTTTTTTCTTTCATAATTGGAGGAGTAATTGGTGTTTACTTATTGAAGGTTAAGAAGAAAAATGGTAGATCTGAAATGGCATTTGGTCCGTCTATTATAATGGCTACTTTGTTTATGATAATTTGGGGAGAGAAAATTGTGAATTGGTACTTAGGTACATTTTATAAATATTAATATTTCAGCGAACTAGGAGATGATTTAACGAGAGCTAGAACTACAGTATGAATTGAAAGCTAGAGTAATTAATAGACTATTGTGAAGAACGTCTATATTGGCTAATTTAATTAAAAGTTGTATAATAAGACATAGAAGAATGTTTATGAAGGGTTGATAAAATGCAAAATATATTACACAGGCTTAAAACTAAATTTAAGAAAAGATATGTTAAACCAAAGAGAAGTGATTATCTTCAAAAAATTTATGAGCGAAATCCTACTACAGGGAATTACGTTATACAGGTAGGTATAGAGAAGTATACTGATATATTTAATGACTGGGATAATGCCCCCTTTAGAAAAAGAGATATGGATCCAGATTTAGTAATTTTTCTTGAAAACTGTTTTGAAGAAATTCCAGAAAAACATGGAGTGGACATATGTTTTTATTTACCAAAAGCAGAAAAAGACGTAAATAGAGAAGAATCATTAATTGCAGGAATTAAAACCTACTACTCCTTTTATTTACATCAAGAAATTAAAATACTAAAGAATAATTATCATAAGATATTTAAGTATGTACTCATAGCCTTTAGTCTACTATGTGTATCTGTTTTTTTAGGTTCAAGTGGTGATAAAAACATAATACTTGGAACTATACAACAAGGATTTAACATAGGTGGATGGGTGTTTTTATGGGAAGTTATTTCCATGGTGTTTTTTCCTGGACGTGAAGTTAGCTCTGAAATTAGTAAATACCAAAGATTTTTAAATTCATTAATTTATTTCAAATACGGTAATGATAATCCATTGCCATAATATTAACAAATAATAAAACTCTATTAAACTAATAAAAGGGGCTGTCTCAAAATAGAAAGTAATTTCTATTACGAGATGGCTCTTTTTTTTTCTGCAAATACAAAAGTGGATTCCGAGGAATCCACTTTTGGTGTATAATTTAAGC
>NZ_JAHLDV010000027.1 GCF_018861865.1 Clostridium frigoris
CTGATAATTATAAATTAGGGATAAAAGTTGCAACTGTTATACCCTGTATTTTATCAGCAGGTGCTCTTTTTTTCAAAGTTCATTTTAATTCATAACAGGAATGCTCCTTATTTTATTCTATTTATATAATCTATTTATAAAATTATTAACCTTCTTAATAGTAAATACTTCTTTTCTAGATAACCCTCTGTCAATTTGTTGATTATGCATTTTCATATCAATATATATAGGCTGTGGTGAAATATGTTTTTCTAAGTCAATAAGAAAGTAATTATATTTTTCTTGTTCAGTTCCAACAAATTTAAAATCAAAGTAATCAGTATAATTAGTTGAGAAATAATATAATATAGTAAAATCATCTTCATATCCCTTTACTAATAATTTATACATTTTTGTGTTCATACTTTTCCCTTCTTAATATTCGTATACATATATGAGCTGTAATCTTTATGATGGTTTTATGATATTTACCCGATATTTCTTATTAAGCAACAATATTTTATAAGAAATATCCGGCCAAAAATTAAATATTGTATTTACATATTTAAATCATTATTTTTTTCTAAAGCAACTGCTTCTTGTTCTGACTTATAGTTAATAGCATCTTGTTTCATAAAGAATGGGAAGTATGCCACACATGACCCTGCTATTATTGTTAATTGCCATAATGCACCCTTCCAACCTTGGAGAATAAAACCTGATATTATTGGAGGAGTTGTCCATGGAACTTCTACAGCAGAAAAAGGAGTTAAAATACCAAATTTTATTAAAAAATAAGTTCCTAGTGCTGTGAACACTGGTGTTAATACAAATGGTATAAACATAAATGGATTCATAACTATTGGGAATCCAAAGGTAACAGGTTCATTTATATTAAATAAAGCTGGTACTAGTGCCAATTTACCTAAAGTTTTTGATTGCCCTGATTTTCCTTTTACAATCATTGCAAGTACAAGTCCTAAGGTTATTCCAGAGCCTGTCATAGTTAAAGTATTCATAAATTGATTAGTTACTATATGCGCACCATTTGCAATAGTTAAAGCACTTCCACTATTAATAATTGCTTGATTCGCTAGCTCATTTGCAGTTAATAATCCTGTCATTACACCACCAACAATCATTGCTCCATGCACACCAAACCACCATAACAAAGGAGTAGCTATTGCAATAAGTAGAGCTCCTCCTAGAGAGTCCGTCGCGCCTTGTAATGGAATTTGTAATACTTTATATATCCATTCAATAAATGTTGTATCTAAAGCATATTTAAAGAACATAAAAACAAACATAGTACCAAGCATAATTACTGCAGCTGGTATTAAAGCTGCAAATTGATTAACAACACCTTGTGGTACTCCTTCTGGCATTTTGATTGTAATTTTCTTAGTTAAGAACCAAGAATATACTGCACCAATTATTAGGCCAACTATAATAGCTGTAACCATACCTTGACCACCTGTCCAGGTTTTATCAATTACATTTTCTACTACTACACTTTTATTATTAATTATAGCAGTAGCAGTAGATTTATTAATACCTAAAAATGTTACTAATGCTAATATTGCAGCAGTTAATGGCTCGTGGCCCTCATTTTTCGTGTAAGCATATGCTATACCCATTGTGGCAGCCATTGCCATTATTGCAAAAGATACACTATAAATTTGCATTAGTGGCATAGTCCAGTTCACACCAAAAATACTTGCTACCCAATCATTAAAAGGTTTATAAGGTATTTGTGCAAGCAATAAGAAAACAGACCCTACCAAAGTTAATGGCAATGTGTACAAGATTCCATCCTTTAATGCAATAACACCCTTAAGATTAACAAATTTCATTACTACAGGTATTACTTTATCCATTAATTTTTCATTCTCCATAATATGTTCCCCCTATATTATTAATAATTTAAAGATTTTCTCCTCTTTCCTCTATTATCTGTTTATACCAATAACCAGATAATTTTATCTTCCTATCTAAATTATTTTTATGATCTACATATATAAATCCGTATTGTTTCTTGTAGCCATTTAACCAACTAAGTAAATCAGTTGAAGACCACGCATAATATCCTTTAAGATTTATGCCCTCGGCTATAGCCTTTTTTATAGCTACTAAATGTTCTTCAATATATTTTATTCTAGGAACATCTACCACTTCATCTTGGATAATCACATCTTCATCACCTAGCCCATTTTCTGTGATATATATTTTTATGTCACCATAATTTGCTTTGAACATTTTTAGTCCCTCTAGGAATGCATCTGGTGCTATTTCCCAACCCCATTTTGTATACTTTTTATCATTCATTTTTACGGTTTTATATACACCATCAAAGGATACATTACCAGGTGCTCCTGTGGAATTATCTCTTGATGACTCTTTTGAATTTTCGAATTTAATATTTTTCATTACCCTTTGAGGTTGATAATAATTTAAGCCAATAAAATCATTATCATCTGCAGCGATTTTTATAATATTAAGTTCCTCTTGTGTCCACTCTGGGGTTAAATTATTTTCATTTAGGTATTTAACTACGTACTGTGGATACTCCCCTTTTAATACCGGATCATAATACCAAGCTATTCCATATTGATTTGCATGATATGCTGCGAATTCATTATCTGGATTGTTATCTATACTAAATGCAGGACTAAAAACATGAGTTATTCCTATTTCACCAAACTGCCTTAAGTTTTTATAAGCAACTACCGCTTTAGCATGAGCAGTAAACACATTATGTGTTGCTTGAAAGTATTTTTTTAAATCATTTTTAATGCCTGGTGGATGTGCACCAGCTAAATATCCCAAACTACAAAAGACAATGGTTTCATTAAATGTAATCCAATGCTTAACCCTATCTCCAAAAGCCTTATAACATACATTCGCATATTTAACAAAAGCATCTACAGTTCTTTTATTAGTCCAACCGCCACATTCTTCTAATACCTGTGGTATATCCCAATGATATAGAGTAACGAAAGGCACAATTCCATATTTTAAACATTCGTCAATGAGATTATTATAAAAATCTAACCCCTTTTGATTAATTTCGCCATCTCCGTCTGGAATTATCCTTGCCCAAGATATTGAAAATCTATAAGATTCAAGCCCAATTTCAGCCATTAGTTTAACATCTTCTTTGTATCTATGATAATGATCTACAGATACATCTCCATTAGTACCTTCAAATGTTTTACCCGGAATTTTGGAAAATACATCCCAATTAGAAATGCCTTTACCATCTTCATTCCATGCACCTTCTACTTGATATGAAGCTGATGCAGCTCCAAAAAGAAAATCATTTGCAAATTTCATAATTACATCCCTCGCTTTTATTATACTTGTAAATATAATTGAATTAACTTAATACATTAGGTATAATTAATAAAAGTGCCTCTTTATGTTACTTATTATATAGTGTCACGCTCATGTCACCAATTATTGTAACAAGGGAGGTGCTTTTAATTACTTATCAATTAATTTAAGTGCACTTTCTAATACTTTTTCGCCATTCATCATACCATAATCTATAGAAGCTATTACAGCAACTGGGATTCCTAATGCACCACATGTTTTTTGTGCCCTTGGTAACACATATCTTATTTGTGGTCCAAGTAACGCTACTGCAACTCCATCTAGATGTTTTGACATCTGAGCTTCTGGAAATGCCTCAATTTCCACTTCTAAACCCTTTGCCTTTGCTGCTTTTTCCATTTTTGTAACTAGTAAACTAGTTGACATACCTGCTGCACAAAATAATGCTATTTTAATCATAATATTGCCTCCTAAAAAATTTATTATTTAGTTCTCATATAATATTTGTTAATTTTCTTTAATTCCTAATAAAGGATTTATAGCTTTTCTTAATTCAATGATTTCACTAATTAGATTCTTTTCTGATATAGATGTCATTAAATGATCTTGTGCATGTACAAATAGAAGTGATACTTGAAGGTTTTCACCTGCAGCTTCTTTTTGTAATAATGAAGTTTGTATTTTATGAGTTTTATCAATCATTTCATTTGCCTTCTCGAGTAATGCATCTGCATCCTCATATTTTCCTTCCTTTGCTTTTGCAAGTGCTTCATATGCAAAAGATCTTGTTTCTCCTGAATTTATAATAAGATCCATTACTACTTTTTCAATTTCCATTTTTGTTCCTCCTCATATTTTAAATTTATAAAATATTTTTCCTAACTTGTTATACTACTTATATAGCAACTTGCGTGCCAAAACACTAAATGACCCGTCGCCGTGTGTAAACGGTTTAAATAATGCAACATTTTGTATAAGTGTATTAAGTTTCCATTAGCGTTTCAATTGATTTTTATTAGTGTTTCAATTGATTTTCATATAGTGTTTCGAAAAACAGAAAAATTGTATAGCATTACTCTACTCCAAAGGTATATAATATTAACAAAATGGGGGTTAATAAAATGAACAGAAAAGAAACCATATATACTTATCTACTAGAACAATCTGAAGATATAGGTGTTGATGCTCAATGTGTGTCAGCGATTTTAAATATTAGCAGAGCTAATGTTAGCCATGAACTTAATAACCTTTGTAAAGAAGGAAAAGTATATAAATCATCAGGAAGACCTGTTCTATTCTTTATTAAAAAAAATCAAAACACTACAGTTAAAGAATGTAAACTAGATGAACTCGTTAAAAATAACATAAGTTTAAAAACAGCAGTTGAACAAGTTAAAGCTGCGATACTATATCCACCTAAAGGGATGAACTGTTTAATTCTTGGAGATACCGGTGTTGGAAAGTCTATGTTTGCTTCTTTAATGTATGAATATGCCAAAGAGATGAAAGTTAAAGAGGATGGATCTCCTTTTATAGCATTTAATTGCGCTGATTATAGCAATAATCCACAGTTACTTACATCACAGCTTTTCGGTGTTAAAAAAGGTACCTATACTGGAGCTGAGTCAGACAAGATTGGACTAATTGAGAAAGCAAATGGAGGAATACTCTTCTTAGATGAAATACACAGACTTCCACCAGAAGGTCAAGAATCACTTTTTACTTTTCTAGATACTGGCTTATTTAGACGTATGGGCGAATATGAAAACAGAAAATCAGATGTATTAATTATTTCTGCTACTACAGAAAATCCAAATTCGGCCTTATTAAAAACATTTACTAGAAGAATTCCTATGATTATAACAATACCAACACTTAAAGATAGAACCTTAGAGGAACGATTTTTCATTATAAAGAGTTTTTTTAGGCAAGAAAGCATTCGTTTAAATAGAGATATACATGCATCCTTAAACACAATTAGATCATTTCTATCATATGATTGTCCTAATAATATTGGTCAACTTAAAAGCGATGTGCAACTGGTTTGTGCAAAGGCGTACTCAGAATTTCTAACAAATATAAAAAGTGATGTAAGGATTAACAGTAGCAGTCTACCTAATTATATTAAAGATGGTTTATATAAAGAAAAGGAACATAGGGTTATCTGGAATAAACTTATAAGTGAGGATATTGAGTATTTTAGATTTTCCAGTTCAGTTGATTTCACTTCCTATGATGATAATAAAGAGAAAAATAGCATTTATGAAATCATTGAGCAAAAACTAGAGGAATTAAAATTAAAAGGTGTTTCTGAGATTAATATTGAAAATATTTTAGAAAAAGACATAACAAAATATTTTCAAAAATGTATTACTGGGGTTTCGGATGATATTAACAGAAAAAACTTACTTAATATACTAGGTAAGGACATATTAAACTGTGTTGATGAAATAAATTATACTATATGTAATGAACTAAAAACTACCTTAAGCGATAATATTTACACTGCATTAGCTTTACATATCAATACATTGATTAAAAGAATAGGTAATAATAAAATTATAGTTAATCCTGAATTAAGTAAGTTAAAATTATTGTATCCTGTTGAATTTAAAGTAGCACTTAAAGCTAAAAAAATAATTGAAGATTTTGTACACCATGAAATTCCTGAAGATGAAGCAGGATATTTGACTATATTTCTAGTTCCGGAAGATCAATATCACCATAAGTTCTTGGAAAAAGTGAAAATTATAATCATAGCTCATGGTGAATCAACTGCAACCTCCATGTCAGATGTGGCCAATAAACTTTTAGGCGAAACTTATGTAATTGGTATTAATGCACCTTTAGAAATTAGTCCATCAAAAGTGTTAGATGATCTGAGAAAAGTAGTTCAAGAGAATTTTAGTTCTAGTGGTTATCTATTACTTGTTGACATGGGTTCACTAACAACTTTTGGAGAACTAATAGAGAAAGAATTTAATATTCCAGTAAAGGTAATATCTCTAGTTTCTACTCTTCATGTATTAGAAGCCGCTAGAAAAGCTTTACTTGGATTCTCATTAGATGATATATATAAAGAAGTTATCTCTGTAAATTCCTACAGGGAATTAAATAGAAATATAAACGAACCCCCCAATGACAAAAATAAGATAATAATAATAACTGCTTGTTTAACTGGTGAGGGCGGGTCTGTGGCGCTTAAAAGCTTTATTAATAATAATTTTAAATTTGATAAAGACGTATTTGAAGTTATACCACTTAACTGCTTAGATATGAATTACTTTAAAGAGCAATTAAAAAAGATACAAAAGGAAAAAGAAATTCTATTTATTGTTACATCCTTCCCTGTTGACTTAGATATAAAACAATATACTATGTTCGATGTAATAAGTATGAAAGTAGCAAAAGAACTTCAAGAAATTATCGATACCAAAACTACCCTTCTTAAAATGCGATTGGTCCTTAAAGAAAATATTGATAATTTGGATGGAGATGTACTTTACACTGATGTAACTCGATTTTTCAATAAAATAACCACAAATTTATCCATATCATTAACAGATGAAAATCTAATAGGCTTAATTCTTCATTTAGCCTTTACTATTAGTAGACTTAAAAAGGGAGACCCCTCAATAGAGTATCCTTATAAAGAGAAACTTATAAACAAACATAAAGAAATATATCAAGTGGTTAAAGAACAAATTGTTTTCTTATGCAATAAATATTATATAAATACAACAGATGATGAAATATGTTACATAATTAATATTTTAGTTGGTAATTAGCTACTATAGTGTTGATATATCCCGCACTTTAATGTAAAAATAAAATTTATATAACTAAACAAATGAATCAAAAGGAGCATTTTTTAGTGTTCTTCTTTTGATTCATTTTTTTATGAAAACATTGAATGTTGCTTTTGTATTTGGGTTAAGTTGTAAAACAACACTAAAACCAAGTTTTTAACAGAAAACAAACATTTGCTTAATGAGGATTTAACAATGAGTTATTATAATGTAATTGTAAGTTGATTAAGAGGAGGTTACAAATGAATATAACGGATCATCATGTTCATACAGAATTTTCAGGTGATTGTGATACACCGATGGAAGTTATAATTAATAGAACTACAGAACTTGGATTAAAGGAAGTAATGTTTACGGATCATATGGATTTTGCTTATCCAAGTACAGATATAAACTTTGAAGTAGATTATAAAAAGTACATAAATGTTTTAGAAAAACTTAGAATTAAATATAAAGAGATGGATATTCTAATGGGAGTTGAAGTTGGTTATCAGCCAGGTTTAAATGAAAGTATAAATGAATTATTAAACTCCTATGACTTTGATTTTGTAATATGTTCGTTGCACGCTTGGAATGGAGCAGCTCTGGATAAGGGTGATTTGTTTAAAGGTAGAAGTCAACAAGAAGGTTACAGAGCGTATTTTGAAAGTCTCAAATATACTCTAAAGAACTTTGATAATTTTGATGTAGTTGGACATTTAGATTTCATAAATAGATATGGGAATTTTGCGAATAAAACAATAAGATATGATGATTATAAAAATATCTTGGATAAAATACTATTAATGATAATAAACAAAGGAAAAGGTATTGAGCTTAATACCTCAGGATTAAGGTACAAGCTAAATTCTATGCATCCCAGTCGTGAAATATTAAAAAGATATCTTGAACTTGGTGGAAGAATTATTACAATAGGTTCAGATGCACATGTATTAAAAGATTTGTATGCAGATTTCGATAAAGCAATATTGCAGCTAAAAGAAATTGGATTTAAAGAGATTACAACATTTAAAAACAGAAAATCAAATTTTATAAAAATATAATTAGAATCAGATATTAGGAGGCGTTATTATGAATTCAAAAAAACTTTTAACTGTAGTCATTGCAGCAATTATTGTTACCACTTCAATGGTTGGTTGTGGAAAAAAAGCAGAACCAAATAAAGCTATAAAACAAAATATTACAGTAGCTGAATTAACTAAACTTGCAAAAAAAGAAGGACAGGTTGTAAGTGTTGGTATGCCTGATAGTTGGGCAAACTGGAAAGGCACATGGAATGATCTAAAAGTGAAATATTCAATTAACCATTCTGATACAGATTTATCAAGTGCTGAAGAGATTGCAAAATTTGAAGCTGAAAAGAAAAATCCCACAACTGACATTGGTGATATTGGTGTGGCTTTTGCTCCAATAGCTGTGGAGAAAGGTTTGACGTTGCCCTATAAGACTTCACATTGGGGAAGTGTACCTGCTTTTGCAAAGGATAAAGACGGTAACTGGATGGCAGCTTATACAGGAACAATGTCAATTTTAACAAATAAAGACTTAGTTAAAAATCCTCCAAAATCTTTCAAAGATATTTTAAATGGTAAATACAAAGTAACTATTGATGACGCTGCTTCTGCCACTCAATCACAATCCGCTGTTTTAGCAGCTGCTAAAGCTTTTGGAGGAGATGAATCTAATATTCAGCCAGGTCTTGATTTCTTTGCAAAACTTGCAAAGCAAGGCAGATTAGTAGTTAACAAAAATGATTTAGCAAGTGTTGAAAAAGGAGAAGTTCAGGTTACTCTTGTTTGGGATTTTAATGCATTAGGTTTTAAAGAAAAGATTGATCCAAAGAGATTTGATGTATGTATTCCTAGTGAAGGAAGTATCCGTACAGGATATTCAACTATAATAAATAAATATGCGCTTCATCCTTATGCTGCAATGCTTACTCGTGAATATATATTTAGTGATGAAGGCCAAATTAATTTAGCAAAGGGATTTGCTAAACCAGTAAGGGAAGATGTAAAGCTTCCAGCTGATGTTAAAGCTAAATTATTACCAAATGACCAATATAAAAATGTTAGCTCAATAGATGATAAAAAATGGGGTAAAACAGTTGAAACTCTTCCTCAGTTATGGCAAGAAAAAGTTCTAGCTAACATTAAATAATTAAATTTTTAGGCAATAGGAGGTAAAGTTCCTATTGCCAAAGTACTATAAAGATTATTTCATTTATAGAGGAAGGTGCATAAATGTTTAAAAATAAAAAATCATTATTATTTATAGTTCAAGCATTAGTACCTTTTGTGGTAATAACTTTATTATTCTTGTTATTGCCAAGTATTCTAATGATGATAGATAGCTTTAAGAATGGAAGTGGCGGTTTTACTTTAGAAAACTATAAAACATCACTTACTAATATGTTTTATCTAAAAGCAATAACCAATAGTATTGGAATATCTTTAATTTCAAGTTTAATTGGGCTTGTAATTGCTTTAATATGTGCTTATTCTATTTCTAATTTTAGTGAAAAAGTACAAAACAGTATTATTACAATTTTAAATATGACTTCAAATTATACAGGTGTTCCTTTAGCTTTTGGATACATTCTGCTTCTTGGAAACACTGGTATATTTGTTCTATTATTTAAACATTTCGGATTAAATTCCTTAAGTAATTTTAATATTTATTCATGGGTAGGACTTATTATAACCTATGTATATTTTCAAATACCACTCGCTATTATGATTTTATATCCATCATTTTTAGGTATAGAAAAAGAGTGGAGACAATCAGCAATGTTACTTGGAGCAAATTCATTTAAGTTTTGGACTAAAATTGGCATACCAGTATTACTTCCAAGTATAGTAGGAACTTTAAGTATTTTATTTGCAAATGCTATGGGTGCTTATGCAACAGCTTATGCTTTAGTAGGAAGAAATTATAACCTTTTAACTATAAGAATTGGTTCTTTAGTAGTTGGTGATATAATGCCTCAACCTGACCTTGCTGGTGCATTAGCAGTAATACTTGGAATAACTACAATAAGTATGATGATGATAAATGAAAAAATGAGTAAATACATTAAGAGAGGATAATATAATGAAAAAGAAAATGTGGTTGCACAAAACAATAATATGGATACTTATGACATATCTTTTACTTCCCATAATAGCAACCTTTATATATTCTATAGCAAGTGAATGGTATAAGACAATATTACCACCATCATATACTCTAAAGTGGTATAAAAGTTTATTTAGTGATGTTAGATTTTGGAATGCTATGGGACGTTCACTGTTTGTGTCTATAGTTCCAGTAATAATTAGTTTGGTCATACTACTTCTAGCAATTTTTGTAGTAACTGTTTATTTGCCAAAATATGAGAAAGTGTTAAAGACTATAGTAATATTACCCTATGTTATACCAGGAGTAGTGCTTGCAATTGCATTAATTAAATTATTTTCCGATACTCTTGGTAATTCAGTATGGCTGCTTATATTTGCATATTCGGTATTTATACTACCCTTTATGTATCAGGGAATTAGAAATAGTTTAAGAACTATAGATGTTAAACAATTAGTTGAAGCTTGTGAACTATTAGGGGCAACAAAGATACAAGCCTTTACAAAAGTAGTTGTTGCAAATATAATGCCAGGAATAAAGGTTTCCGTTTTATTATCATTTTCAACACTGCTAGGTGAATTTACATTAATTAATCTTCTTATTGGAGGACGTTATGAAACAATACAAATAATGCTATATAAAATGCTTAGGGAATCCGGTCATATTTCCAGTGCATTGGTTACAACATATTTTTCAATAATCCTCGTAATATCTTATATTGGACTAAGTTTGAGCAAAGGAATACAAACACGAAAAGTTACAAAAGTAGGGGTGAAATAAAATGAGTTATTTAGTTATAAATGATGTTGAAAAGAGTTTTGGAGAACTAAACGTATTGAAGAAAACTTCATTAAGTATTGAAAAAGGACAATTAGTAACGCTACTTGGTCCTAGTGGAAGTGGTAAAAGTACTCTTCTTAAAAGTATTGCAGGACTTGAGAGCATAGATGCTGGCTCTATTATAGTTGATGGAGAAGATATAACTAGCAAAGAGCCAAGAAAAAGAGATGTAGGAATGGTATTTCAACAATATGTTCTTTTCCCTAATATGAATGTTTATGATAATATAGCCTTTGGACTAAAACTAAGAAAAATGAATAAAAACGATATAGATAAAAAAGTCAAGGAAGTTTTAAATTTAGTTGAAATGCAAGATAAAATGTATTCATATGCTCATGAACTGTCAGGTGGTCAGCAGCAACGTGTCGCCTTAGCACGCTCCATAATATTAGAACCTAAAATATTACTTTTTGATGAACCACTTAGTGCATTAGATAGAAAGATTAGACGGAATTTACAAATACAAATTAAAAAAATTCAAAGAGAGTTGGATATAACAAGTGTATTTGTAACTCACGATCAAGAAGAAGCAATGATTATTTCTGATAAAGTGTATATAATGAATAATGGTATCATAGAGCAAAGTGGAAAGCCAAAAGAAATATATAATAATCCTAAAACTTCATTTATTGCAAGATTTATAGGTAATTATAACGTGCTTAGTAAAGATATTTTTCAGCAAAATTTTAAGAAAGATATAAATACTAAAGAAATTGCAATAAGACCTGAAGTAATACAAATAACTAAAGAAGAACTTGGAAATGATGTAGAATATAATTTGAAAAATTGTGAAATAACGGACGTTTCAATAGTAGGAAGTGTAATAAGATATGAAACTAGAAAAGACAATCTTATTATGAATATAGATGTTATTAACAATGATGTTTATGATATAAAATTAGGAGACAAAGTAAATATATTTGTACCTAAAAAACAATGCATATTTCTTACAGCATAAACAAAGTAGAAGTAATTTAAAGATAGATTGAGATCATAAAGAAGTTATTTTATACAAGGAGGCCACAATGAATAAGGTTATATTAGTATTGCTAGATGGGTTAAATTATGAGACAGGTAGATCAAGAATGGGATTTATGAATCATCTTGTAGAAATGAAAAAAGCTCAATTTTACAAAGTAATATCTGCACTTCCAAGTTTGTCTAGACCACTATATGAGACTATATTAACTGGGACAAACCCAATAGATCATGGAATTACTAACAATGGTATCAATAGAAGATCAAAAGAAGAGAGCATATTTAGTATAGCGCACAAGGCAGAACTCAAGACCGGTGCAGCTGCATACCACTGGGTAAGTGAGCTTTATAACAAATCTCCATTCAATTATATGGAAGATAGAATCCAAAATGATGATGCAATGAACATCCAAAATGGTATATTTTATTTTGATGACGCTTATCCAGATAGTCATTTGTTTTTAGATGGTGAGTATATTAGAAAAACTTATGATCCAGACTTTTTATTTATACATTCTATGAATATCGATTTAGTTGGTCATTTATATTCAAGTGAATCCAAGGAATATAAGAAAAAAGCATTAGAGGTTGATAGTATATTATCAAATTACGTTCTAACATGGATGAAACAGGGATATCAAATTATAGTTACTGCAGATCATGGCATGAACTCTGATTTCAACCATGGTGGGATAGAAGATGATGAAAGACATGTTCCAATGTGGACCATCGGAGAACAATTTGTTTCGGCTGATTGTTATGAAATAAGTCAATTATTGATTTCCCCAACTATTTGTAGAATATTAGGTGTAGCCCCTAGCAAAAAAATGATTAAGGAAAAATTTATAGGGATAAAATAATATATATTATTAGATGTTATAATGAAGATGTGAAAGAATAAATATTGGGTAAAGGTGATTAAATTGACAGTTCTATTAGATGAGAGAAAAAATCGTATATTGTATGAATTAGATAATTATGAGAAAGTATCAGTTACACAACTTGCAAAAAAATTTGGAGTTACTACAGAGACTATTAGGCGCGATTTAGACGCTTTAGAGAGTGAATACAAATTAAAGAGAATTCATGGTGGAGCAATAAAAGTTTCATTTGATAGACAGGAACCTTCTCATATCAAAAAAAGAAATGTATATAGAGAAGAAAAACAAAGAATAGGACGTAAAGCAGCAAGCTTAATAAATGATAATGACATAATAACTATAGATACTGGAACCACAACCTGTGAGATACTTTACTATATTAAGGATAAGAAGAATTTAACGATTTTACTAAATACAGTAGCTGGGCTTAATATATTGATAGATCTAAAAAATAAAGGAGTTTTTGATGGCAAAATAATTTTTCTAGGTGGAGAAATAAATGCTGATCAACTATCATGCGTCGGACCTATAAGTGAAAATATTCTAAAAAATTTTTATGTAGATAAGTCATTCATAGGAGTTGGAGGAGTAAGTTTGCAAAATGGCCTTACCGGCTATGATGTCAATGAAGCCAACTTATCAAAAATGATAATGGAAAATTCAAAGGAAGTTATAATAGTTGCGGATCATTCTAAGATTGGAGTAAGAAATTTTTATAAAATAGAAGATATTGAAAATGTTAATGTTATAGTTTCTGATGTTGAAACCCCTAATGAATGGAGTAATAGTTTAAATGAATATGGAATTGATTGGATTAAAGCATAAAATAGTTTATTATAGGCTGCTCATTAAATCAATGTTAATAATTTAAGGGATATCCTAATTTAGGATATCCCTCGTGAATTTCATTTATATAAGTACAATCATTTCTTTACTAACTCTACTAAATATATACCTTTATTAAACTATGCTACTAATTTTTCTTCTTTTATTTGATTTCTTATTTTCATCTCTTCCCCATAAGCAACAACTAATAGAAGCAAAACTCCCATAATAAGAGCACCATAGAATACTATAAATACATCATTCCATCCATGAAGATGTAGACCGCCAACAGATATACCTGCGGATTTAGGGTCTGCTATTTTTGCTAATACAACCTTAGCTGTAGAGTCTCCAAATAAATATCCAAAAGTACCACTCAAGCCATTAACTACTGCAATAGACTTCTTGGGCGCGAACCCTACCAGTGATATCCCTATTAATAATTGAGGCCCAAATATTAATGAACCAAGAGCAAACAATGAAACATTTACCATTGCAACGCTTGTAGCATATCTATATCCTAGTACTGCAAATGCAGTTAAAAGTAAGCAGAATACTGCAACTATAGCTCTTCTTCCGTTTAACAAGTCAGATATATATCCCCAAGAAAGACTACCTAATAGTGCTCCCATTTCAAAATAAAATATTGTATTTACTGCATCACTCATTCCAAAATGTAATTGCTCTGTAACATACAATGGTGCCCAGTTATCTACTCCAATACGCACTATGTAAACGAAAACATTAGCTACACATAAAATCCAAATCCAAGGATTCTTTAACACATGGGTCTTGAATATTTCAAATTTACTCATATTATCTAATTCATCATCATTTTCATTCTTAGGCTCATTGAATATTTCTTGTGCTGAATTCCAGCCTAATTCCTCTGGTTCATCTTTTCCAATAAATAAAACTATAAACCCAACAGTCATTGCTACTATAGCCGGAACTATAAACATTCCTGCGACTTTACCATGAAAAAATGTATTTGCTCCCCATAATGCTAGCATTCCAGCTAATGCCCCACCAATATTATGTGACATGTTCCAAAAACCTAAGTATCTTCCCCTTTTTTTAGTTGGTGTCCATCTAGTAATTGTTGAATAGGAACTTGGTCCACCTGGAGATTGGAAAAATCCACTTAATCCCCAGAACAAAAGAATAGCTCCAGTAGGCTTTTTACCTGATAATAAAATAATTCCAATTATAAATACCATTGTTGCAGACATGATTAATAAAACTGCTATTATACGTTTTGCATTTTTACCATCAATAAAATATCCTAGAAGAGTTTTACCTATAGCATAAGTTATAGAAAAACTAAAACCTATATATCCAAGCTCTGACGTAGTGAATCCTAACTCCTGCTTTAGCAAAGGTTGTCCAGCTTTAAAATTATTTCTAATTAAGTACATGCTTACATACACAGCGAATAGAACAAAGAATGCTTTTAAAAATTCCTTAAACCATCTTTGTCTTTGTTCTTCAATAGGTACACATGCTTTTACTTTGTGAACACTAAAAAAATCAATTACTTTATTCATTTTTATTCCTTCCTCTCTATATTATAAATTACTCTAAAAACTACTTCAAACTATTCCACATTTTCATTAATTTCTCTCTATCATCACTTGCTTTTCTAAAATCATATTCATCATATATATCTAGCTCATAAAAATTTATACCTTTGTTACTTTTTATATCTTTTCTTGTGGACATACCCAAGGAAATATTTTTTAACATATATTCCATTTCTTTGCTAGTACAAAAATCTATAAAGTATTTTCCTATATCGCCATTAGGTCCATTTTTAATCTTTGAAATTGCATCTATATTCCAACCACCATTCTTAGGTACATTGGTTACTATATTAAATCCTGAATTTTTAACAAGCAGCTGATCTCCAAGAAAATTTATTGCTATTAAATACTCCCCAGTTGCAACCTTTTGAGCCGGTGTATATCCATTAGTTGTAAATTGACCTACATTAGCTTTTATTCCCTTTAATAAAATTTCCGCTTTTTTTTCTCCTAGACTTTGTACTATAGAAGCTATCATTGTATAAGCTGTTCCAGATGTATTAGCATCCGGCATTACAATTTCTTCCTTATATATAGGATTTAATAAATCCGCATAGGTTTTAGGAATTTTTAATCCTTTATGTGAATATTCTGAATCCCATCTGTCCTTATTAACAGCAATAGCCAAAGGCTCCACTTCAAAACCAATCCAGTATCCTTGTTTATCCTTATAGTTTTCTTGTATACTATCATAATTTTGAGAAATATATTTTTCTGAAAGTTTTTCTTTTTTCATTAATGTATGAACATCACAAGATCCCCCCATAAATATGTCTGCCTTAGCATATTTTTTTTCAGACCGAACTCTTGCTACTGCTTCTTGTGTAGACATTCTCATATATTCATATGTGCACCCTGTTTTATCTTTAAAAAGCTCTAAAAGTGCTCTTCCTACTTCATCTCTAGATGCCACATACACTACCAAATGCTTTCCTTTTAAATCTGGATATCCACCTTTGAAAGTTGCTTTCTCAGGTTTTACATTGCAGGAAATCATATTTAAAGACATAACTATTATTAGCACAAACAAGATAAATCTTTTTAATTTCATTTGAAATCCTCCTCAGTTTAAAGTTATAATTTATTATTAACTATTTTTTTGCATATATCCTTGAGTTTCCCTCTCATATATATATGTCTTCCGTTTTCATCACCCATATATTGAACAACAAAAAAGTCATTATAATAGACATCAATATTTACAACATTATAACTTTTAACCTTTAGAAGAGTATCATCATCATCAATATAAATTTTAATATGTGCTAAAGCTTCTTTTTTATCTGTTGTCAAAGCTATAATTTCTTCATCATTTTCAAGCTTTATTGAATTACGTATTACAGTTTTTATACTTTCCTTATCTGCATTACCTAGTTTTTTAACTGAATTATTAGAATCCACAATCGTCATCCGATTACGAAAATTCATAAAATTCACTATGTTAGATGGTGAATATAGATAAGTTAATAAATTGTTTCTTAAACTATTTATTAATGGTAATTTATAACTATCGTTGTATGTATAATTATTTAAAGCTAACACATTACTTATATTAAATGTGTCCTTAGTTCCATTTAAATAATAAACTGTTCCCTTAATACTAATTTGACTACCTTTGTTAACATAGTCTTTCGCACCAAAAGAGTCCTTTGTAATTTCATTTATAGAACTCCATATCTTTTTTATAGAATTCTCATCCTCAAAAACATATTTACCCCATCTTTCGTTCGTAATTTCAATTTTTAAAGGTATAGACATATTGATTTTTTTTACTACCTCCTCTTTATCATGTATTATTGTAGTTTTATTGAAAAAATACCTATAATTAAAATTTGTTATCATAATGCATGAAAGTATTATAATAGTATATGTTGCTATAATCTTAAATCTTGAATTAATCATTTTTACTCCTTGTTATACTTACTATAATAAAGGTTAAATCTATAATAAACGTTTCATAAATGTTTCATAAATGTAACATTTAACGTTTTCATTGATATAATTTACTTTTTAAAAATTATTTTTACTGATGTATACTTTTTAATTTCACTATAGATTTCTATGTTTCCGTCTTGTTTCTTCATTATTTCCTTACATATAGAAAGACCTAAACCATTTCCATTTTCACTTTTAGAATTTTCTTTACTAACCCTATAAATAGGTTCAAAAATCTTATGTAAATACTGTTCTTCTATTCCTATTCCATTATCGATTACAGATAATATTATGGCATTTTCTTTATCTTCCATTTTTATAATAATACTAGTACATTCGCTATACTTTATAGCATTATCTAAAACATTCAAAATCACTTGTTTAGTTTTGTCCCTATCTATAAAAATTTTTACATCAAATAAATCTTTTATTATCTCTATATCATATTTATTTAATCTTAGTTGTATAATATTTAAAGTTTCTTCTATAACTTCATTTAAATTATTGTTATTCCTATCCACATTAAATTCAGTCTTGTCAAGCTTTGACATGTCCAGAAGCTCCTCTACTAACCTTAACAGCCTTTCTCCTTCCTCTTTTATATAAGCTAAACTTTCATCTATGTCTTCCTTATCCTGAAGTCTAGGTATTAATTCTGAATATCCTATTATAGCTGTTAATGGTGTCTTAAATTCATGAGTAACATTATCTAAAAAGTCCTTTTGCTTTTGCTTCTCTTTCTTTAAACTTTCTATAGAAGCTCTTATACTTTCAGACATCACATTAAAAGTCTCAGCTAAGTCTTCTATCTCATCTCCACTTTTAATCTCTATTTTACTGTCATATTTTCCTGATGCAACCTTTTGCGATATAACCTTTAACTTTTTTATAGGTCCTGCTATGTTCTCCGAAAAAAGATTACTCAATAACCAGGATATTAAAACTGATATTGATGCTATAATTCCCATAATTATAAACATATTCTTTATGATTTTTTGTCCACTATCTACTGGATAAATATATCTTACGCATCCCAGTGTTCTATCTTTTAAATATATAGGGCTTGAGAATAACACATAGATGTTTCCATCAATATTTTTTACTACATAAGCTTTATCACCCCTTAAAGAATTAGTTATATCCTCATCATAAAGATTAACGCTGTTCATAACTGAATCTGCTAAAATATTTCCATTCTTATCATATGTTTGTATTCTAAAATTTAATTTATTAGATAGAAATGTGTTAATAAGGGGTGCTTTATTAAGAAAGTTAGTTTCCACATCTGTTTTATTATCTTTTTTAATATAGTTTGCTATATATAACTGAGCACTATAACTTTCCTGTGTTAAGAAGTCAATGGCACTTTTTATAACATTACTATATAGATTATTGATAATTATTATATACATAAAAGTTATAGCAGGAATTAGTATACCCATGTTCATAAGCATAATCTTAGTTTTTATCTTTAATTTTACTTTTTTCACTAAAACACATCCTTAAAATATTTTTTTTACAATTCTAGTCTATAGCCTACCCCATACAAAGTATTTAAGTTCTCTGAATATGGGCTTATTTTTTTTCTCAGCCTTTGTATTAAAATATCTACAGCTCTAGTATTACCTTCGTACTCATATCCCCAAACCCTATCTAAAAGCTCTTCTCTTGTAAAAACCTTATTGTGATTTTCCATCATTAGTAGCAAGATATCAAACTCCTTATAAGTAGTCACAACTTCTTTTCCATCTACAAATACCTTTCTTTCATCCTTTAAAATTCTTATAGCCTTTATATTTATCTCATTTTTTTTAGCTTTTATTTCTTTTTTCTTAATTCTTTTTGTTATGGCCTTTATTCTTAAAATAAGCTCTGTGCTATTAAATGGTTTTGTTATATAATCATCTGCACCCAACTGAAGACCTAAAAGCTTATCATTTATTTGGCACTTTGCAGTAAGCATTATCACTGGAATGTCACTATCTATTTGCTGAAATTTTTGTATAATTTCATGTCCACTTATATCTGGCAGCATAATATCTAATATAACCAATTCTGGTTTTTCTCTCTTAAATTTATCAACAGCATCCGTCCCTGTCATACTTATAATCACTTCATATCCCTCAAGTTTCAAATTCATCCTAATTAAATTAACTATACTTTTCTCATCATCTACTACTAGTATTTTCATAAAAATAACCACCTTCTATTAATTTTATCTGTATTATCACCTAACATTATACAAAATAATTATACCATTTAAACTTATTATCTAATCTTTTACATATAATATGATTTATTAAAATGAAAAATACACATATAATTGCCACGTAATATCCATTAAGCTGTAAATTACAATATTTTATTATTATAAGTTCTATTGGAAATAAACATAACATGGATCCTGAGACTATTAAAAGTATACATATAATCTTATTTTTTAAGCCTTTAAATTTCAAACACAACTTTTTGTAAAAGAAATTTAATATGTATTTATAAAGAAACCATGTAAGTAGCACTGTTACGATAGTGCTTGATTCAACCTCTAATCCAAATGCTTCAAATAAAAAAGTTATTATAAGTAAAAAACATAAATCTATGTTCATTTTTTTTAAAACATATAACAATTTAACGCTCTTATTATTATAGGATTTTACTATATCTTCACAAAAGCTTTTAATATCATTTCCAACTATGTCGCTAATAGGTGTTCCATTCTCTTGTGCAGATAGTAACATGTCCTTCATATCATCATCTACCTCAATCGAAAACTTATTTTCAGGAGAAATATTACAACTTTGCAGATAACTCATAATATCAAAATGAGTTATTAAGTAATCTCCAGTTAATTTGTTATTAAAGATAGGATCTTTCACCTTTATCACTCCTCTAGAATTTTATTCACATTTACATACAATGCGTCCCAATATACCTTAAAATTATTAAGTTCTTTTATACCCTCCTCAGTTACATTAAAATATTTTCTAGTCATTCCATTTTGCTCTTTTCGTTTTTCTGATATTATTAACTCTTTTTTTTCTAATCGCAATAAAAGTGGATATACTGTTCCTTCTACCATATCTTTAAATCCGTTATTTTTTAACTTAATTAATAATCCATACCCATAAGTTTCTTCTTTAGAAATTATACTTAAAATACACCCTTCTAAAATACCTTTTAATACTTGAGTGTTATTTCCCATTTTATCACCGCCTATAATTACTATGTAATACATAGTATATTCCAAGTATAAACACCTTTACTATGTATTGCAATGTATATTACAAACTTTACTGTGATTTCATTTTTAGAGTATAATAGGAAATAGTCTTTCTCTATTTTAAATATACAAGAGGATGAGAATTTTAAAATAAACTTTATTAAGGAGAATATATTATGAGTACCACTGATAAAGAGTTAAATCCAGGCAAACTAAATAGAAATTTAAAAAACAGACATATTCAAATGATTGCACTCGGAGGTGCTATCGGAACCGGCCTTTTCTACGGGTCTGGTACTACTATTAAAATGGCTGGACCAGCAATTTCACTAGCTTATGTTATTGGCGGAATTATCATTTACTTGATTATGCGTGGACTTGGAGAAATGTCTGTTCATAATCCTGTATCTGGTTCATTTAGTTATTATGCAAATGAATATTGGGGAGAATTCGCAGGATTTTTTTCAGGTTGGAACTATTGGTTTAATTATATAGTTGTAAGCATGGCTGAATTGTCGGTGGTTGGTATCTATGTAAATTATTGGTTTCCAAACATACCAATATGGCTTTCAAGTGCTATCTTTTTAGTAGTAATTACATTAATTAATGTTGCAAGTGTTCGCGCATATGGTGAAATTGAATTTTGGTTTACAATTATTAAAGTTGCAGCAATTATTTTAATGATTGTTTTTGGTATATTTATTGTATTGTTTGGAATAGGAAATCATGGAGCAGCTACTGGCATAAGTAATCTTTGGACACATGGAGGATTCATGCCAAATGGAATCTGGGGTGTTCTCACTTCACTAGTAGTTGTTGTATTTTCTTTTGGTGGAGTTGAACTAATAGGCATCACTGCTGGAGAGGCTGATAATCCGTCGATTACTATACCTAAGGCAATAAATCAAGTTGTATATAGAATACTTATATTCTATGTAGGCGCATTATTGATTTTGATGTGTCTTTACCCTTGGAATATGGTAGGTACACAAGGCAGCCCATTCGTATTGATTTTTTCTAAAATGGGTATATCAAGTGCTGCTACAATTTTAAATTTTGTAGTTTTAACAGCTGCACTTTCAGCTTATAACAGCGGCCTATACAGTAATGGTCGTATGCTTTACAGTCTCGCGCTTCAGGGAAATGCTCCAAAAATGCTAGCAAGAGTAAGCAAACGAGGTACTCCATATGTAGGAATACTTGTTTCCTCATTATTTACAGCAATAGCAGTTATATTAAATTTTCTAGTACCAGGTAAGGTATTTCTATATTTAATATCAATTGCAACTATCGCAGGAATACTCAACTGGACAATGATAATGGTTACTCAAATTAAATTCAGAAATAAAATTGGTCCTATCGAAGCCCAAAAACTTGAATTTAAGCTTCCATTCTTCCCTTATTCAAACTATATTTGTATAGCCTTTATGGCTATGATTGTAGTACTTATGGCTTTTTTACCTGATTTTGTATATGCTTTATATTTGTGTCCGGCTTGGGTTATAATATTGTATATTGCTTATAAGATAAAAAAAAGGCTGTAAATATTTAATTCACTAAAAAAGAAGGTTAAAATAACCTTCTTTTTTAAACTACATTATTTGGCTTTTAATAATTCATCGCCAAACCTTTCTTTCAGATACTCCATTATTAAGGCTTCACTTTTTTCCATTCCCAATCCACTTGTATTTATTGACAAATCATACCTGCACGCATTGTACATATCTGTTTCTGTAAACACCTTGTAATATTTTAATCTTTGCTTATCAATTTTTTCGTTTAAGTATTGTGCTTCATCTCCTGATATATTATACGATTCCCGAGTGCGTTTTTTACGATAATCCACATCAGCATGCAAAAAAATGCTTACATGTCTAGGATGGTTGCGAAGAATATAAGATGCTGCTCTTCCTATTACTACTGCTGACTTTTCATTAGCAACTTTTATAATAACATTTGACTCTGCTTTATGTGCTTTATCATCTGTAATTATTTCTACGTCTGAAAAAGATGCAAGGTTACCATGTTCAGAATATGACAATATATTTTTCCATATGCCATCTTGCTTCTCATCATATGATTCCAGCTCTTCAACAGAAGTCTTCAAGTTTTTTGCTGCTTCTCTCACTATCTCATCATCATAATATGAAAATTTCAACTTTTCACTTAGTCTTTCACCAATTTCTTTTCCACCGCTTCCACTCTGACGATCGATTGTTATTATAATATTTGATTTATTCATATTTATCCCCTCTCGCATGTAAGAATTAATTAATATAAATATACCACAATTGGAATATGCTGTACAATATTATAAATATAACTGCCCCCATCTAATAAACATTTAGAACAACTTCTTAATGAAGTCAATTTCTATGTCCTTACATACATACTTGATAAACTGCTGAATCTTTCTTCTACATTAGGTAGTAAAACACATATTTAATTCTAGTTTTGTTTGTTATGTATTGCTTACTAATTGATTCAAATAAATTAATATGATACAATATATGCATTATTTATATTTAAACAATTATAATTCATAGACAATATATTTTTATGAGAAGGAGACAAATTATGTACTCATCACAATACTTTATTGACACATTAAATATGCAGCCTCATCCTGAAGGTGGTTTTTTCAAAAGTAGCTTTGACTCTTCTGAAAACATTAGTTCAAATGAATTAAGAACAAAATTTGATGGTGAAAGAATACTTTGGACTAGTATTTATTTTTTATTAAGAGATGGAGAAATTTCAAGTTTTCATAGATTAAAATCAGATGAAATGTGGTACTATCATTCAGGTTCTCCTCTTTCAATATATATGATAAGTCCAAAGGGAGAACTTGTTACTAGGCAACTAGGTCTTAATATAAAAAATGGAGAAGTTCCACAATTTCTAGTACCTAAAAATTATATCTTTGGTTCTGCTATGAATAACTCAGGTTACTCTCTTGTTGGCTGTATGGTATGCCCTGGGTTTGACTTTAAAGACTTTGAAATATTTGAAAGAGCTGCTCTTTTAAATAAGTACCCACAATATAAAGATATAATAATTAAGCTTACACAATAGATATTGCTTGCTCTTACTACGTAACATTAAATCTAAAATTAAAAGCCATGTAATGGATATTTATTCCATCACATGGCTGGTTTTCACCATATATTACATCAAGCAAAGCATAGGCATTCTGATAGTACTTTCTATTTTTCTCCTTCTTCTGGAACAATACAAATAAATTCTAATTTACTAAATTTTTATCACTGCGTAACATCACATATCCACAAATCTCTTATCTCATCTGCCCTAACAATAATTCTTTCCTTAAGTCCACATTTCTCCTGGGTTAATTCATCTAATTTTTCATTAGGGTATATTTCAAGATCATTCAATTTACGAATTACATTCTCCATGGTAGCATCTTCGCCGCTAAAGAATTCACTCCCACGAATCCTAATAAACCGCCATCCAAGCCTTTCAAGAATTCCTTGACGATTCATATCCTCTTCTAATTTATCTTCACCATGCCACTGTTCACCATCACATTCAATTGCTACTTTTTTATTTTTATAAATGGCAACCATATCTATTCTAAACGAACCAACTTCCCATTGTGGTGAAATATTATATCCTCTTTCAATAAGATATTTCATCACTCTCTTTTCAAACTCTGATTCTGCCTTTAATACATTTTTTTCAAAGTCAATTTGTCTTGATTTATAATCTTTGCAATATTCGATTAACCCTTTTCTAATATCACCACTCTTTAAATCATTATCTGAATCCATAGAATAAACAAGCCAAAGCTGATCTTTCGCACGACTTACTGCAACATTATATCTTTTTTTATACAAATTATCAGTTCCATATGAGTTTAATCTCATAGGGCCTTCACCAGCATTTGCATCAACCATTGATAAAAAAATAATATCTCGCTCATCGCCTTGAAAATTTGCTGGATTACCGCATAATATATCTCTTTTATCGTACTCAATTGGTGCCATTTTACTCTGCAATAACCTATCTATAAGTGTTGCTTGCTTTTCTCCTCTTAAAGTTATTACTCCAAATGTTTTACCTTTATACTCTTCATTTTCACAGCAAGCTAATATTAAAGATACTACCGCTTCAATCTCTTTTTGATTTGTTTTCTTATCAGATATAGCATCCCGAACTCTATATGTTATTATTGGTGGTTTTGTTTTAACCTCGCTAGTTTCCCTAAGTGCTTTTATTTGACCATTGTAAGATAAAATATTAGAATACTCAATAATTTCTGGTACACATCTAAAATGTTCCTTTAATCTAACTGGTTGATATCCTGATGCTTGTGCAAGATCATATATTGAAAATTTACCTGAGTATAGGAAATGATTGGGCATGTCATATAAATATTCTTTGACCAGTCTTTCCATTTCTTCAGTCTTTTCTCCAATAGCCAGTGGGCTAACCTGTTCATTATCACCAACTATAATTACTTGTTTACCTAAATATAGCGCAACTAATGCCATAACATCAGCCTGACTTGCTTCATCTATAATAACAACATCAAATTTATTTTCCTTTGGATTAAAGTTTTCTACCACTTTGTTTAATGGCATAATCCAAACTGGAACTGCACTCTGGCACTGGGGCATTAGCTTCCTTGCTTCTGCTTTTAATCTCTCGGTATTTTTACCTTTTCCCGCACCTATCTTTCTTATTAATTGTCTCCAACCCTCAATTGCTTGTATTTGTTTTTTATTATTGTTGAATTCATCCAATTTATATAACCATGCTTTGTTAAATGCTAACTCTGCTGTATTATTTTTAAATGATTCTTCTAAAAAAGCTATGCTCTGCTGAACCTCATCTATAGACATTTTATTTCTATAGTTAATCTCTTCTACAAATTGACAATATAGCCAAGCCTCTTTAATATTAGTCGGAGCTTTGGCTTTTCCAAATTCACCTTGTCTTTCTGTAATTTCATGTGCAAAGGCAGGCGCAGTTATCGCTAGTTTATGTAATAACTCCCTTCTTCTTTCAATATACTTGCCGAGTTCCTTTATTGCTTTTATCGACTCATAACACTCGTTGTATAAATCTACATCTTCATTTATTACAGCTGTTTGTAATCCATTAATTATTTTACTATTATAATTTTTAGAAAATTCATTAACGACATTCTCAATTTTCTTTTTATTATTGTTTATTTCATTGTATTGTATTCTATATATTTGTGCCTCTATAATTTCTATTAATTTTTTACCAAGGTCTAACTTTATATGTCTAAGATTACTAAATTTATTACTAGACAGATCAGGTTTACTTTTTAATCTCTCAAGTTTTATACCACATGAATCTATATCCTTAATTATTGGATTCCATTTTTTTTCATACCAATTTATATTGTCTTCAATTATTAAGCAATATTTTTTGCAGGTTAACTCAAAATTATCTCCCATATCATCAACTTGCTCTGCACCTAAAACTGCAATTTGTCTATTCCATCTATTCTTCAATTTTCCCCTTGCCACAATTAACCTACGATAATTATTTAATGCTTTAAATTCATTCGTTTTAGTCGGAACATTACCATTCACTCTACAAGCATTTATAAAATTCTTTAATGGCTTATTCAAAAATAAATTTACCCTTGTAATCTTTCCACCATTTTCAAGTTTCTCAATTATAGATTTTAATAGAATATCTACATCACTACCGAGCTCTATATCAATAAACTGAGGATTATATGTTAGTATACTTTCTGAGCAATCAATAGATAGTTTGTAAGTTACGTTAATTTCATCTATTAATAAACTCCAACTATTTTTTAAGGTGTCTTCTTTAGCCGACTGAATAGTTTCTAATACCCAAGGAGTATTTATATCTATACTCACTAATGCTCCATTTATTCTGTCCCGAGTGGCGTTAAGCTGAGATATCGTATATTTAACCGCTACTTCACTATTCCAGTATTCTAGGCCACTTGATAATTTTTCACTGCTAAAAGTATTCTTCTGACTTATTATTTCATTAAATTCAATTGGCGTTATTAATTCACTTAGATTAGGCAATTTATTATCGTATTCTTTTTCCTCTTCTAAGTTTATTTTAATGTTGCTAGAATATACCTCGCTAATTTCCTCGCAACTTAATGATAAACTTTTACCTAAAATTATAGGGGTAGGCATCCAAGCTGCATCACTTCTATGCTTATTAATATACTTTGCAGCGTCAATTGGTTTATATTCTTCCCCAGAAACAATAATCGCTCTATATTCGTTAATTCTTGCATTCTTCAAATCCATCTTAAGATTATTTAATTTATCAATAATTTCTTTTCTTTCTTTTCCTAAACTATCAACCTTCAATTTTAAATCGCTGGGTTCTAATGTAGACCTATTTTCATTAATAACATCTAAGCTATTCTCCATTTCACGTCTACCTTCTGTAGTAGCTAATAAACTTAGACATAATGATTGTAGCTCCTCTACCACCTTTTCCTTTAAAACGGATAAAGCCTTTTCACTGTAACTGGTAATTAATATACTCTTGCCTTGTGATAATAAGTGACCCACCATATTAGCAATTGTATGAGTTTTTCCTGTACCTGGAGGTCCTTGAACTAAAACTGCTCCATTTCTCTCTAGGTGCTTTGCTACTGCTAATTGTTCTGCATTAGCTGGCTTTGTTAATAAAATATCTTCATCTATTCCATTCACACTTAAAAAATTATTTTCAGGCTTGTTACTTTGCTCTTGTACCTTTAGATTATCATTTTCAATTCCAACTATATCACATAAAAAACCTGGTACTAATTCTGCATTACCAATGTCTTCTATTATTGAATCTATAGCTACAGCAAACCCAAGGTTTCTTTTCCGTGCAAACAATACAGGTCTCCTATAAATTTGCGGATAATTTCTTGCCTTTTCATATTCCTCTAAATTTTCTAAAAATTTTCCGTCTGATGCTAGTGCATGTGAAAGTCTAGTTAAAAATGAATTGCTTTCAGAGATCTCATAAGGTGTAAATTGACTAGTTTCAAACTCTTCATATATGCTTGATAATAGCTCATAATTAGACTCGGTTATATTACTAAATATACTCTTATATAGCTCTGGTCCTCTTTCCTGCGATATATTAATTTTAAACTGTGGTATATTTGCATCAAACACTAAATTTACAGTCTGCAATAATATCGGATGGTTTATTTCTTTATTTCCGCAGTAACTTAAAATACCATCACCTAGAACTAATTCTAAAGCTTCTGCTTCCTTCTTTAAAATTGAATAAAGTGAGTACAATTCATTGTACACAGCATCAGCTTTTCTTGCAATGCTCTCTTCCTGAGCCCATTTCGATCTTAATTCTTTCCATATATTAAGTAGATCTAATCGATCCTTATCTTCTTCTAAACTTATTGTTACAAGCTTACTCTCTTCATTATTATCAGCATCTAGCTCATATTCGATTTTCTCTATGTATTTCTTTACTTGAGCTTCTTTACTTATATCATTCCAGCCTTTTTCTAACCAATCTTTAATTTCTTCTGGTGGAAGAGGGCATTCTCTTAATTTTGGTTTATCAATACTAAATAGAGTTTCACTATCATAGTTAAAATTATATATATTATTTTTTATTGTTTCATGTTCTGGAATACTATCCATCCATTTTATCCATTGTTGGTTATTCACATCCACCATTACTGGATTCTTTATATTATTAAATTGTTTTAAAAATTCAAATAACTTAATTACTTTCTTTTTCTCTGAACTATCCATCATTCTCCACTGCCCCTTACATCGATTTTACTTAATACACAACTAATTTATCTATACATTTCAATTAACTATCTCTTATATCTATTCTATATTGTACCTTATATTCCGACTTAATCCCATATTAATTATATTATTAATTAATACTATAGTGCATTACGCACAATGATTACACTGATTTTTATGTCTTTCTAATATATTAAACTTAAGGCTTAATATGTTATATTGTTGATAGTTACTTATGGAGATGTTATATAAGAGAAATAAAACAGCTTCTAAATATAAAATACAGGGAGGTACTATTAATGAATAGTTTTATAAAAGATCCAAAAGATATAAAAAAATACAGTAGTAAACCTACAACTTTTTACGATGCTGAAACACTAGCAGTTTATTGGGAAACAAAACCTGAGATTATTGCGCGTATACTTCCAGCACCACTAAAACCTGCTAAAAGACCTTTGGTACAGGCTTTTGTAGCTAATTATCCTAAAACCAATTTTTGCCCAGCATACAAGGAAGCAGCTTTATTGGTGCTAGCTGATTTTAATGGTAAACTTGGGACCTATTGCCTTGCAATGCCTATAAGTGATGGCATGGCTATGGGACTTGGAAGAGAAATTTATGGCTTTCCAAAGAAAATGGCAGACATTGAACTTAAGAAGGATGGAGACAGCGTTTACGGAAGTGTATCTAGAAATGGAATAAACTTCTTTAATATAAATGCAAATCTTGATGGTAAATTTAATGCTAAAGATGGACAAGAAATACTTAAAGATAGTTATGGAAATGGATTACCTGTATTCAACTTCAAATATTCTAAATCACCAGATGGCAATGGATTTGATTTAAACCCACTACTTGTAGAGCAAGGGGTAACTGAGGATACCAAAGTTCATAAGACAGGTAATTTCGAAATGAATTTAAAAGACTCTCCACACGATCCATGGGCAGAATTAGAAGTTGTAAAGATGTTAGGTTGTGATTACACTGTAGGAACTAAAGTTCTGTTAAGAGGTTCAGTTTTGGCAGAAGTAGACCCAATGGGATTTTTACCTTACTCAGCTTCAAAATGGGATTGGTGGGAAGATACTCTAGTAAAATAATATAAAAAAGGAGGATTTTTATTATGAATAATTTATTTGATTTAACAGGTAAAGTTGCAGTTGTAACAGGAGCTTCTAGCGGAATAGGTATGGAAATGGCTAAAGCTTTTGCTTCACAAGGTGCAGATGTAGCAATAATTGCGAGAAGATATGATAGACTTGAACTTTTAGCTAAAGAAATTGAATCTATGGGCAGAAAATCACTTGCTGTAAAATGCGACGTTACAAAAGAAGAAGAAGTAAAGAGTGCTGTAACTACTATTTTAGATAAGTTCGGTAAAATAGATATACTACTTAATAATGCTGGAGTAGCTTCGTCAGGCTCAGTAGAAAATATAGAAGAAGCAGAGTGGGATAGAGTTATAGATACAAACGTTAAGGGTATGTTTTTAATGTCAAAACACGTTGTAAAACATATGAAAGAAAGAAAATACGGCAAAATTATTAACACAGCTTCAATCTGTGGATTAATTGGTAGTATAGGAAAATCTGCTCCGCTTCATGCTTATAATGCTTCGAAGGGTGCAGTAATTAATTTAACAAGAGGTATGGGCGCAACATTTGCTCAGTATGGTATAACTGTTAATGCAATTGGACCAAGCCTTTTCAAGACTGAAATGACTGAAAGATCATTAGGTAATGAAAGTTTTTTAAATATGTATAATTCAATATGTCCTGCTGGAAGACTTGGAAAACCAGGCGAATTAAATGGCGCAGCTATTTACTTTGCTTCAGATGCTTCTAGTTATACAACAGGTCAAACCTTATTTGTTGATGGTGGATGGACATCAATTTAAAAATATAGCTATACTAAATTAAGAAGATGATTTCTGAATCAACAGAAATCATCTTTTTTAATCCCATTTGTTCAAAGTAAATGTTGAAAGATAGTGTTTTATAAATATTATTGATGTACAATTAAAACATATACACATTATACTATCGATAATGTGATTGTGTGATGAGGTGAATATCATGAGTGTTAGCTTTAATAATATTAGCAAACAGTTTTTTAAAAATTCAATTAATATTCACTTAAATGGTGAAACTAACATTTTATTTAATGATGCAAAATTACTTGCTAGTAATCAAAGCGTCTTTTTTAAAGATACAATCTATGTAGGAAACACTTCCACTTTTGCAAAATTGCTAACTAACTTCAAAGAAAATACTTTTGTGTTAATTAATGATAATAAAATGTGTTTTTCGAATTTGACTTCCTATGGACTGAATATAATTGAACTAAAAAGTTCTGAGGATATATTTGAAATATTTAATAAAACAAGTGACTTATTTAAAGAGAATACCATTGAAAATCAAAATACTTCTGTATTATTAAAATCAGCTTTTTCTGGAAAAGGAATTGATGGGATAATTGAGGTTGCAGCATCTTTATTAAATAATCCTTTGATTTTTGTAGATTCCAACTATAAAGTACTTGCTCATTCAGATATTAAATACATTACAGACCCTCTATGGCTAGAAAATTTAAAAAATAGATACTGTACCTATGACTTTATAGCAGGAGCAAAAAAACTAAAAAGTGTACAAAAATCTATTAAAGAAGATCATGTATTTGAAGTAATGACTAATTCTAGTACCTGCCTTGCGCTTTTATCAAGAGTTGTTATTGATGGAAAGCATATTGGTACCATAATATTACTTGCATGTAGAAAATCTTATTCTATAGCAGACAAGGATCTTTTATCGTTAACAAGCAAAATTTTTGGTGAGGAAATGAAAAAAAATAATCTTTATAGAAATGCTGATAATTTGGCTTATTCAGAATTGATCTACGATGTGCTTAATGACAAAATTAGTAGTAGTAAAGTGTTAAAAGATCGTATGAAAAGCGCGGACATAATATTAAGTGAGACACTTGCTTCATTTGCCATAGATATTTCAAAATATAAATTCATAAAAAAATATCATAACTATTTAAATGATAATTTGAGCTTATATTTCCCTATAAGCAATACTGTTTATTATAAGGACTGCGTTATAATTATCTGTGATTATGATAAATTTAATGTTACCACAAAGAAATTTGATGATTTCAAAATATTTTTAAAAGATAATGCACTAAAGGCTGGGATGAGTAAATGTTTTACAGACGTGTTGTCATTTAAAAAATATTATAAGCAGTGCTTAAGCGCATTAAAAATTGGAGAAGTTATTGCTCCTGAAAATTCATGTACTTTATATTCCGATATTCAATTTTATGACCTGATTTCTTTAACCTGTAATCAAATTGATTACCGTGAATTTTACCATCCATCCTTAGTTAAACTTATGCAATATGACAATAAAAACAACTCTGATTTATTCAACACACTTTATATATATTTAAAAAACAATCAACATTTATTAAAATCTTCAAGCGAACTATTTATTCATAGAAATACAATGAGTTATAGAATTAAAAAAATTTTTCAATTAGTAGATATAGATCTCTCTTGTAGTGAAACTGTTTTTAACCTTATGCTTTCATATAAAATTATAGCTTATTTGAAATTGTTTTAAAAAATGTATGACGCCTCAAATGTTTACATAAATCGGATGTGTCAGCAGACTGCTTGCTTTGAAATGATTAAAGAGCCAACTAAGATAAAATCTCAGTGGGCTCTTTTGTATAACTCATTTATTTTAAAAAAACTGTTTCAATATGTGATATCACATTAGTTAAATCTATCTCTTTTAGGATAGACATTGCAAATTCTTTATCTATTAGATGATAGTAATGATTTCATCCTCTTTTAATCTAGATTTAGGTAATTCAGCGTTAAAATCATTATCACTGCGATAACCTAATCCGACAATAGTAATTGCTGTATATCCTTTTTTACGCAAACCTAACTCTTCATCTAAAACTTTTGCATCAAAACCTTCCATTGGTACAGCATCAATGCCAAGAGCTGCAACCCCTAATAAAAAACTACCAATATTTAAATATACTTGTTTATCCATCCACGCTTGTAAATCTTTCTCATCCTCACGATGTATATTTACAAATTTAGAACGTCCCATATGTTGGTTATTTTTAAATTCTTTCTCAGTAAAACGACCATCAGCATCCTCTTTTTCTAATACATGAAGTAAATATTCTTCATCCATATCAATTCTTGAACAAAATACAACAACTTGAGGTGCATCTACCACTTTAGCTTCATTAAAATTAAAAAAACCTTGAGTGCTTTTACTAATTTGCTTTTTACCTTCATCTGTATTTGCAATTACAAAATGCCATGGTTGACAATTAACACTAGATGCACTAAGTCTTAAAAGCGCCTTAATTTTGATGGAATCCTCATCAGAAATTTTCTTTGTAGAATCAAACTCCTTTACAGAATAACGTTTGTTTAAAATTTCAATTAAGTTCATATTCTTTTCCCCCTCTTATTTCTATATCTTTTTTATTATTTGCTCATTATAAATATTTCAGCATTTTTTAGAAAGCAGCTTTATATATATTTAGTACATCTCGTGAATCTAGAGGTTTAAAGCTTCCAAGTTTTCCGCGCATAGTAGCTTGTTTTGCCATTTCTTCTAGTTTTTCTTCCTTAATTCCAACTTCTCTTAAAGTGGAAGGTATTCCTAATGATAAAAAGTGCTCTCTTGTCTTTTTAATAGCACTATGAGCTATTTCATATTTGTCAGAGCTAGCATCAAGTCCCCAAACATTAACTCCATATTCAACAAACTTACTTACTGTATTATCATTTAGTGCATACTCCATCCAATGTGGTGTTAAAATTGCAAGTCCAACTCCATGAGTAATATCATAGAATGCACTTAACTCATGCTCCATTGCATGAACACTCCACTCTGTTTCTTTTCCGTAACTTAACAAACCATTTATAGCAAGACTTGAAGCCCACATTAAATTAGATCTTGCTTCATAATTTGTAGGATCAGACATTGCTATTTCTCCATATTTTATACAAGTTTTAAGAAGTGCTTCCGCCATTCTATTTTGCATAAAAGCTTCATTTGTATTACTAAAGTACACTTCAAAAATATGACTCATTATATCAGCTGTACCTGCTGCTGTTTGATTTTTAGGCACTGAAAATGTATAAGTAGGGTCTAATATTGAAAATTTAGGTGCCATATCCTCATTACCAGTGGCTATTTTTTCACTAGTTTCTATATTTGTAATTACTGCTCCTGCATCCATTTCAGAACCAGTCGCCGCTAATGTTAGTATAGTTGCAATTGGAAGAACTTTATTTATTTTTCTTGGATCAAGTACAATGTCCCATGCATCACCCTCATAATAATATCCAGCTGCTATTACCTTTGAGCAGTCAATTACACTTCCTCCACCTACAGCAAGTATAAGATCTACTTTATTTTCTCTGCATATTTCAATTCCTTTTTTTACGCTTGATATTCTTGGGTTAGGCTCTACACCTGATAATTCGAAAAAATTTATTTTATTTTTGTTAAATATATCTGTAATTTTACCATATAATCCACTTTTCTTTATGCTACCACCACCGTAAACAAGCAAAACTTTAGAACCATACTTCTTTACGTTTTCTGCAAGTTTATCTATTTTATCCTTTCCAAAAAATATTTCTGTCTGTATTGAATAATCAAAATTTAACATTTTATAATCCCCTTTTTTTAAAATCGCTTTTTTACAAACATTCATTTCCTTACTCTTATAACTCTTAAGGTTTTGTTCATTTTAATAATATCTTTTATGCTATAAATTATATTGTTACGTACGTGTACGAACTATGCTCTATTGAAAAAAGCTTTTACAGCATTCTTTCAAGGTTGCTTAAAGCTTTTTCTATGTCATTTTCAAAAGTATTCCATTGATCTTTATCAAAATTCTTTTGTAATAAATTTAAAAATTCATCTTCAATTTCATATAGTTTTTTCTTAATAAGATTAGCTTCAGGAGTTAAACTTATGTATACACTCCTTTTATCTTCAGAACAACTACACTTTTTTATTAATCCTTGATTCTCATACTTTACAATAATATCTGATAAAGAAGATTTAGAAATTTTCCAAATATTTGCTATTTCATTAAAAAGCAATGGAGTTCCATCCCCTGAAAGAATATAAAATAGTGGAACATGGTTCCGCAAAATTGGCAATCTTTCTTCATTTATTCTTTTTATAATATATTTATCAGAAATATTACAAATATCATTAATCCTTCTAATAATACACTTATCTTGCATTTTCTCACCTCATTCGTTCGAGTATGAACTTGTTTGTAAACTGACTTTAACATAAGTATCGAGTGTTGTCAATTACTATTTCATTTAAAATATCAAATACCCTGTAGTAAATTATTCTTACAAGAAACTCGCTTTACAGCGAGTTCTTATTACTTTAATTATATATTAAATTTGAATCCGAGAGTGTACATAGCATTAAAATAAATAGTATTATTTGGTATTAATTAAATTTTGTAAAATTATCTCAGCTATTTTATGGCTTGATTGAGGATTTTGACCAGTTATAAAATTTTTGTCTACAACTACTTTCTCGGTAAAATCTGCACCTTTATCAATAATTGCTCCTTGCTGCCTTAATCTACTCTCTACTGCGAAAGGAACTTTATCTGATAAACCAGCAAGCTCTTCTTCAGTATCAGTAAAAGCAGTTAAACTTTTACCATCTACAAAATATTTTCCATCTTTATTTTTAATGTTAGCAAAAGCTGCAACGCCATGACATACACCAGCTACAACATCCCCATTATTATAAGTATCTAAAATTAATTTTTCTATGTTTTTGTTATTTACAAAGTCAATTAAAGGACCATGACCACCTGAAAATAATATAGCATCATAAGAATTTTTCATGGTAGTCTCTAAAGATTGTGTATTCTCTAGTAATTTGTAGGCAACTTCGTGTTCACTCGGAATCCCATTTGGGATAGAATTTTTATCTAGCACTACTTTCCCACCTAAAATTGAAGCTATGTCTACTTCTAATCCGCTTTTTTGAATACATTGTATGGTTCTGCAAGTTCCTCTAACCATAACCCAGTTGGATGTCCATTCATATTGTTTTCACTTGTAGATATTAATAATATTTTTTTGTTCATATTTTTTCTCCTTTTTAATATATTCTTTTATTATTTGATTGTAAATCGTTTTGATCCCAATTGCAATAACAAATTTAACTATTTTTCCATTTATTACTTTAATTGTTAATTCAACGACATTTCTACATATTGGTTTAGATACTGTACTCAATCTGTTTTTTCATATCTTAAGACATAAGAAAACCCACAACTAATTAATTTTAATTAGTTGTGGGTTTTACGTGATAAAATTGGAGAGCATTCATGAATAAACTTTATACCATTGTTTTCTATTTTAACTGCTTTCCTAAATGCTCTTCCTTCCAATAATCATAATAATCATTTGTCCATTTGCTTCCATCATAATATTCAACCTCTATAACACAAGCAATTATTTTATTAATTGTTCCATAATCTGTATACAAATTCCATACATAATCTTCTCCAAAGGATTGACCAGGTTGAATATTTGCTGAATCTACTTTCCCTTGAAAAAGTTGATTTTCTCCTGCAAGCGTTCCTGATTCAAGAGGATATCCATTACTATCATACATCAGAATTCCAACGCTATATTTTTTTATAACTTTATTAGTTTTATTTTTAACTATAACTTTGGCTTCATCATTAAGGTTAAAGTAATCTGAAACAACATTACAACTAAGTACATCAACTTCTTGTTTTCGTATAAATCCTTCCATCTTTTGTTTTCTTTCAGCCTCTACTTTAGTAGCTTCTAACTTTTCATATACTGATGTTTTAGCAGTTAAATCTGTATCATTAGGTAAAATAGTAATAGCTTCAGACAATACTCCTACCACTTTTTCGTACTCTTTATTATTGGCGAAATTTTCAACACTCTTTAATACTTGATTCTTATATTGTTTCTCATTATTTTTGATTTGTACTTTTGCACTTTCATAATTTTTATCATCCGATATAACACTCTTATACTCTTTTATTGCATTTATAAAATCTTTGTTTTTTATGAATTCTTCTCCTTTTTCAAATGCAATTCTTGAATTGTTAAGATTATTAGTTTTAGTAATTGAATTATTAACCTCACTAGATACTAATCCGGTCTCCTTTATTATCTTAAGTTTACTGTTTACTTTAACATAATCTATTTCATCATTTACAAATAATTTTTCTATTTTAGTAATTTCATCCTTCAAAAATATGTTTATATTATTTTCTCTATCGAAATTACCTCTAATTTTATCATCATAAATTTTAACTGCTTCTGCCTGTTTATTATTTTTAATATCACTTTTAAATTTAGATATAGGGTTATTAAAATATATAATTCCAGTGACCATACAAATTATTATTACTAAAACTGAACATGCTATAATCGATTTCTTTTTATTACTAAATGATTTTATTTTAACTATAATATTTATTAATTGATTGCCTTGTTTTTTATTATTCTGTGATAACTCTGCTCCACAGTTGTTGCAGAACAAACTTTCTTCTTTATTTTCAGAACCACACTTGGGACACACCATTTTTAAATTCCTCCTATTATTTACATACAACTTGACTATACTATATATACCCCTCTCCAAACTAATTTAACTCACTACCACTGCATTCACAAAAGGCACATACTATAAACGCTTTCTAGACCATTTTAGTTTCAATAAAAACAGTAATGGTATAAATTACATTTACCATTGCCACTTAAATCAGAGACATAAAAAGCAAAGATAGCCACAGGCAACAAATATTTGGTTTGTTTTAGAACAAATGTATCGAAAAATGAAAAACAAATAAAACTAGTTCCTCCATATATATAAGTTAAAACCCTAAGGAGGAATTACTAATGAACAAAACTCAAATAATTGAAAGCCTGGTGCCAGGAGCTTTACTCTCCTATGAAAAACACAGCATATTCCCATCTTTAACTATAGCTCAAGCTATACTTGAAACCGGCTGGTTAAATCATGTTAAATGTAACAACATCTTCGGCATCAAATGGACAAAAAACTGTGGATATGAAGTCCAAGAATTTAACACTCATGAGTTTATAAATGGTATAAACACACCTATGGTATGTAAGTTTAGAAAATATAACTCAATTGGTGATAGCCTACTAGACCATGGAAAACTTTTAAGTTATAGTAGGTATAAGTCAGTAATAGCATCTAAAACCTACACTGAAGCCTGCATAAACGTTTATAATTCAGGCTACTGCACCGATGCTGAGTACCCTAAAAAACTTATAAACATAATTGAGCAAAACAAGCTTTATATTTATGATGCTGCACCTATCAGTAAACATTCTAACAGTGATGATTCTGAAAACATAAAATATTTTCAAAGTTGCTTAATTAAAATGAAGATTAAAGATATTAATAATAATGTTTTAGTAATGGATGGTTTAAGTGGCATACTTACCACTAGTGTTGTTAAAAAGTTTCAAAATATAGTAGGCATTACTTCAGATGGCATATGTGGATCAACTACTCTAGCTGCAATTAAAATAATTATGAATAAGCCTACTTGCAGTATTAATAACACTACAAATAAATTAGCTATAAGATACCTCCAATATAGGGTTGAAACCAATATTGATGGCATTTATGGATCTGTTACTAAAAGCTGTGTTGAAAAATATCAGAAAAACAACAAATTAGTAATTGATGGGATTATAGGTAAAAGTAGCTGGCAATATCTGCTCTCTTAGATTATCAATTTGTTCACGAGCTCTTGAAATTTTTACAATGCTCTAAGAGTAATTTAGATAAAATTGTCTGTGTAGCTTTTTAAAATAAATCAAAATAAAAATAGGCCACATGCTGGATATTAAATCCAACATGTGGCTTTTTTTCAACATGTATAAACAAGTGTTGACTTACTTGTTTATACATGTTATTCTATTACCATAAAGGGGGAGTTAAAAATGGGAATTTCAAAAATATCAGTAGAAGAAATTATTGAAGCTGTTGGTGGTAAAGATAATATATCCGCTACAACTCATTGCGTTACCAGATTAAGGTTTGCTTTAAAAGATGAAAAGAAAGTAGATAAGACTAAGCTTGATGAAATCGATTTAGTAAAGGGTTTCTTTTCTAGTAACGGTCAATTTCAAGTGGTTATAGGTCCGGGACTCGTTGACAAGGTTTATGACATACTTATCGAGATTACTGGAAATCAAAGCGCAACAAAGCAAGAAGTTAAAGATATAGCATCAAAAAATATTAATTTACTTCAGCGTCTCGTGAAAACGTTATCCGAAGTATTTATACCTATACTACCAGCTATTGTGGCTGCAGGTTTATTAATGGGTATAAATAATCTCCTCGCAGGTAAAGGTATCTTTTTCGCCAATCAGGCATTGATTGATGTTCATCCTGAACTTCGTGATATTTCAGACATTATAAATCTTATAGCTAATACTTCCTTCACATTTTTGTCAGCATTAATTGGTTGGTCAGCAGTTAAAAAATTTGGTGGAAATCCACTTCTTGGTATTGTTCTAGGATTAATGCTTGTTCATCCCTCATTACTAAACGCTTATAATTATGGAGACGCTGTAACAAAAGGGACAGTACCATATTGGAACTTGTTTGGACTAAAGGTTGCTAAAGTAGGATATCAGGGACAAGTTTTACCTGTATTAGTTTCATCTTACTTTCTAGCAAAAATAGAAATTGGTTTAAATAAACGTATTCCAGATTCTATTAAATTATTATTAGTTTCACCTATAGCACTCCTCGTTACAGGCTTCGTATCATTTATTATAATTGGACCAATAACCTTTTCACTGGGTAACGAAATTACTTATGGTTTAGTTTATATATTTAGTCACTTTCCAGTAATAGGTGCGGTTATATATGGTGGTTTCTATTCAGTACTGGTTATAACGGGTATGCATCAAATGTTCCTTGCAGTAGATATGCAACTTATAGCAAGCACAGGAGGAACTTTTCTATGGCCTATTCTTGTTCTTTGTAATATTGCACAAGGTTCTGCAGCTTTAGCGATGATGTTTATAACTAAAAACGAAAAAATAAAAGGATTAGCTTTTACATCTGCTATTTCAGCTTACCTTGGAATAACTGAACCAGCTATATTTGGAGTTAACTTAAGATTTAAATTCCCATTCTTTTCTGCTATGATTGGTTCAGCGTTAGGTGCTGTGGTCATAACAGTAAATCATGTTAAAGCTCCGTCTATAGGAGTTGGTGGATTACCTGGCTTTTTGTCAATATTTCCACAACAATGGGGTATCTTCTTTATAGGTATGATTATAGCCATAGTGGCTCCTTTTATATTAACTTTTATATTCTCAAATTTTAGTAATATTAAAATTCCAACTTTTAAAAATAAAAAATCTTAAAAAACATACAATCTTAATGCAAACGGAGGTATTACCTATGAATGAATCTTGGTGGAAAAAGTCTGTTGTATATCAAATTTACCCAAAAAGCTTTAAAGATACAACAGGAAATGGAATAGGAGACTTACAGGGGATTATTGAGAAACTTGATTACATAAAAGCTTTGGGTGTAGATGTAATCTGGATAACTCCTGTTTATGAGTCTCCACAAAAGGATAATGGTTATGATATAAGTGACTATTATAAGATAGATTCTCAATATGGAAGTATGAATACCTTTGAAAATCTATTAACGCAAGCTCATAAAAGAGGCCTAAAAATAATATTAGATATGGTTGTTAATCATACGTCTGTAGAAAATTCATGGTTTAAGAAATCTTCTGAATCTAAAGATAGTCCCTATAGGGATTTCTATATTTGGAAAGATGGTAAAGACGGTAAATGTCCCAACAATTGGAAATCTAAGTTTGGAGGCAGTGCCTGGGAGTATGACCAAACATCAAAACAATATTACCTTCACCTTTTTGACGTTACTCAAGCAGATTTAAACTGGGAAAATCAAAAGCTTAGAAAAACCATATATGATATGATGGATTTTTGGCTAAGTAAGGGAGTAGATGGCTTTAGATTAGATGTAATTAACTTATTATCTAAAGACCAGACTTTCCCAAATGACACTTTAAATACGCCTACAGAAGATGGGCGTAAATTTTATACAGATGGCCCTAAAATCCACAGATTTTTAAAGCAGCTAAATAAAAATGTATTTTCAAAATACAAGGATATATTAACAGTGGGTGAGATGTCTTCTACCACTATAGATAACTGTGTTAAGTATACAAAACCAAATGAAGAAGAATTAAATATGAGCTTTAGTTTTCATCATTTAAAAGTAGATTATCCAAGTGGGCAGAAATGGGAACTAGGAGAATTCGATTTTATAAAACTAAAAAAAATACTAACTGACTGGCAATATGGGATGATTAAAGGTAATGGATGGAACGCACTATTTTGGTGTAACCATGATCAACCAAGAGTAGTATCTCGTTTTGGAGATGACAAAGAGTACCGTAATGAGTCTGCTAAAATGCTAGCGACTACTCTACATCTATTGCAGGGAACCCCATATATATATCAAGGCGAAGAAATAGGAATGACAAATCCAAATTTTAATAAGTTGCAGGATTATAGAGATGTGGAATCCTTAAATGTTTATGATATATTAAAAGCTAAAGGTAAATCTAATAAGGAAATTATGGACATACTTAAGCAAAAGTCTAGAGATAATTCAAGAACTCCAATGCAATGGGATGATTCTAAAAATGCAGGATTTACTGATGGAACTCCATGGATAAATGTATCAAAAAACTTTTCACATATAAATGCCTCTAGTGCATTAAAAAATAAAGATTCAATTTTTTATCACTATAAAAAGCTAATAAGTTTAAGAAAAAACTATGATATAATCGCTTATGGAGATTTTCAGTCTATATTGGATAATGATCCTCAAATCTTTGCATATATCAGGCGGTATAATAACAGAAAATTATTGGTTGTAAGTAATTTTTATGCTAAATATGCCACATTTATTCTTCCCAGCGATGTGGCTATGGAAGGAGAATCTCAAGTATTAATATCTAATTATTCGGATACAAAAAACAATATAAATGAGCTATCCCTTCGTCCATACGAATCTGTAGCTTTCTATATAAAATAATATATAATAATGTAGATATTACCAATAAATCCACCATAAGTGATAGTAATTCACTATTTTGATATGTTATACTTTATATGAAAATAGTTGATGGGGGCTTATTAATGGATAAAAAATATATATATATACACGAAAAAATAAAAAATGATATACTAAGTGGTAATTATAAACCAGGTGAAAAGGTTCCTTCTGAAAATGAATTTTGTAAAATTTACAGTACAAGTCGTGGCACGGTTAGAAGAGCTTTAGATATGCTATCAGAAGAAGGCTTAATAAATAGTGTCCATGGTAAGGGATCTTTTGTTTTAGAGAACAATCAAATTGCTTTTTCGTTTGGAAAACTGGAGAGTTTTGCTGAAGTTTCTAGTATTAATAGAAATGAATTTATTACCTCTGTACCATTATTTGAAGAGGTAATAATAGATAGTGCTTTACATGAAAAAACTTGTTTGGCAGAAGGAAAAAAGGCTTACAAATTATATCGCACAAGAAGCTTAAATAATGAGAATATTATCTTAGATATTAATTATTTTCTAAAAGATAACGTTTTAAATCTTACAAAAGAAATTGCAAAAAAATCTATTTATAAATATATTGAAGAAGATTTGAATACTAAAATAGGTTTTGCTAAAAGAATTATAAAAATAGAACCTGCTAAGTCTATTGATAAAAAAAGCCTGAATATGACGACCTATGATTTCGTAGTAGTGGTGAAAAACTATGTATACTTAAATGACGGAACCCAATTTGAATATACAGAATCAAGACATCATCCTGAGCGTTTTGAATTTTTAGATTTTGCTAGGAGAAGATAATAAAATAAGTATGAATAATAAGAAACTAATAAACAGAAGGAAGGTTAAAAAATATGTTTAAATTCTTAAAAAAATCGAAGTTTGAAGTTGTATCCCCAGCTAGTGGAATATTAAAGAACTTATCAGGAGTGCCTGATGAGACGTTTTCATCTAAATGCTTAGGAGATGGCTTTGCTATAGAACCTTCAACAGGAGAAGTATATTCTCCTGTTGAAGGTAAAATAACAATGATTTTTGAAACATTACATGCCGTGGGTTTAAAATGTAATAATGGTATAGAGGTTTTACTACATATTGGAATAGATACTGTTTCTCTTAACGGTAAAGGATTTCAATCTTTTGTTACTATTGGCCAGCAAGTTAAAGCTGGTGAGTTACTTATAAAATTTGATTTAGAAACTATTAAAAGCAAGGTACCATCTACTGACATCATTGTAGTATTTACAAATGGAGAAACCTGTCAGCTTATGAAAGATTCTCAAAAGGTTACTAATGGAGAAATGGATATAGTAGATATTTTACAAAAAAAATAAAAATTTAAATAACTATTAGTAAGGGGAAACTGTCAATAGATAGTTTCCCCTTACTAAATTTATACACCTAAAATATTGTTGAATTTTTCAAATATATTTTTTATTTCAATTAATTTATTTATAACCCTAGTCGTTGTATCTTTTTCATATGGTATATATGTATAAATTAAAATGAATGTAAACGTAAATATGATACGAATTTATTGTTAAATATTTGACAAAGATATTATGCTGATCTATACTGACCTAGAACTTAAGCAAGTTATAATTCATAACATTACCAATAATACTACATAATTAAAATTTAATTACTAATATTCTTTAACCAATTGTTATATAACCTTAATTTATCTTTAAATACGATACATATATGTGTTAAATAATTATCAATATAATCTGATTTGAAATAATATAAATTTAAAAAGGAGTATATATATATGAAATTAACAAATGTAGAAGAATTAAATAAAAAACTTAAAAGTGTAAAAGAAGCTCAAAAGAAATTTTCCACTTATACTCAAGCTCAAGTGGATGAGATTTTTAAAAAAGTAGCAATGGTAGCATTAGAGGCTAGAATATCCCTTTCTAAAATGGCAGTAGAAGAAACTGGTATGGGATTATTAGAAGATAAGGTAATCAAAAATCATTTTGCAGCAGAATATATCTACAATAAATATAAAGATGAAAAAACATGTGGTGTTATCGAAAGAGATGAAACTTATGGTATAACAAAAATTGCAGAACCAATAGGTGTTGTAGCAGGTATAGTACCAACTACAAACCCTACATCAACAGTAATTTTTAAATCATTGATATGTTTAAAAACAAGAAATGGTATAATATTTTCTCCTCATCCAAGAGCAAAAAAATCAACAATAGCAACAGCAAAATTGCTTTTGGATGCTGCAGTTAAGGCAGGAGCCCCAGAGGGAATAATAGGTTGGATAGATGAGCCTTCTATAGAACTTTCACAAATACTTATGAGTGAAGCTGATGTGATACTTGCTACAGGAGGCCCAGGGATGGTTAAATCGGCTTATTCATCAGGAAAACCAGCTATTGGTGTTGGACCAGGAAATACACCAGCAATAATTGATGAAAGTGCAGATATAGAAATGGCTGTGAGTTCAATAATACTATCCAAGACATATGACAATGGTACAATATGTGCTTCAGAGCAATCTATAATAGTACTCGATTCAATATATACTAAAGTTAAAAATGAACTTATTAAAAGAGGAGCATACATATTAAATCAGGATGAAATAGATAAGGTTAAAACGGTTATGTTTAAAGATAATAGGATAAGTCCAAGTATAGTTGGAAAATCTGCTTGTGACATAGCCAAGTTAGCAGAGGTTAATGTACCGGAATGGACAAAGGTGCTTATAGGAGAAGTTAAATCAGTTGAACTAGATGAACTATTTTCAAGAGAAAAATTATCAACAGTATTAGCTATGTATAAAGTAAAAAGTTTTGATGAAGCTTTAGAAAAAGCAGAAAGACTAATTGAACTCGGTGGTTTGGGACATACATCTTCATTGTTTGTAGATTCTTTGAGAGAAAAAGAAAAAGTAGAAAAATTCAGTTCTAAAATGAAGACCGTAAGAACTTTTATAAATATGCCTTCAGCTCAAGGGGCTAGTGGTGATTTATTCAACTTTAAGATCGCACCTTCATTTACCCTAGGCTGTGGATTTTGGGGCGGAAATTCAGTGTCAGAAAATGTAGAACCTAAACATTTGTTAAATATAAAAACAGTAGCAGAGAGAAGGGAAAATATGCTTTGGTTTAAAGTACCAGAAAAAATATACTTCAAATATGGATGCTTAGAATCTGCACTTAAAGAATTAAAGAATATGGGCAAGAAGAAAGCATTTATTGTAACTGATAAAATGCTTTGTGAATTAGGATATGCAGATAAAATAACAAAAGTTCTTGAGAAAATTGATATAAGTTTCAAAGTATTTTCAGATGTTCAGTCGGATCCTACACTTGAATGTGCTTATGAAGGGGCTAGACAAATGCTTGAATTTGAGCCAGATACCATAATAACAATCGGTGGAGGATCAGCTATGGATGCAGCTAAAATCATGCAAGTGTTATATGAGCATCCAGAAGAAAAATTTCATGATCTAGCAATGAAATTTATGGATATAAGAAAGAGAATACACCATTTTCCAAAGCTTGGGATTAAGGCTATGTTAGTAGCAATACCAACAACTGCCGGTACTGGTTCAGAAGTAACACCATTTGCAGTTATAACAGATGAGAAAACAGGAATGAAATATCCACTTTCTGATTATGAATTAACACCTAATATGGCAATTGTAGATGCAGAGTTTATGATGAATATGCCAAAAGGTCTAACTGCAGCTACAGGAATAGATGCATTAAGTCATGCTATTGAAGCCTATGTATCTGTCATGGCTACGGATTATACAGATGGATTAGCACTTCAATCTATAAAAATGATATTTGAATATTTACCAACATCATATAGTGAAGGAACTACTAATATACTTGCCAGAGAGAAAATGGCGCATGCATCTACAATAGCAGGTATGGCATTTGGAAATGCATTTTTAGGAGTATGTCATTCAATGGCACACAAATTAGGATCACAACACCATATGCCTCACGGTATTGCTATTGCTGTATTGCTTGAGGAAGTAATTAAATTTAATGCAGTAGATATTCCAGTAAGACAAGCTTCATTCCCACAAAACAAATATCCCGATGCAAAGGAAAGATATGCTGCTATTTCTAATTTTTTAAATCTAGGCGGGAATACAGATGATGAAAAAGTAGCTTTATTAATAAAATCAATTACTGATCTAAAAAAAGAATTAAATATTCCGTTGACTATAAAAGATGCTGGGGTTAAAGAAGAAGATTTCTATTTAACATTGGATGATATGTCTGAGAAAGCGTTTGATGATCAATGCACTACCGCTAATCCTAGATATCCAATGATAAATGAGATAAAACAGGTATTTATAAATTCATTTGGTAAAACTAAAACAGTAAAAGTTAAATAATTTAAACTCTAATTATTATTTTTCAAAGGAGAGTTAACATTGTGGAAAATCAAAATAATATACCACTGCTGGTTATTAGACGGATGACTAAATACCATAAATATTTAATGAAACTTGTAAATAATGATGTGGTTTCAATATCCTCAAAGAAATTTGGTGAAATAATTGGATTTACAGCTAGTCAAATAAGACGAGACCTAAATTATTTTGGAGATTTTGGGACACAGAGACTAGGGTATAATGTTAAAGATTTATTAATTGAAATCAACGGTATATTGGGACTCTTAAAAAAACACAATATGATAATAATAGGAGCAAATAATATTGGGAAAGCTATTGCTAATTATACTAGATATGAACAATTAAACTTTAAATTAGTTGGTATTTTTGATGTTAATCCAGAACTTATAGGATTAACATTTCAAAATATTAAAGTGCTAGACATAGACAACTTAGTAAGCTTCTTAAAGGAAATACCAACAGACATCGGAATAATTTGCATATCAAAGAATTATGCACAAACAGTTACTGACATGATGGTAGAAAATGGAGTTAAGTGTATATGTAACATTACACCTGTGGATTTAAATGTACCAAAAGAAATAATTTTAGAAAATATCAATTTAACTAATAGTTTGTTAACACTTAAGTGTTTAATGAATGCTAGGACATATTGATAATAATGTAACTCATTGGCTGAGGGTGTAAATTATTTTGTGTATTCTCTTTCTTTAAGCAAAATAATTGAATTATTTAATTATGAAAAACTGTTAATATAGTTTATAGATATTGTTACTTTGTAATTACTTTTCAGTATATGATTTCCATTTATAGCTATTAATATACCCTCTAAATATTAGGTTAGGGCAGTGTTGAGATGTGAATTGAGTCGTTATTGAAGAATAATACATTAACGGATTATCTTTGGGTGATCCGTTTTACTTATTTAACAGGAAAATTTAAGCTATACCTCTTAGGGGTTTGAGGGACGGAGTCCCAAAGCTACGCTCCTTCATTTAAGACCTCACTAAATAATATATTGAGCTGGCTAATAACAAGGTCCCAATTTTCATATGCTCTAGTCCATTTCTTACTTACCTTTTCAGTTGCCAAATATAGCATCTTCATAAGACTATCATCGTTCGGAAATATAAGCTTTGTCTTAGTTACTTTTCTAAATTGACTGTTAAGGCTCTCTATAGCATTTGTGGTATATATAATTCTACGAATATAATCTGGAAATGCAAAGAAAGTTATAAGATTATCCCAATTATCTTCCCAGCTTTTTATTGCATTTGGATATTTACTACCCCATGTTTCTTTTGCAGACATTAAATTTTCAAGTGCAAGATCTTCATTCACTGCGCCATAAACAGCTTTCAAATCTTTTGCAAACGCCTTCTTGTCTTTATATGGTATATATTTCATACTTGCTCTCAATTGGTGAATTATACAACGTTGTATCTTTGCAAAGGGATAGACAGCCTCTATTGCTTCTTTAAAGCCACTTAAGCCATCTATACAAAACAACAAAACGTTCTTCAAGCCTCTATTTCTGAGGTCATTAAGTACTGAAAGCCAGAACTTACTACTTTCATTTGTTCCTATCCAAATACCAAGTACTTCTTTTTCTCCATCCATATTTACACCTAGCACAACATAAGCTGCCTTGATTATAATATGCTTGTCGTCACGCACTTTATAGTGTATTGCATCCAAAAAAACAAATGAGTATGTTTTTTCAAGTGCCCTATTTTGCCACTCTGTAACTACAGGCATAATCCTATTTGTTATATTCGAGACCATT
>NZ_JAHLDV010000028.1 GCF_018861865.1 Clostridium frigoris
AGTTTGTATAATAAGTATTAAGATTAAACATATTTTTAATAGTTAAATGAATACTCTGGGAAAGATCTTTCTCATGATTGTAAACAAGAATTGAATAAGCTTTAATTTTAGATTCATTACCAATATACAGTATATTTGATAGGTTGCTTAGATTTTCAAAGCTAAGCTTATCTTTATATATTCTTGTAGAAGAATTAGTTTCTATTCTCAAAATATTCACCACCTTTTTTTTATAATCTCTACTAAATATTATGCCATAATAGATCCTATAATATTAAGTTATTTAAAAATAATTTAAAAGCGGAATTCATCTCCGTCTATAGAGAGCGGAGTCTTCTTTTGCAAATAAAGATAAATTAGGGGTAGTAATATTATATTACTACCCCCATTTATTTAAGAAATTATTTTTACCAGCATATTATTCTATTAAATTGTTATTACTGCCTAATTCTTTATTCAGCTTCTTAAGTACTCTCTTTTCAATTCTAGAAATATATGACCTAGAGATCCCAAGTATTATTGCTATTTCTCTTTGAGTTCGAGGCTTGCCATCAAGTAATCCATACCGCATTTGAATTATTACTTTTTCTCTATCCTTCAAAACTAGGTTTATCTTACTATAAAGCCTTTTAATTTGTATTTTGTTTTCTACTATATCGATAACAGAATCTTCCTCACTACGTAATACATCCATAAGGGACACCTCTTTTCCCTCTTTATCCGTACCAATAGGATCTTGCAGATACACTTCCCCTTTTATTTTCTTATTACTCCGAATTAACATAAGTATTTCGTTTTCTATGCACCTTGCAGCATAAGTTGCCAGCCTTATTCCCTTATTCATATCAAATGAATCTATGGCCTTAATAAGTCCCACAGTTCCAATTGATATGAGATCATCTACATCCTTTCCCGGGTAGGAATATTTTTTTACTATATGTGCAACTAATCTCAAGTTTCGTTCAACTAATGTAGCTTTAGCTAATAAATCACCCTCAGCGAACTTTGTTAAATAATATTTTTCCTCTTCCTCGCTTAGTGGTTGAGGAAATGAATTAGTACCAGTTATATAAGCTGTTAAAAATGTAACATTTCCAATCATATCTAATAAACAATTTATGAAAAACACAGATGTTCCTCCTACTAGAGCTTATAGATATAATATGATTAATTATTTGTTTTCATGTTTTAAATATTTAAATTTTAAAATGTAAATTTCTAAAACACATCGACATCAACTAAAAAAAGAGCCCCAATCGGGACTCTTATACATATTTTCTCATATGCTTTAATGCATTTTTTTCAACTCGTGATACCTGTGCTTGAGATATTCCTATTTCATCAGCTACCTCCATTTGAGTTTTTCCATCAAAGAACCTTAAATTTAGAATTAACTTTTCTCTTTCTTTTAGTTTTGCCATACCCTCTTTAATAGATAAGTTTTCGATCCAACTATCATCTAAGTTTTTAGCGTCTTTGATTTGGTCCATTACATAAATTTCATCTCCACCATCGTGATAAATCGGTTGAAACAACGATATAGGTTCTTGCAGCGCATCTAAAGCAAATACTACATCCTCGCGAGGTAGTTCTAACTCTTTTGCTATTTGTTCTATGGTAGGTTCCTTGTTACTTTCATTTACCAATCTTTCTCTAACTTGCAGAGCTCTGTACGCAATATCCCTAAGTGACCTACTAACTCTTATTGAGTTATTATCTCTTAAATACCTTCTTATTTCTCCAATAATCATAGGAACTGCATATGTTGAAAACCTAACATTTAGAGCTAGATTAAAATTATCAATAGACTTCATGAGCCCTATACAACCTACCTGAAATAAATCATCTACGTTTTCCCCTCTATTATTAAACCGTTTTATAACGCTTAACACCAATTTTAAATTACCTTGAATAAATTTTTCTCTACACTGGTATTCACCATTTTGTATTCTATATAATAGCTCTTTCATTTCTTTTTCTTTTAATACTGGTAATTTTGCTGTATTCACCCCGCTAATTTCTACTTTATTAAACACCATACGGTTATCACTCCCTTCAGAGTAATTGCATTAAAATTATGTCCCTATGTTTTGTTTTTTATACTAAAGACAACCTTAAAACCTAAATATTTTATTTTTAAGCAAAAGAATATCCACCTTTTAAGGTGGATATTCTTTGTCCCAATTAAACTGCCCCCATTATTTTTTAATTTTTTCTATATTTATTTATTTCATTTTTCCAAAGGCAGTGTAAATGTAAAATTACTTCCTTTATTAACTTCACTTTCGCAATAAATTATTCCACCATGTGCCTCCACAATTCCTTTTGCTATGGATAGCCCTATACCTGAGCTTAAAAATTCTGTATCGTATGCACTTATTTTAACAAACTTTTCAAATATTCTCTCATGGTATTCTCTAGGAATTCCCTTGCCGTTATCCTTAACGAAAACCTTCATTTTATCTCCATTTATTATAGCGCCTATTATTATCTTCCCACCTGCATTCGTGTATTTTAATGCATTAGATACTAGATTATTAAGCACCCAAATTATTTTCTCTTTATCAACAACAACATTCGGTAATTCTTCTTTTATGCTATTATCTAAAATGATTCCTTTGTTTTTTGCTTGCATTTCATAATTTTTAACACAATCAAGTGCAATCTTAGTTATAGAATATGGTCTTATATCATATACTGCTTGGTTTGATTGTATTTTAGAAAGTTTTAGTAAATTACTCACTAAATCCGTAAGCTTTTCCGTCTCTTCTTTTATAGCATCTAAAAGCTCTTCTTGTTTTTCATTTATAACCCCTATATTTTTTTCAAGTAATAATCCTACGCCCATCATAATAGAGGTAAGTGGGGTTTTAAATTCATGAGAAATCGTTGCTATAAAATCTGTACGTACTTTTTCTAATTCCTTGTATTCGGTTATATTTTTTAAAAGCACCACTATAGCATTAATTTTATCATCTTTATCATTAACTATCGTTACTAAAACATTGAAAAAATAAGTTCTATCATTTAGGTGAAAACTTATTATCTTTTCAGTATCGGTAACTTTATTATCTACAACACAAAAAATATAATCATATAATTCCATATTTCTAATAGTCTCTAAATAATTACTATTGATTATATTTTGTTCTAATACGCCAAAAATATTTTCACCAGAATTATTTAATAGCTGAACTTTATAGCTAGCATCCAGAACTATTAATGGGTCTGTTATACTTTTTACAATTGCAATAGATTTATTTCTTTCTAAAATCAACTTTCCAGTTGTGCTTTGCTCAAATTCATAAAGCCTACTTGTCATATTATTAAATTCCTTTGCTAGCATACCAATTTCATCTGAATTTATTATAGGTGCTTGCTTATTAATTTGCCCTTCTTTAACAGATTTTATAGTTTCCATTAATAAATTTATAGGATTAAGAAATTTATTAGTATATATTAACGATATTATTAAACCACTAATTGCAGCTATAAATGAAATAGCTAGTATAAAGTACAAAACACTTAATGAATTACTTTTAGTATTATCTCTTCCCTTAAACATAGCTTTTTCATTCATAGTAGTTAAAGCCATTAAATCATCTTTAACTTTACTTGCCAGTGTTGAAACTCGTAAATTATAAAACTCTATATTTTCAATATTCGTGTGAGTTTTTTTATAATCTTGAAGGTTTGTAAAAGACTTATAAAACAAAAAATAGTCATCGCTTATTTTATTAGTAATATTTTTCTCACCAATTTCAGTAATGTTATTTTTTTCTATGTTGAGCCATTCGTGAAACTTTTCATTACTATTATAAATAACATCTAGCGAATTTTTATTTTCAAATGATATATATTGTAATATTGCTTTATCTTCAATATCTATAACCTCGGTCATTTTAGTTGAAACATTAATACTTTTATAATTATTTGTCATTAAACCATCTATCTGTCCACCTAATTTATATACATTAAAGCTTGAGATAAATCCAATCATTACTATAACTAAAACTAAGAACACATTAATAGTTACTATTTTTCCTTTTAATGTTTTAATAGAAACCACCACCTTAAATTCAACATACCTTTTAAATGTATTTTAGTGAACGGGATCTGCAACCACGAGCACATCAATATATTTGGTATCCCTCATTATCGTTCTAACAATAGAGCCTCTTAAAATTTCATGAAATCTAGTTCTAGCAGATGGACCTATTATTATCTGAGTTATATTATTATCCGTAGCGAACTCAATAATAGGCCTTTCACGATGTTTAGATTTTTCCACCTTAAGTTTTACACCAAGCTTTTCACATAATTTTTTCAATTCGTCTAGTTTCTTTGAGTCCTCCTTTCCATGGTTATAAGATTTACTTACAGTTAGCACATAAAATTCTGCCTTTAGCCTCTTTGCCATTCTAAAACCCCGCCTAATTAAATATTCTGCATTAAAATTAAGATTAACACAAACTAAAATCTTCTCCTGTGCTCCAATTAATCCTTCTACCCTCTTTTTATTCTTATATACTACAAGTTTTTCATCAACTTCATTTGCAACTTCTCTTAAAGTAAGCTCTCTTAATGCATTTAAATTACCTATTCTAAAAAAATGATGCAGAGCATCATCAATTTTATCTTTTGAATAAACTTTTCCAGAATTTATTCTCTCGCGAAGCGAGTCAGGCGTTATATCTATAACTTCAATTTCATCAGCACTCTCAATAATTTTATCTGGTATGGTTTCTTTAACCTTAATTCCAGTCATCCTATTAACGTGATCATTTAAACTTTCTAAATGCTGAATATTAACTGCTGTCATTACATTTATACCGTTATCTAATATTTCTAAAACATCTTCAAAACGTTTCTTATTTTTAGAAGTAGGAATATTAGTGTGTGCTAATTCATCTATTACAACAAATTCTGGTTTCCGTGCTATAACTCCCTCTAGATCAAGTTCTTTTAATTTAAGTCCTTTATAATCTATTTCTTTTAATGGAATAATTTCCAAGCTACCCATCTGCTCTTCTGTTCCTTTTCTTCCATATGTTTCTATAAGTCCAATAACAATATCTATGTTACCTTTTTCCATATCGCTGGCATCATGTAACATTTGATAGCTTTTGCCTACACCTGGAGCAGCTCCAATATATATTTTTAATTTCCCCTTTGCTCCTTTTTCGTAATCTTCCATATTACTATCACATCCTAAATATATTTTCAATTTTAACAACATTTTGGAAGCTTCAAGTCTGCCATCTTCTATAAGTGGCAGTTGTCTAGCCCAGTAAAATTGCTTTGGTGGTAGTCTAAATCTGCTTCCAAAGTTGTTAATTTTCAGCTCCACAGGAGATGATTTAATAGAATCATTAATATAGTTAATTATAAACATTTCCTCGCTAAATATGTGCCTCATTAAATAATTCATAAATATCATTAAACAATTTTGCTTTATCAAGTTTATTTATATTCTTATTTATTTCGCTTATTAAATGATAAATTTCTTTATTATAAGGGTTTATTGCTAATGCTTTTTTTAAAATATTATGAGCTTCTTCAAAATTATCCTTTGCAAGTAATTCTTTTGACTTTAGAATTAAAATACTCTCTTCATCTAAATGTTTTAATTTTTCATCAAATATCTCTTTAGAATTAAGTATCTCATCTAAAACAGCACCAACTCTATCTGGTGAAAATGGCTTTTGAAGATAAGCTACAGCACCAAGTTTAGTACAATCAATCGCGTTTTTTACCGTGGCATAGGCAGTCATAATAATAACAGGGCATGTAACCCCAATCTCTCTAATTGTTTTTAATACCTCTGTTCCACTCATTTCTGGCATTCTTATATCTAAAAAAATTATATCTATATTTTCTTTTTCTTTCCGAACTTTATCTATAGCTGATTTACCATCTTCAGCAGTAAGCACCTTATAACCCTTTAATTCAAGACAAGTAGTTAATAACATTCTTATATTTTTTGTATCATCTACCACCAAAACCTTATTCATAATATTCACCTACCTCATTAATTTCGTAATTTAAATAAATTTAAGTTTGAACTAAAACAATTATAGTAGCTAAAGCCAGACTGCCCTGTTCTTCAGTCTGGCTTCTTATTTATATTAAATTAATACCATCTTTTATATTGTATAATAAAAAATTATTTTATTATAGTTCACCTTTGTTTTTTAATATATTTGCTATCTCTAAATTAGTTTCTAATACATTTACTCTTGGTTCTCCAAAAATACCTAATGTTTTTCCTTCTGTGTTTTTTGTTATAATATTATTTAGATCAGTTGAGCTAATATTAGTTGCCTTTGAAATAGCTGATATCTGTATTTTAGCCGATTCTGGGCTAATGTTAGGATCAAGTCCTGAAGCAGAACTTGTTAGTAAATCAGTAGGTACATCTCCTGCTTTCAAACCAGGATGATTTTTCAAAAAATCATCCATATCTTTTTTTACTCTAGCCATTAATGCAGGATTTGATGGGCCGAGATTTGCAGACCCAGAAGTTACCCCTGTATAGGTAACTTTACCTTTACCATCAGGTTTTATATCTGCTTTTGTGTAGGTATTATAATTAGAACTTGAAACTCTTCCGCGAAAAAATCTTTTATCAGTAAAACTTTGCCCTATAAGTCCCGAACCCACCTCTTTTCCATTAAATCTAACCATACTTCCATTAGCCTTTTTATTAAATAACACTTGACTTATTCCAGTCATAGCTAGAGGATATATTAGACCACATAGAACAAAAAGTACCACACTTAATAATACTGATTTTCTTAATATATCTTTCATTTCTATCTCTCCTCATATAAAACCCAGGATTAACCTAGGTTTAAAATTCTAAGCAATGGTGTAACCAATAAATCTAATATTTTAATTCCTACAAATGGAGCAACAAGTCCACCTAATCCATAAATCAAAAGATTTCGACGAAGCAGGGCTTCTGACTTCATTGGTGTATATTTAACACCTTTCATTGCGATAGGAATTAAAGCTGGAATTATTATAGCATTAAATATTAATGCAGAGAGTATAGCGCTGTTTGGTGTTGATAACCTCATAACATTAAGTACATTCATTCTTGGTATATCAGCTGCAAACATAGCAGGAATAATTGCAAAGTATTTCGCTACGTCATTCGCTATACTAAAAGTTGTTAATGCACCTCTAGTTATAAGCAGTTGTTTACCAATTTCTACAACCTCTAATATTTTTGTAGGATCTGAATCAAGATCTACCATATTTGCAGCTTCTTTAGCTGCTGTAGTTCCACTATTCATTGCTATTCCTACATCTGCCATAGCGAGTGCTGGGGCATCGTTTGTTCCGTCCCCGGTCATAGCAACAAGCTTACCTAAATTCTGTTCTTTTTTAATTACAGCAATTTTATCTTCTGGCTTACATTCTGCTACAAAGTCATCTACGCCAGCCTCCCTGGCTATTGTTGCTGCAGTAAGAGGATTATCTCCAGTACACATAATAGTTTTAATACCCATTTCGCGAAGTCTTGCAAACCTTGCTGTAAGACCGGGTTTTACAGTATCTTTTAGGTAAATGACACCATATATTTCATTTCCTACGCAAACAGTAAGTGGTGTACCACCAGCACCAGCGACTCTTATTACCGCAGCCTCTAAATTCGAAGGAGCTTTTCCATTAATTTTCTCCACATATTTAATTATAGAATCCGATGCACCTTTTCTAATCTTAACTCCATTTGATAGGTTCATACCACTCATTCTTGTCTGTGCTGTAAACTCTACAAACTCAGCCTCACTATAATCACCTTCATTAATAGATACTCCTTGTTTCTTTGCAAGTTCAATTACTGACTTGCCTTCTGGAGTTGTATCTTTTATAGACGAAATCAAAGCTTGTAACATAAGATCCTCTAAAGTATGTCTTCCCACAGGTATAAATTCAGCTGCAAGTCTGTTACCATAAGTTATTGTTCCCGTTTTATCAAGAATCATTGTATCTACATCACCACAAGCCTCGACAGCTTTACCGGACATTGCAATTACATTAAATCTTGTTACTCTATCCAGTCCTGCAATTCCAATTGCTGAGAGAAGCCCTCCGATAGTTGTAGGAATAAGACAAACAAGTAGTGCTATAAGTGTGGATACTTGTAGCGTTACTTTAGAGTAGTTAGCCATAGGATATAACGTTACTATAACAATTAAAAATATTAGGGTTAAAGCTACAAGTAGCGTACTTAAAGCAATTTCATTTGGTGTCTTTTTCCTTGAAGCACCTTCAACAAGCTTTATCATCTTATCTAAAAATGACTCTCCAGGAGTTACTGTTATTTCAACTTTAAGCCAGTCACTGACAACCTTTGTTCCTCCTGTTACAGAGCCGAAATCACCACCTGACTCCTTAAGTACAGGAGCCGATTCTCCAGTAATTGCAGATTCATCAACGGAGGCAAGCCCTTCAATTACCTCCCCATCATTAGGAATAAAATCACCAGTCTCAACAAGAACCATATCTCCCTTTTTGAGCTTAGCGGCACTTATTAATTTAAAATCCCCTTTTGAATCTAGTAATTTTGCCATTGCATCCGTTCTAGATTTTTTTAAACTTTCGGCTTGAGCTTTTCCTCTTCCTTCAGCCACTGCTTCAGCAAAATTTGCAAACAAAACTGTAATAAGTAATATAAAGGATACAAGTCCATTGTAAACTCTAATATTTTGACCTTTATCACCAAATACATATGGGAAAAAAGTTAAAAACAAAGTTATTACAAAACCAACTTCAACTACAAACATAACAGGATTTTTCATCATGTATTTAGGGTTTAATTTTATAAAAGCTCCTTTAATAGCATCTTTAAGTATATCCCCAGTTATAATTTTTTTCTTACTCATATTATATCCATACCCCTTTCTAATGACCCAGCATTAACTGTTCTGCTATAGGTCCAAGCGTAAGTGCTGGCAAGAATGTCAAAGCACCTATTATTATTACAACACTAATTAAAATCACTACAAAAGTACTATTATCAGTTCTAAACGTAGCCATGGTTTCCGGTACTGCATGTTTAGAAACCAAAGACCCCGCAACAGCTAATAATAATATTATTGATAAATATCTTCCAAGGAGCATTACAATCCCCGTTGCACTATTAGCAAACAATGTATTACCATTAAATCCAGCAAAAGCAGATCCATTATTAGCTGCCGAGGATGTAAATTGATAAATTGTTTCAGTAAGTCCATGAAAACCGGGATTTGTTATTGAACTAAGTCCCATTTTGGTTGAGAGTGAAATAGCTGATGGAAATAATATTATGAATGGATGTACTAGGATTGCAAATGCAATCAATTTAATCTCTTTACCTTCTATTTTCTTACCTAAAAATTCAGGTGTCCGTCCAACCATTAACCCTGCAAGGAATACTGTGATTATTGCATACATCATCATATTCATAAACCCTACACCTTTACCTCCAAAGACTACATTAAGCATCATATTCCATAATGGTACAAGTCCTCCTAGTGGCATTAGCGAATCATGCATGGTATTTACAGTTCCAGTAGTAAATGCAGTTGTAACAGTAGTAAATAGTGCAGATGCCGCTATACCAAACCTAACTTCTTTACCCTCCATATTACCCATAACTTGACTTAATCCAACGTGTGCTAAGTTTGGGTTTCCAGCTTTTTCTGCCATGTATATAACCGGAATCATTATTACAAATAAAACTGCCATTGTTATAAAAATCATTAAGCCTTGTTTCTTATTCTTAAGCATTAATCCAAAAGCAATAACTAATGCTCCAGGTAATGCCATCATTGAAAGTAATTCAACTAAATTTGAAAATGTCGTTGGATTTTCAAAAGGATGTGCAGAGTTTGCATTAAAAAAACCTCCACCATTTGTGCCTATGTGTTTTATTGATTCAAAAGATGCAACTGGTCCCATTGCAATATCTTGATATTTACTTTCTATTGTTGTAATAGTTTTATTTGGAGCAAGCGTTTGAGGTACTCCTTGGGACACTAAAATCACAGTAACAAATATTGATAACGGAAGTAAAATTCTTGTAATCAAACGCGTCATATCTACGAAGAAATTTCCGAATGTCTTTTTTCTGCCAATAATTCCTCTCATAAAAGCACCTGCAGCGGCAAGACCTGTAGCTGCCGATGTAAACATTAAGAATGTCATTACTACCATCTGGCTTAAGTAAGATACTCCTGACTCTCCAGCATACCCTTGTAGATTAGTATTTGTTATAAAACTTATAGCTGTATTAAATGCTAAATCTGGCTTCATTGCTACTATATTATTAGGATTAAATATATGTATATTTTGCAATCTTAAAATAATAAATGCTGCTAAACACATTATTGCATTTGATACTATTATTGCTAGCACATATTCTTTCCATGTCATTTCATCATGTTTTATTCCTGTCACCTTAAAAATAAAATTATCAACTCTGTTAAGTAATGGATCAACAAAGCTTTTTTCCCCACTTAGAACATTATAAACATGTCTTCCTAAAGGAATAATAATAAAAACGAAAATAATTAACGGTATAATAATTTGTATAACATCCATTTAATAAACCTCCTTGTGAAACATTGTTAAATCATCTCCTAGGTCGCTGCAACAGCTTCGAAGAAGCTGCATTGACGACTTTAGAAGGAGATTTACCCCCTTGTAGTTCTCAGGAGTAGATAACAATTCTCAATTGTTATCCCCCCACTGAAGCTCTCTATTCATTAGGGTATATAACTCCCACTTATATAAATGGGAGACTTTCCTTCTAAAAAGTTGTCAAAATTTTTCTGGATTTAAAAGAGCATAAAATAAATAAATAAACAGTAATATTATAATTATTATTAACCCAACCATATAAAATCCTCCCCTTAATAAAACAAAATCTTTTAATTTTTGCTATTTACCTCAATCGCATAAAGAAATTATAATCCCTATTAGGCTTTTACTAAAGCTTTGATAAAGTCCCCTTAAAATGTTCTTGCATCTATTTATGCTCATTAGGACAAACTATACACTTGTCTCATAGTTGTACCTCTATTATTGACTGCTTTCCTTGGTATGATGTTTATTATTTGGTTTTGATATTAATTTAATGCATTAAATAGAAAAATAGACAGGCAAGAAATTTCTCTTTTGCCTGTCTATTTGATATATCTATTTATAAAATGCATATTTTAATAATTCTACATTAACTAAACTTATATAACATCATATATGATAATCATAAAACATTACATATCCTTGTTTTTTTGTTATACTATTATTAGAACTTAGCAAACTAAAGCTAAAATAAGCTTACAAGGAGATTAATATAATGAAAGATTTTGCATTTATATCCGATTTTGATGGAACCCTTACTAAAAAAGATTTTTATAAAATATTGTCTGATCTATATTATAAAGAAGAACTTATGCCGATATATAAATCTTGGAAAAATGGAGAAATGAAAAATAGAGAATATCTAAACTATGTTTTTAATAATGTACATAGAAGCGAATCTGAATTACTCGAAGATATCTTAAATATTTCCTTTGACCCCACATCTATTGATTTCATAGATAAGGTTAAAGCAGCTGGTGGAGACTTTATTATTATCAGTGCAGGCTCAAACTATTATATAGATAAAGTCCTCGAGCAAAACCATATAGACGGAGTAGATGTATATTCTAATAAAAGTATTTTTAAAGATAATGGTATTCATTTTGACTTAGATGAAAATGATGAATATTATTCAGATCAAAATGGCATAGACAAGTTAATTGTTGTTGAAAAATTAAAAGCTAATTATAAAAAGATATTTTATGCCGGTGATAGTACCCCCGATCTTAAACCTGCATTAATTTCTGATGCTGTTTTTGCTAAAGGAAAATTAGTAAATCTTTTAAAAGAAGAAAATAAAGATTTTATAGAATTTGAAAACTTCTCAGAGATTTGGGATAAGCTTAAAGTATACCTATAAAAAATACACTTATTTACTTAATCTTTTGCTTAAGTAAATAAGTGTATTTTATTATTTAAAAGTTTTAGGCATTAGTCGTCTATGTAAGCCCCTCTTAACTTCTTAATTTCTTCTGCATGACCTTCTAATTCATTAGGTGTTTCTAGATAAAATGGTAAATGACGTAACTTTGGATGATTAATAATTCTAGTAATCGCATCTATTCCAATAGATCCTTCCCCAATTGTCTCATGACGATCTTTATGACTTTCAAATGGGTTTTTACTATCATTTAAATGAATTGCATATAACTTATCAAGACCTATAATCCTATCAAACTCATTTATGACCCCATCTAAATTATTAACGATGTCATAACCAGCATCATATACGTGGCAAGTATCAAGACATACTCCCATTTTGCTGTCTAATGTAACTCCATCTAGTATTTGTTTTAATTCCTCAAAAGTCCTACCTATTTCTGTTCCTTTACCAGCCATTGTTTCGAGAAGTACAGTAGTTGTTTGTTCTGGCTTTAGTATAGAATTAAGCATATTTATAATATATTCTATTCCAATCTGCGTCCCTTGTTTTACATGACTTCCTGGATGGAAATTATAAAAACTATTTGGGAAAAATTCCATTCTTTTCAAATCATCTTCCATAATCATATTTGCAAAATCTCTTGTTTTCGCATCAGCAGAGCAAGCATTTAATGTATATGGAGCATGTGCTAGAATTGTAGCAAATTTGTTTTCTTTTAGTATTTCGAGAAGCTCCGCTACATCGCTTGGGTCAATCTCTTTCGCTTTACTACCGCGAGGATTTCTAGTAAAAAACTGGAATGTATTTGCTCCTATGCTAAGAGCATCTTCCCCCATAGCCTTATAACCTTTAGATACCGACAAATGACAACCTATATTTAACATACTTGCTCCTCCAATAAAAAATTATAAATATGATTTAACGACATTTCAGAAGGAAAGTCTTCCACTTCTATAAGTGGAAGTTACATACTCCAACAAATAGAAAACTTCAGTAGTAGTATAAATCTCCTTCTGAAGTCGTTAATATTTCAGCTCCGACGGAGATGATTTGCCCTATTCTACAATAATTAAGTCTTTTGTATAATGGTTTAATACCTCACAACCATCTTTTGTAACTATTACTAAATCTTCAATACGAACCCCAACGTCACCTGGAAGGTAAATACCTGGTTCAATAGAGAAAATTTGTCCTACCTGAACTTTATCAGTATTAGCAGCTGAAACATCTCCAAAGTCATGTACTTCTATTCCTATTGAGTGTCCTAACCTATGAGTGAAATACTTCCCATAACCTTTTTCTGTAATATAGTCTCTAGCTGCAGCATCGATATCACAAAATCTAACTCCCGCTTTAACTTTATCAATTCCTCTTTTATTTGCTTCCTTAACAATGTTGTAAACTTCTCTACTGTGGTCTGATACAGTTTTATAAAAAACAGTCCTAGTCATATCTGAGCAATATGAATCTTTTTTGCATCCGATATCAATAACTATACTGTCACCTGCTTTAACTGTTGATTCATCCATTTCATGATGAGGGTCAGCAGCATTAGCACCGTAACCTATAATTGGATCAAATGAATGTCCCTCGCTTCCCATATCATCCCATATATCTGAAAGTAACTTTCCCATTTTCTTTTCAGAATATTTCTTAGGAATAAGTTTTATCATTTGATCAACAGCATCATCATTTAGCTTTGATGCTATTCTCATTAAATCCTTCTCTTTCTCATCCTTACACATTCTCACCCTATCTAAAATCTCAGATCCATTAACAAATGTACTACCCCCTTTGAGCTTCATTAATTTTATTAAGAAATGAGCTGGCCAATTTTTATCTATACCCATTGGCACATCTTTATCAATATTTTTCGCAACAATTTCTACTGGACTCTGAGTGTCATTAAACCATATTTTTTCTACCCCTAAATCTTCACTTATAGGAAATAACTCATTAATAAACAATTTGTTATGTCCATCTAAATTAATATATAGTACAAGCATTCTCTCTCCAGATAAAATCCATTTTCCTGTAAGATAGAATATAGCCGCAGGATCAGAAACTATCATTTGAGGTGTTTTTTCTTTTGCCATAATTTTTAAAACTTTATCAAGTCTTTCCTTTATCATTAAAATCCCTCCTAATATATTGTGATATAATACTTTCAATCTATCATAAAATTTAAATAATGTACATGATTTTTCATATTTTCAAATAAAGATAACTACCATTTGCTCATGGTAATATAAGTTCTAAGATTTTCACTAAATAAAAAAAGGCCCAACTCAGCCTTTTCTATTTTTAGATAACTTTTGTTAAGATAGTTTAATATCTATTTTAATTTCATCATTTACCAAACAATAGGCTATCTCTTCTTCAACCTTTATATATACATCTAAAGTTTTGAGTTCTGTAATCTTATGAGATTTTGTCCATTCTACATATACTTCTTCTAGTATTGTTCGTTTTGATACCTCTTTCCCCTGATATTGAACATAGAAACCAACATCAATTTTCTTAGCTATTGTTCTTTTAGCTACTGTCTTTTTTACCGCAGTAGTTGCCTTAGTTGCTTTTGATTTAACATTTTTTGCAATATCTTTCACAACATTAATAGTCTTTTCAACATTTTCTTTTGTAGCATCAGACACTATTGTTATTGCCTCTTCTGTTTCCTCACCAATAGCTTCTTTAGCAGAATCTAAAGTATTATCTTTTTCCATATTATTTACCCCCGTTTATAAAAAATTTTATATGCTACTTATCTATATTCGATGTTTTTACCCAAAACCCTTTTTTTAGGAGAATATTATTATATAAATCGAGGTAATCCATTACATTTTCTCTTTTTTATATTTGATCCACTTAAGTTTTACATTCACACTTGATAAAATGTTGAATATATTATAGTACAGCTACAACTTAATTAATTTAATACTTTTAAAAGAAGCCCATATTCTATATGTCATGTATATGCAAAGCCCACTCCAATACTTAAGTAAAAGTGTATAGTTTTTTGTTAAAGTAACTAATTAATTTACTTTAATAAACTTTTACTTACCAAATAAGGAGGTTATTTATATGAGTCATAGACATAATAATAATTGTTGCTGTAGACCTGTTAGTTGCTGTAAGCCTGTTTGCACCTGTGGAAATAATTGTGGAAATAATTGTGGGAATAGTTGTGGAAATGGATGCGGAACTGGCGGCATAGGTAATTGCGGCGGTGGAAGTGGAATTTTGATACTTCTTTTACTATTAGGTTGTGGTGGTATCGGTGGACGTGGTGGTCGCGGATGTGGCGGCTTTGGCGGATTGTTTTAGTTAGTTTAAAAGGCATCTCTAATAGAATTCTATTAGAGGTGCCTCTTTTTTATTTATACATAAGTTCTAATTCTTTTTGAATTTCATCATTTTCTACGAATTCATCATAAGTCATTATTTTATCCATTAATCCCTTAGGAGTAATTTCTATTATCCTATTTGCAACTGTTGCAATTAGCTGTGAGTCATGAGATGTTAGTAGCATTGTTCCCGTATAGCTAGTTAATCCATTGTTTAAAGCAGTTATAGACTCTAAGTCTAAATGGTTAGTAGGCTCATCAAGAATTAACACATTAGCATTGCTAAGCATCATTTTAGATAACATACATCTAACCTTTTCTCCACCAGACAATACACTAGCTTTTTTAAGAGCTTCTTCTCCTGAGAAAAGCATTCTACCTAGAAAACCTCTAATAAAGCTTTCAGCCTTATCCTCAGAATACTGACGAAGCCAATCAACTAAGCTACAATCTACTCCATTAAAATATTCTGTGTTATCTTTTGGTAAATAAGCTTGAGTTGTAGTAATTCCCCATTTAATTTCACCACTATCTGGCTCCATCTCTCCCATTAATATCTTAAATAATGTAGTTTTAGCTATTTCATCAGCTCCTGTAAATGCGATCTTATCTCCCTTGCTAACTATAAAAGATACATTATCAAGAAGAACTTCTCCATCCACAGTTTTACTTAAGTTCTCAACTGTTAATAAATCATTTCCTGCTTCTCTTTCTGGTTTAAATCCAACAAACGGATATTTACGAGAAGATGGTTTTATATCATCTAAAGTCAATTTGTCTAATTGCTTTTTACGAGAAGTAGCTTGTTTTGCTTTAGACGCATTAGAACTAAATCTTGCAATAAAGTTTTGAAGTTCTGCAATTTTTTCTTCTTTTTTCTTATTTTGATCTTTAGCCATTTGAAGAGCCAATTGACTAGATTCGTACCAAAAATCATAATTTCCAACAAATAATTGAATTTTGCTAAAATCTATATCTGCAACATGAGTACATATTTTATTTAAAAAATGTCTATCATGGGAAACAACTATGACAGTACTCTCAAAATTTAGCAAGAAACTTTCAAGCCAATTTTTAGATTTTATATCCAAGTTATTTGTAGGCTCATCTAATAATAAAATATCAGGTTTTCCGAATAAAGTTTGTGCAAGAAGCACCTTAACTTTTTCTGATCCTGTTAGTTCTTTCATTTTTTTATTTTGAAGGTCTTCGTTTATTCCAAGTCCCATGAGTAGTGTTGAAGCTTCTGATTCTGCTTCCCATCCATTAAGTTCTGCAAATTCACCTTCTAGTACTGAAGCTCTAATTCCGTCTTCATCTGTAAAATCTGATTTAGCATATAATTCATCTTTCTCTTTCATTATTTCAAACAGTCTTACATGACCCATCATTACTGTGTTAAGAACTTCATTTTCATCAAATTCAAAATGATCTTGTTTTAAAAATGCAAGTCTTTCTCCTGGTGTTATAAAAACTTCACCTGTATTTGCTTCAATCTCGCCTGATAATATTTTAAGAAATGTTGATTTACCAGAACCATTAGCGCCAATTAATCCATAACAATTACCAGGATTAAACTTTATATTAACATTATCAAATAATTTACGTGCACCATATCTTAAACTTATATTATTTGTACTAATCATATATTTATATATACCTCCATATTAACTGAAAATCTACACATAGAATATGTAGTCTTTCCACAAAAAATTTTACTTTCATTATAGCCGAAACTACTAGGCTATTATAACACATGCAAGGAAACTAGGCTATTGCAATTTATTCCTTCTCTTTATAGGTTTTCTATTTTTTATTATAATTTGACGATTTATCATCAGGTTTGGTATTGTGGCCTGCGAACCTATCTTTAGCTATAATTTGGGGTTCAGTAATCTCACCTCTATGAATTTCCTTTTGGGTTATTTCTATATTAAAATCTTTTTCAAAGTTTTTAATAAAATCAAGTTCTCTTTCTACAGCTATTGATACTGCTAGGCCAGACTCTCCCATTCTTCCTGTTCTACCTACTCTGTGCAAATAGTCTTTCGAGTTTTCTGGTATATCAAGATTAAATATATGGGATACTCCTACTATATCAAGGCCTCTAGCTGCTAAATCAGAGGCAACCAATAATTGGATTTTACCTTCATTGAAATCCTCAAGTGCTTTCTTTCTATTTTCTTTTTCAGATGATCCGTGAATTCCTTCTACTTTTAGATTATGATACCTAAGTTTCGAAGTTGTAATTTCTACTTCATCACTTTTGTTTATAAATATTATTGCCTTAGAAGGTTTAGTAGAGCTTATAAGTTTCCTAAGAATCTCAATTTTATCTCTTCTTTCCACTAGAAAATATATATGCTCTATATTTGGGTTTACAACACTTTTATCTCCTACTTTAATAACCTCAGGGTTCTTCATTAGAGTTTTAGCAATTTCGACTACTTTAAGTGAAATCGTAGCTGAAAACAACATAATCTGTCTATCTCGAAGTGTAGTTTTTATTATAGCTTTTACTCCATCTATGTTATTCTCATCAATCATTCTGTCGCCTTCATCTATTACTATAGTTTTGACGAAGTGTGATTTTAATTTCTTCATTGTTATAAGCTCTAAAATTCTTCCAGCAGAACCTACTAGTATATGAGGTTTTTGCTTAAGGGACTCGAGTTGCCTTTTAATATTAACATTACCTATTATACTAGTTGATCTAACTAAACTATTGGAATTAACTGATAACAATTCCACCTGCTTATATATTTGCATTGCAAGCTCATGAGTAGGTGCAAGTATAATTGCTTGAATATCCTTTGATGTTACATCTATCTTTTGAAATATAGGTAATAAATAAGCTAAAGTTTTACCTGTTCCTGTTTCTGACTCTCCTATGATGTCCTCGCCTGCAAGTCCCATTGGTATAGCCTTTACTTGAATTTCTGTAGGACTTTCAATGCCTTGTTTAATAAGACCTTCTATAAGATTTTGTTCTAATCCTAGTTCATTAAATGTTTTTTCCATATTTTCTCCTTTTTTCTAAGAAATCTTATTGTTAGCGTATTTAAATATTGTTGCTTTTATAGCTAAATAATCTATTTCTTCTGGTAATTCTTCTTTAATAGGTCTAAGCTTTGAAGCTCCAATTTTTTCTATAACCTCAAGAATAAGTGCTTCCTGATTTGGGGGAATAAAATCATCTAAATTAACCTCAAGCCCCTCGGAAACACATTTAAATATATGTTCCTGTACTGTAAGGCTTTTAAGTTTTCTCTCACTGATTATTTCCTCGATACTTTTGCCATCCTTATACATATTATAAGTAATAATATAACTAGGTACCTTATCTTCATTTTTAGGATCTCGCTCTACCCCACATTCCGTTTTACCGCTATCCTCTTCATTATATAGTATTTCTTCCTTAAGTTCTATATTGTTCTCCTGCATATATGTTTTAATAACCTGAATAAATTCCTCTCCATACTTATTAAGCTTAGATTCCCCCACGCCTTTGATGTTTAGCATTTCTTTTTCATTTACTGGGAAATATTCACTCATTTCTCTTAATGCACTATCTGCAAATACAATATATGGTGGAACTTTTTCACGCTCAGAAATTTCCTTACGCAAAGTACGCAATATTTCAAATAACCCAGTATCTCGAACAAGCTTAGCTTTCTTTTTCTCGATTTTTTGATATACTTTTTCTTTATTTTTAAGTACGAGTACTGCTTTCTCTTTTAAATGAACTACTGGGAACTGCCCATCTGCAAGAGATAAATATTCTTCTGCTGTAAGCACATTTATAAGGTCTCTTATCTCTTTAACTGTATATTGCTTTATTATCCCATAGGTAGATAATTTATCAAATCCAAGTTCCAAGACCTTTTTATTTTTAGACCCACGCAAAACATCTGCAATTAATGATGTACCATACCTCTCCTTCATACGAAGGATGCACGAAAATATCTTTTGTGCCTCAATAGTTATATCTACAAGTTCACTATCATCATTACAAGTACTACAATTGTCACACTTTTCTTGAACATTTTCTTCTCCAAAATACTCTAAAATAAACTTTCGTAAACACCTTGTCGTATGTGAATAATCCACCATAGCTTGAAGTTTTTTATATTCATTTACCTTTCTTTGAGGTGATACTGTACTTTGCTCTATAAAAAACTTTTGAAGTAGCACATCCGCCGCAGAAAATAACAATATACATTCACTCGGCTCACCATCTCTACCTCCACGTCCAGCTTCTTGGTAATACGCCTCCATGCTTTTTGTTAAATTATAATGGATTACATATCTAACGTTTGATTTATCTATTCCCATACCAAAAGCATTAGTAGCTATAATTATGTTGATATCATCATACAAAAATTTTTCCTGATTTTGCTTTCGCTCGTCGTCGTTAAGGCCAGCGTGATATCTACCTACACTATATCCTTTTTTATGTAAAAGTTCATACAGATTATTTGTTTCCTTCCTTGTGGCTGTGTAAATGATCCCCACTTTATCTTTGTTATCTTGAATATAACTTAAAACAAAATCTCTTTTGTTTTCACCACGGATAACAGTAAAGCTTAAATTCTCCCTATTAAAACCAGTTACATAAACATCCGGCTCTCTTAATTTTAATAGCTTTATAACATCTATTCTTACATCTTGAGTTGCAGTGGCCGTAAATGCTGCTATAATTGGTCTATCAGATAATTTATCAATCAAGCTAGAAATTGCAGCATAACTAGGTCTAAAATCATGTCCCCATTGTGATACACAATGAGCCTCATCCACTGCTAAAAGTGATATTTTTAATCTATTTAACATATTGCAGAAAAAGTCTGACTCTAATCTTTCTGGTGCAACATAAAGGAGCTTAAACTCACCCCTAGATACCTTATCAATTCTTTCATTAACTTCATTAGTACTTAATGAGCTATTTATATATGTTGCAGCTATACCTATACTATTTAAGGTATCAACTTGATCCTTCATAAGTGATATAAGTGGTGATATAACAAGTGTTACCCCTTCTAGCATTAAAGCTGGTATTTGATAACACACCGACTTTCCTGCTCCTGTAGGCATTACAGCAAAGGTATCTTTCCCACTTAATATACTATCTATTACATCTTCTTGTCCTTTTCTAAAATTATCATATCCATAATACTTTTTTAATTTTTCTAGTGCTTCATGCAACATATATTTCTTCCTCTCTTACGTAATAATCGCTTATAACAGTATAACATTATTTTAAGAACTTTGTATCTATCTGATGATGAACTTTGAATTTGTCCTATATATAAATGCAAAAATAGACTTACTCTTTTATTTTAAAAATATAAGAGTAAATCTATAAAATTTAAATTTTTAACCCCAATACATTTTCAGCTATAGTTAAAACTTCATTAAAGTAAAAAGGCTTAGTGATGTATTTATCGCACAATACCTTACTTCCTATATTTTTATCATCCTCTCGCCCTTTAGCGGTTAGTAGTACTATGTATACACCTTGCAGCTTTAATTCTTTTTTCACCGTGTTGCATACCTCATATCCATTTATTGTAGGCATCATAATATCTAAAAATACCAAACTTGGTCTCTCACTTTTAATTATATCCAAAGCTTGCTTTCCATCTTGCGCTAGAAGTATTTCTACACCTTTCTCTTTAAAATCTTCAAGTATTTCCTCTAGTAATAATCTATTATTGACTTCATCATCTACTATTAATATTTTCTTCATTTATACCTCTCATTTCTTATCATCAATAACAATAATAATTGTAACTATTAAATAGAAATAACTGTCTGCCTATAATTACTTTTTAAAGGACATTAAAATCACATATTAAGTATCTTTCTAAACTCTTTAACGTAGTGTCTACTTACAGGGACTTCCTCTTTCCAATCTTCTATTTGAAGCACAAAGGTACTATTAAACCATGGTATAATTTTATAAATACTATCTAAATTTACTAAATAACTTTTATGGCTTCTAAAAAAGTTTTGATTAATCAACTTATTTCCTAATTGATTTAACGTATAATGCGTTGTATATGTGGCTTTTCTAGTAAAAACAAACACTTCTTTATTAAGCACTGTGCAATATAATATGTCTTGTGGATGTACAAGGAAAATACAATCATCCTTCCAAAGTGGCAACTTTACCATACTTACATTTGATATTTTTTCTAAAAGCGCTCTTTGTTCTAAAAGTATATTTTTACTATAATTATGTTTTTCCTCTAGCTTATCCATTGTAAGCGCTAGCCTTTTCTCTGAGAATGGTTTCAAAATATAATCAATAGCATTAATTTCAAAAGCTTTTATAGCATATTTATCAAATACTGTTGCAAATACAATACTTACTGAAAAGTCCAACTTATATATCTCCTTAGCCAAAGTAATACCATCAATTTCTGGCATTTCTATATCTAAAAAAACAATTTCTGGTTTAGATTTCTTTATAAATTCTAAAGCTGTTAAGGGGCTTAAAAACTTACCTATAATTTCCGTTTTGCTCCCTTTACTTAGAATAAAACTTAATTCGTCTAAAGATAATTGTTCATCATCTACTAAAACTGCTCTTAACATATAATCCCCCACCCATATTAAAATTTCACCATACTCGTAATAATACATTAAACAAATTCTATGTATTCTATAGGTATATATAACGTTATATATGTTCCAATTATCATTGTACTGATAACTTCCAACTTGGCATTATATAAATCTTTATATTCAGAATTTAAATTTGAAGTTGATCCATAATTCTCACCATTTAATATTTTTTTTATTTGACATTGATCCATTCCAACACCATCGTCCTTGATTTTTATTACTATTTCTTTAATTTCTCTCGTAATTATAAAACTTATAGTACCACCATGTGTTTTTTTTAAAATTCCATGTTTAATTGAGTTATCTATTAAATTATATAATGAGTTTTTAGGTATTAAAAAATTTATGTCTTCTTCTATTTGATACTCAATATTCAATCTATCCCCAAATCTAACCTTTTGAATATATAAATATGATTTTATGTATTCTACTTCTTCATGTAAAAGTATATTTTTATCCGTTACATTAAAATTAAACCTTAAATAATTACTAAGTTCTATAACAACCTTCCTAGCTTCCTCAGAATTTTGCCTGCAAAGCGCTAATATACTATTTAAAGTATTAAAGATGAAATGTTGATTAATATAAGGAACTATTTGTTTGAATTCTATATCATCTTGCGTATTATTTAATTTAGTCAACTTTTTTACTATATTTACTGTATTTATTTCCATTAATTTTCTCCTCATAAATATTATAAAAACATTATTTATATAGTACACGATTAATACAAAATGCTATATAAAGTAGTATTTCGTATCTATTAAGTATATCGTTGATTTTGTATATACCTTAACTACATAGAAGTAATATTAAAAATTTAATATTTACTCATTAACTACTGGACATTTACAAAGTATTAATCTACTATTAATTAAGAGATTCTATTTAAGTTATATAAAATTAGAGGAGGTTTTTAAATTATGGCAACTGCACATTCGTTTGACGTAGTATCTGATGTAGATATGCAAGAAGTGGATAATGCGATAAATCAAGCATTAAAAGAAATAAAACAAAGGTATGATTTTAAAAATACTATTACTGAAATAAAACTAGTAAAAGAGGATATTAAAATTGTATCTGATGATGATTTTAAATTAAAATCAGTTGTAGAAGTTCTCGTAAGTAAATTAATTAAAAGAGGTATATCTGGAAAAGCATTAGACCTTGATAAAAAAGAAGAAGCAACATTAGGTTCAGCAAGACAAACTGCTAAAATTATAAAAGGTATTTCAACAGAAAAAGCTAAAAAGATAATTGCTGAAATTAAAGCTAGTAAACTTAAAGTTCAGGCACAAATTATGGATAACCAGCTAAGAGTTAGCAGTAAAGATCTTGACACTCTACAGGAAGTAATGGCTCTTATAAAATCAAAGGATTTTGATATTGCATTACAATTTACTAATTTTAGATAGTTACAATTTAGATAATTATTTTTAAAACGGCTATCTCAAAGTGATTAAAAATCATTTTGGGGTAGTCTTTTTTATGTAAAAGCCCTTCCATTAATTGCAAACTATTATGAATATTGTAATAATTAAAGTATTTTGTATGTTGTATAAGATAGTATAATAATGTTTAAAATGACATAGCATTATATTTTTTTTGCATAATACGTAAATGATTGCTAATTTTTATTTTTTTTTTTAAATACTTTCATAAACCTATTGACGTTTTATGTATTATTTGCTACAATTTAATTATAAATAAGTCGAAAGATGTTCGAGGAGGAAATTATATGAAATCAACAGGTATTGTAAGAAAAGTGGATGAACTTGGAAGAATTGTTATTCCTATAGAATTAAGAAGAACTTTAGATATAGATATCAAGGACGCTTTAGAAATCTATGTAGATGGTGATCAAATCATTCTTAAAAAATATGAACCAGCTTGTATTTTCTGTCAAAATGCAAGAGACGTTGTAAACTACAAAGGCAAAAATATTTGTAAAGATTGTCTTGCTGAATTAGGTTCAGGCAAATAATTTAAAATATTTTTTCTAAATAAATTATGTATACAAGCCTAAACAGCAACATAAAAAAGATATCCTTCTAAGGATATCTTTTTTATGTTCTTAACCTAAATTCGCTATTACAATTTGAGCAAGTTACAATAATTTTACCTTTTCTTCTTGGAACTCTTAATTTCTGTCTACATTTGGGACAATAAGTTACCATATAATTTCTTTTTTCTTTAAATTGCTCTAAAGGTTTATATTTTTTAAATATACACTTAAAATTCTTTATATTTTGTTTAAAACTTTGTCTAAAATTTTTAATACTATAATGAAAATTTCTTTCTATATTTTCATAAATAAATTTTTCATTATTTCTTGCACACATGTTAGTTGACCTACTTCTCCAAATTGAATAGACAATAAGTGCTATACCTAAAATCCATGAATACCTAGTTGCAAGCAAAAATATTCCTACCAATGAGGTTACTTTTGAAAATCTATCCCAACCATAAAGTTCTTTAGAAGATTTAACAAACATTTATACTATTCCTCCTTGTTATACTCTCAAATAGATTACAATTCCAAATTATCACTCTTATACAGTTTATCACTATAAAGCTTTAATCATTATTAATTTTCTGTAAAAGATACTTGATGACAATTAATTATTTTTCTCAATTTAATACTCCTATCTTGATTCGATGTTTCTTCTATTTTGTCGAATGATTTTATTGTTTTTGGTTTTAATTTAGTTTAAATTAAACTTTTAATAATTCTATTGACTATTTGTGTAATCCATGATATTCTTAAACTAAGAAATAAGTCGAAACATATTATTTATATACACACACAAAAGATAAGTCTTATTTCGAAATAAATTTTAAGTTTAAGTACCCCCATAATAAAAGGAAACTATTTATGTCCCATTAGTAAACTATTATCGTATTCATGGATGTAAATATTTTATGTAGATGTATTTGTAGCTGTTATAAGTAAATTAGGTTTCCTTTCTTTATCCCCCCCGATATATAAACAAACTTTAAATATAAAAAAACTTGAGCATTTGCTCAAGTTTTTTTACTTTTAAATATATCATTTCCAAAAGTCATAAATTTCTTCATGTGCATTAATATTGTTGTTCATTATTTGATAATTATTCCATTCTTTTGGAAATAGTCTTCTATACCTTTGCGAAAGAAATCTATCATCTATTAAAAGTACAATTCCTCTATCCTCTTCTGTTCTGATTACCCTTCCTGCTGCTTGTAATACTTTATTCATACCTGGGTACATATAGGAGTATTCATAACCACAATTGCTTTTATTATTAAAGTATTCTTTAATAATTTCCCGTTCAAAACAAATCATAGGATGTCCCACCCCAATAACTATAACACCAATCAAGGCATCACCTTTCAAATCAATTCCCTCTGAGAATATACCCCCTAAAACTCCAAACCCTAGGATATTATCTTTACCACCGCTATTAAACTTCTTAAGGAATGCTTCCCTAGCATCTTCAGTCATAGCATTAACTTGAAGACTAACTTTCACACTTGGGTATATCTTTGAGAAGCTATTAAACACGACCTCCATATATTTATATGAAGGAAAAAATACCATATAATTTCCCTTCTTGGCGCTTATAACAGAATATATATATTCTACTATTTTAGGGTAACTATTTTCTCTTCTATTATATTTAGTAGAAATATCCTTAGTTATCATAACTTTAAGTTTATTTCTATCAAATGGGGAATTTAGCGTTAAATTATAATCCTTACTTTGCCCACCTAAAATTTCTTTAAAATATGATAGAGGCAGTAATGTTGCAGAGAAATATATCACAGATCGTCCCCTTTTAGATGATTCTCTTAAAAGCTTAGATGGATCTAGGCAAAATATTTTTAATACTACATCATCCTCTACACTTTCCACGTAGGTTATATATTTATCGTCGTATAATTCAGCTATTCTTATAAAACTGAGTGAAGTAAAATATAGCTCTAAAAAGTTATCATATATTTCAGATTTTTCATTTTTAGTGAGCCACACTTCTAATATTTTAGTAAGTCTTGTAAGAAGATTATATACATCTACAGGTTCTGCATCTTGTTTATAGTACCCATCTTCATTCGTCATTTTTTTCATGTTTAACATAAAAGAATTTAACTTACTTAGAATTTTATACATTTGATTATTTTTGCCTTTTATATCTTTTTTTAATTGTAAAAGTAATTTTTTATGGATTTTAGATGAAAACATTTCTCTTGCCCTGTCTACTAGGTTATGAGCTTCATCAACCAATATAGTATAATCCCCATTGTTATCAGTAAAGAATCTTTTTAAGTAGACCCTAGGGTCAAATACATAATTATAATCGCATATAACACAATCAGCCCATAATGTTAAATCTAATGAAAATTCAAAAGGACATACTTTATGTTTCTTCGAATACATCTCAATTATCTCTCTACTAAATGTATTTTCATTTTTCAGTATATCAAAAATAGCCTCATTTACCCTGTCAAAATGTCCTTTTGCAAATAAACATTGTTCTGGATTGCATGCACTGCCCTTACTAAAACATATTTTATCCTTTGCAGTTATTGTAATGGTCTTAAACTCAAGGCCTTGCTCTTTCATTTTATCAAATGCATCCTCTGCAACTTGCCCCGTTATAGTTTTGGCTGTTAAATAAAAAATCTTTGAAGTATGCCCTTCTCCCACGGCCTTAACGCTAGGAAATAACGTAGATATCGTTTTTCCTATTCCAGTTGGAGCTTGCACGAACATTTTTTTGCCTTCTACTATTGTTTTGTATACAGAAACTGCAAGTTCTCTTTGTCCCTCCCTATAACTATCAAAAGGAAACTTTAAATCTCTTATAGTCGTGTCCCGCTTCTTATTCCATTCACTTGTGATATTTGCCCATACAAAATAGCTAGAAATAATTTCATCAAAAAATTCTTTGAGTTTATTAATTGAAAAAGCTTTAATAAATCGCTTAATTTTTTCACTTTTTATTTCATAATAAGTTAATTGAACATTAATGAGTGTAAGATTATTTTGAACGCCATATATATATGCATAACACTTAGCTTGAGCCCAATGAAGGCTATTATAGTCTTCTTTTATAAATTCTATATCCTTAGTAACTGTTTTAATTTCATCTATGGTGACTTTTCCATCTTTTATTAAAATACCATCGGCTCGTCCATCAATTACAATAGTAATATCATTGTGTATTGTTGTATGTTTTAAACTTACCTCCGATAAATACTCTTCGTTAAGCAAGATAGAATACTTTTCACTATTTTCATTTTGAATCTTTTGATGTGCTTTTGTACCCTCTACAGCCCTGCTACTTCCCATAAACCTCATATCCAAATCTCCAGCTCTTAGTACAAACTCTACTGAGTTACGCACAGATATTTTTATATCTCTACTTTTATCCACAGGTTATACCTTCTTTATTATTTTAACTGTTTTTCTGTGCTTCTATTTTTTCTACTAACTCATTTAAATATGTCCAACGCTTCATTAAATATTCAGTCTCTACTTTAATAGTTTTTTGTAGCTGGACTAGTTTCTCTAAATATTCAAAGTCACTACTACCATCATTAATTTTTTTATTAACATCTACAAGTTCTTTTTCCTTCTGCTCGATTGCACCATCTATTTCATCAAATTCTTTTTTTTCCTTAAATGTGAACTTCAAAACTTTATCACTTTTAATGTCTTGCGCCTCATCCATTGCAACTTCTTTATTATCAAGCTCTTTTTTTTCTTCTTTATTGACTTCATTATTATCTTCAATTACTTGTGGATTTTTTTCTATGTATTCTTGATAATCGGTATAATTTCCAACAAATTGTACTATTTTTCCATTGCCCTCAAAACTGAATATTTTGTCAGATACCCTATCTAAAAAGTATCTATCATGTGATACAGTTATAACAACACCATTAAATCCATCTAAATAATCTTCGAGTACCGCTAGTGTCTGAATATCAAAGTCATTAGTTGGCTCGTCTAAAAATAATACATTTGGAGCTTCCATAAGTATTCTTAATAAATACAATCTTCGTTTTTCTCCACCAGATAAACTAGAGATAAAAGAATGTTTCGTATTTTTATCAAATAAAAATCTTTCAAGCATTTGTGATGCTGTAATCTTTTCTCCACTACCTGTGGATATATATTCTGCACCCTCTCTTATGTATTCAATTGCACGAAGATTTTCATTCATCTCACCATTTTCTTGATGAAAAAAGCCAATTTTCACTGTTTCGCCCCATTCAATTTCTCCTGCATCTTGCTTTAATACTCCGCTTAAGATATTCATTAGAGTCGATTTTCCCATTCCATTAGGACCTATAATACCTACTTTATCACGTCTTGTAAATGTATGACTAAAATCTTCAATTAATTTTTTATCATCAAATGCTTTATATATATGTTCTACATTCAAGATCTTTTTACCAAGTCTTGTAGATGCCGAGGATAATTCTAAGTTATCACTTGAAGTATCTACTTTTCCAGCCTTAAGTTCATCAAAACGATCAATTCTAGCCTTCTGCTTTGTGCTTCTAGCTTTTGCTCCACGTCTTATCCACGCTAGTTCCTTTTTAAATAAGCTCTCTCTTTTTCTTTCTAGTGTATCTACTAAAGCCATTCTCTCAACTTTCTTTTCCAAATATACAGAATAATTACCATCGTAACTATATAAATTACCCTTGTCCAGTTCAATAATTTTATTTGTTATTCTATCTAAAAAATATCTATCATGGGTAATCATAAGTAGAGCGCCTTTTCTTTTGTTTAAAAACTTCTCTAACCAATCAATTATTTTATTGTCCATATGGTTTGTAGGCTCATCCAATATTAAAAGATCTGATGGAGTAATTAGTGCACTACATAGTGCCACTCGCTTTCTTTGTCCACCTGAAAGTTCACCTATACGCTGCTTAAAATCAGTTATTCCAAGCTTTGTTAATATGATTTTAGCATCATCTTGTACTTGCCACCCATTACATGCATCCATTTTATCATTTAGCCTCATTAAGGCATTTAAAGTAGATTCACTTTCTGGATTTTCTTGTAATTTCTCTAAAACAACCTCATATTCTCTTATAACTTTCATAACGTCAGTATCACTCTTAAATATCTGCTCAAGTACTGTAGCTTCTGAGTCAAACTCAGGATTTTGAGATAAGTACTCTATGTTTACTTTGTTCCCCTTTATAATTCTACCCTCGTCAGGAACTTCAAAACCAGCTATTATTTTTAAAAAAGTTGATTTTCCAGTACCATTAACACCTATTAAACCAATTTTATCTCCATCACTTATACCTAGCGACACTTTATCGATGAGTATTCTCTCACTATAACTTTTACTCACTTCTTCTATTGTTAACAAATTCATATATGTACCATCCTTTTCATGGCATAACACCATGCTTTAATTATAACCAAATAAATAGCTAAGGTATAGTGGAAATTTTTTAAAAAAGTATCCCTCTATCCAAAGATATATATTATTTATGTATTTTAATTCCTTTATCAATAAAAAAATCGCCTTTCGGCGACACATTAAACATAATCTTAAATAAAATTTATTTTTTACGTGTAGTTAAAAGAGGATTGTTTATTTTCTTTTGTTTTGCCAAACTAATCTGATATTCTATCATCTTGTTTTGAGAATCAATTATTTTATACTTATAAGATTGAAGCTTAAATTTCATTGCTTTATTTTCTGTTTTAATATCTTTGTTTTCTTCACTAGAAGTTTTATTAGTCTCTTTCATAACTTCCAATTGCTGTTGCATATCTATATTTTCCTGCTCTAAGGTTTTTACATATTCCGTTTTCTCTATATTTTTACATTTATTAAGCAACTCTTGATTATAATCTTCCATATGGCTTAACTGTTTTTTTAAATCTTCTAACTGACCTGTCAATTCCTCATCATGCTTATTTAATGCTTCACCTTTAGCTGAAAGTTCTTTGCAAAGTAATTTACTTTTAAACATATCATCACCTAAATTTAAAGCTGTTAAAATTGCCGCAGAAGATGTACTAAGTTTCTCATTATTATCCATTATATTCTTTATTTTTTTGTCACAATAACTAGCTACCATATGCAAATATTCTTCTCTTTCGTCACCTTTTAAATTATATTCAATGCCATTTATTTTTATTGTTACAACGTTCATCTAAAACACCCTCTTAGACAGATTAGTTAATCTTATTGTAACACAATATAACTTTTAATAAAACCAATTTCTTGAAATTAATCATATAATTTATACAAATCAAACAATTAATAACTTGGTATGCTTAATCAGAAAAATACATTACATAATTAGAACTCCCTTACTTTAAGGGAGTTCTAATTTGTTACTATTATCTAAGCTCTGCACCGACTTTATTTTCTAAAGATCTTAGTATTTTCTCATGTACTTTGTTTACTTCATCATCAGTTAATGTCTTATCTGGCCTTCTGTAAACTATAGCATAGGCTATACTTTTCTTACCATCTGCTATTTGCTTACCTTTATATACATCAAATAATTTAACACTTTCTAAAATATTGCCACCTTGCTTTACAATTACATCCTCAATATCTTGAACTAAAACTTCATCGTCAACTAAAAGAGCAATATCTCTTGTAACAGCTGGAAATTTTGGAAGTGATTTATACTTATTGTTTAAATCTGTATGTTTGTATAATATATCCAAGTTTAATTCTGCGATGTAACATCTTGGTAACACATCATAGTTCTCTGAAACACTGGGATGAATTTCTCCAACTACGCCTACAAATTCTCTCTTCACATATAAATTTGATGTTTTTCCTGGGTGATAAGTTGGATTTTCACTTTCTCTTTTAAACGCTGCATTTTTTATTCCTAAATTATCCAATACATTTTCAACGTTACCTTTCAAATCCAAATAATCAACATTTCCATACATCCCTATCGTTAATATGTTTCTTTCCTCAGGAAGCTTTTCTAAATCGTCGCTGGGTATATAAACCTTACCTATTTCAAATAATCTTACTTCTTCATTATTTCTTGAATAATTTCTTGATAAGCAATCCATCATAGATGCTATAGTTGTAGTTCTCATTATACTATAATCTTCACCTAGTGGATTTTTTATAGTAACTGCCTTTCTTAATTCACTATCGACTGGAGCTAAAAGTTTATTAAATATTTTAGGACTTACGAAAGAATAACTTATTGATTGATTAAGTGAACTTGCAGTTAAAGAAAGAACTACTCTATCTTCTAACTTTTGCTTTTCGCTCTTCCCACTTCTTGAAGTTTCACAATTAGGCAAAGTAGATGGTATATTATCGTAACCATACATCCTAGCTATTTCTTCTGCAATGTCTTCTCTGATGTTAATATCAGACCTATGTGTTGGCGACTGTATAATTAAAAAATTACCTATTATTTCAGTAGTAAGTTCTAATCTATCTAGATATGATTTCATATCATACTTAGATATATTTGTTCCGAGGAAAGTGTTAATCCAATTTATATCTACTTCTAAAGTATGAGATTTAACTATTTTGGGATATACATCTACGCATCCCTGCATTATTTCACCTGCACCTAATTCCTCTACTAAATGACAAGCTCTATTAATTGCCATTTCAGCCATATTAGGATCCAAATCTTTTTCAAACTTTGAAGATGCATCAGTTCTTAAAGATAATTTTTTAGATGCAAGTCTTATATTAACCCCATCAAAGTTTGCACCCTCAAATATTACACTTGTGGTGTCTTCTTTAATTTCCGAATTAAGACCTCCCATTATACCAGCAAGTCCTATAGTTCTATCTCCATCTTTTATACTTAATATACTATCGTCTAAATCTCTTTCTACTTCATCTAGTGTAGTAAATTTTTCTCCCTCTTTAGCTCTTTCAATAACTATGTTATTCGTAGTAATTTGCCTAGCATCAAATGCATGCATCGGCTGACCAAGCTCAACCATAACAAAATTTGTAATATCTACTATATTATTAATAGGTCTAATTTCAGCCTCTATAAGTCTTTCTTGCATCCACTGTGGTGATGGCTCAATTTTTACATTATTTATACCTTTTAACATGTACCTTTTGCATAGTTCATCCTTAATATCTACCTTGTAGATACCCTCTACATTCTCCTCGGCAGTTGCTTTGTAGTCAAGAGCTGGTTTTCTATATTCTGTGCCTAAAGTTGCAGCCGTCTCTCTAGCTATCCCTAAAATACTAAGACAATCTGCTCTATTAGAAGTTATCTCAAAATCTATTAGGACGCTTTGAAGATTTAATACTTCTTTTATATCTTTACCAAGTGGTGTGTCCTTTGCTAGTATCATTAGCCCCTCAACTGGTTCATCCACAGCTATTCCCAGTTCTTCCTCAGAGCAGAACATACCGTTGGATAATATACCACGAAGTTTGCCTTTCTTTATTTTAAGTCCTCCATGTAGCGTTGATTGATGAAGTGCCACTGGTACTATATCATTTTCTTTCATATTAGTAGCTGCTGTAACAATTTGTGTTGGTGCGCTAAGTCCTATATCAACCTGACACACAACTAATTTATCAGCATCTGGATGCCTCACAATTTCTATTATTTTTCCTGTAACAACATTTTGAATTTCAGCACCTGATATAATAACTTCTTCAACTTTTGAACCAGACAAAGTTAATTTGTCACCGAGTTCCTGTGGTGAAATATTTATGTCGACGTAATCTTTAAGCCATTTAACTGGAACTTTCATAATATATCCTCCTAGCATCTGTGTTAGTACAAAACAAGTATTAATCATTTTGCCTCTTGCATCTATATGCGTACTAAATAATTATCAATTTATATTTTAGAATTATTTATTTAGAATTGTTTTAGAAACTTCATATCACTTTCATATAGTGCGCGAATATCATCTATTCCGTAGTTAAGCATTGTAATTCTATCAAGGCCAAATCCGAAAGCAAACCCGCTATAGACTTCTGGGTCAATTCCACAATTTCTTAAAACATCTGGATGAACCATTCCGCAACCTAAAAGCTCTATCCAACCGCTGCCACTACAAACCTTGCATCCTTTACCCTTGCACACAAAACAAGTAGCATCCATCTCAGCTGAAGGCTCTGTAAATGGAAAGTGATGTGGTCTAAACTTTGTTTTCATCTTATCTCCAAACATCTTTTGTGTAAATAATTCAAGCGTTCCCTTTAAATCAGCAAATGTAATTCCCTTATCTACTACTAATCCTTCGATTTGGTAAAAAATTGGTGAATGAGTAGCATCTGCTGCATCTGACCTATAAACTTTACCTGGTGAAATCATTTTTATAGGTGGCTTCTGCAGTTCCATAGTTCTTATTTGTACTGGTGATGTTTGAGTTCTTAAGACCACACTATCATTTATGTAAAAAGTATCTTGTTCTCCTCTTGCAGGATGGTTTTTAGGTATATTTAATGCCTCAAAATTATAATAATCTGTTTCTACCTCAGGTCCCTCTTCTATTACAAATCCCATAGATAGAAATATATCATTAATTTTTTCAAGAGTTAACTCAAGTGGATGTCTTTTACCTATTGTTTGTTTTTTCCCTGGCATAGATATATCTATAACTTCACTCTTTAGCTTTAATTCATTCTCGTTTCTTTTTAGCTTATCTGATGCTTTTGTTATAAGTGTTTCAATGTCCTCGCGTACTTGATTTGCAAGTTTTCCAATGACTGGTCTTTCCTCATTAGACAGCTGACCCATACCCCTTAATATTTGCGTAAGTTCACCTTTTTTCCCTAAATACTTAACTCTAACATTTTCTAATTCCGTTTTAATATCTGCTCCTTTTAATTCTTCTAAAACTGCAGCTTTTATCATTTTTAACTTTTCTTTCATAATGAAAACTCCCTTCATATTTATGTAATATATGTATTTTATATTTTTTATAAAACAAAAAAAACCATCCCCAATAAAGGGACGGAATATCCGCGTTACCACCCTAATTGACTAATAAATAGTCCTCTTAGATAAATTTATCGGTTCTACCCGCTAGCAGTTACTTTATTTCACTGTTAGAACTCCAGAGTGAACTTCAATATAAAAATTTATTTAGAAGCTCTCAATCTAAGGCTTCTTATCCCTTTAATTATTTTTATATTTACTGTCTCTATCACAGTTTATTATTATTGATTAATTTATGAAAGTATACAAAACATTATAACCATAACTGCATGAAATTTCAACTATGAATTGTAATCTATATAATATTTTTTTGTCTTACAACCTCATACATCATAATTGATGCCGCTACTGCAGCATTAAGTGACTCTGCACCACCAGGCATAGGAATCTTAATTTTCACATCACATATTTCATAAACTTCATCGCTAATTCCATTACCTTCATTTCCAACTGCTATAATTATCTTTTCTTTTAGGTCTACATCATAAAAATTTTTATCAGTATCCAGGGAACTAGTTACTAATTTAAATTCGCTTCTTTTAAGTTTTTTAACGAGTGATAAATCATTATCATAAATAATAGGTATTTTAAAAATGGAACCCATTGTTGCTCTTAACGTTTTCTCATTATAAATATCTACAGTTCCCTTTGTAAGTATAACTCCCAGGGCCCCTGCTGCATGAGCTGTTCTAATTATAGTTCCCATATTACCCGGATCTTGAATCCTATCTGCTAACATATAAAATCCATTATCATATTTGATTTCTACAGGTTTATTTCTAACTGCTGCAATAATACCTTGAGGATTATCTGTATCACATATATTTTTAAACAAACTATCACTGACACCATAAACTTTAGTATTTACCTGTAGCTTATTTTTCATGCTAGAGTTTTCAAATTTAGCTTCTCCTCTAGAACTTATAAATATATGAACCACTTCAAACCCTGAGTCCAAAGCTTCTTCTACAAATCTAAAACCTTCAACTAAAAACATGTTGCTACTTACTCTATATCTTTTTTCCTTTAATTTTTTAATATCTTTAATCAATAAATTATCCTTACTCTGAATATATTCCAAACGAAGTACCCCTTATTTAACTAAATTTTCTAACGTATTTAACTCTTGAATGCTACCTATCGCAACAATAATATCACCCGGTTCAATAATATTATCAGCTGATGGAGAAATATCAATGTCATTGTTTCTTTTTATAGCCATTACACTTATTCCATATTTAGCTCTTATGTTTAATTCTCTAAGTGTCTTCCCATTCCATTCTACCGGACTAACAACTTCAGCTATACTATAATCAGGAGATAATTCTATATAATCTAATATGTTGGACGAAACTAAATTATGAGCGACACGTTCACCCATATCTCTTTCTGGAAAAACAACTCTGTCTGCACCTATTTTATATAATACTTTAGCATGTAATGCATTTGTCGCTTTTGTAATTACATATTTTACTCCCAATTCCTTAACTAATACTGTTGCCAAAATACTAGATTGAATATTATCACCTATACCTATAACTGCACAATCAAAATTACGAATGCCAAGAGCTCTCAAACTATTTTCATCATTTGCATCAACTTGAACTGAATGAGTAACCGAATCTGAAATATTTTGAACTACTTCCTCATCATAATCAACCGCTAAAACATCATTTCCCAAAGCATATAACGTTTCAGCAACTGATGTTCCAAATCTTCCAAGTCCTATAACAACAAACTGTTTTTTATGCATTACTTCCACCCCTATCCAATTAAAATTTTATCTTCCGGATATTTTATAGTTCCAGATTTACAACTTTTTCTTTTAGCTAATGCCAGTATTATAGTAAGCGGTCCTACTCTTCCAGCATACATAGTAAGTGATATTATTATCTTTCCAACTATTGTTAGTTTTGTAGTTAATCCAAGTGTTAAACCAACTGTAGCAAATGCTGAAGTCGCCTCATATAAAAAATATTCAAAAGGAATATTGGGTGGCTCCACAATTGATAATAGCATTGTAACTACTATAACAATGCCTAGTCCAAGAACAGTTATTACTAAGGATTTGTAAACAACTTCTTTATTTATTCTTTTTTTAAATATTTCAGTATCTTCACGACCACGAACTACAGACACTACAGTCATAAAAAGAATAATTGCAGTAGTAGTTTTTATTCCTCCAGCCGTTGAACCAGGAGACCCGCCAATAAACATTAGAATTATCGTAAGCAAATTTCCTGCACTAGTCATTTTGTCTAATGGAATAGAATTAAACCCAGCTGTTCTAGGTGATACTGATGCAAATATCGAAGATAAAATTTTACCCTTCACAGACATACCTTTCATAGTGCCAGGATTATTCATTTCAAAAATGAACATAAGAATTGCCCCACCCACAATTAATACTATTGTCGAATAGATAACTACTCTAGAATGGAGTGATAATCTTTTAGTTCCCTTGGAATTATAAATTTCCACCCAAACATAAAATCCTAATCCTCCTATTGCAATTAGTGCTGAAATTGTAAGAATTACTACAGAATTATTGGCATATGCAGTAACACTTTTAAAATTTCCCATCAAATCAAATCCAGCATTACAAAAAGCAGAAACTGCATGAAATACACTATAATAAATTCCTTTGGCAATTCCAAATTGAGGAATAAACTGTGTTGCAAATAAAACTGCTCCTACTCCTTCAACAGAGAATGTAAATATTAATACATATTTGATCATTTTTACTAACCCTTGCAATGAGTTTACATTCATAGCTTCTTGCATTACTAGTCTTTCCTTTAATGTAATCCTTCTTCCAAAAAAGAAAAAAATTAAAGTTGCAACAGACATAAATCCAAGTCCACCTGTTTCTATTAAGAGCATTATTACAGTTTTTCCAAAATAAGTCCAATACGTTCCCGTATCTAGTGTTACAAGACCCGTGACACACACAGCAGATGTAGAGGTGAATATGCAATCTATAAATGGTGTAATTCTACCACTTTGAGACGATATAGGTAAACTGAGTAGTATTGCACCTGCAAGTATTACTAAAGCAAAACCTAATGCAAGTACCTGAACTGGAGTATATTTTTTTTTATTTTTTAGTTTTTTTAAATCTAATTCCAAATTATTCACCTCTACACTTTTTATTATCTTTTGATAATATCTTTTAAAACAACATCTTTTACAATAGTATCTTCTATAAAAGTATTTTCTATTATAACATTTCACTAATTATATCACTTAACATATTTTTTTCAAAATATAATAAAAAATGCAGCCATAAGGCTACATTTTCAGATAAATTATTTTAAGCTTTTAATTGTTTTTTTGCAACTTCTACTAATTCAGCAAAAGCTTTTGGATCATTTATAGCAATTTCAGAAAGCATCTTTCTGTTAATATCTATGCCTGCAAGCTTCATGCCATTCATAAATCTTGAATATGAAAGATCACTAAGTCTTGTAGCAGCATTGATTCTAGCTATCCAAAGTGTTCTAAAATCTCTTTTCTTTCTCTTTCTACCTATATACCCGTTTCTTAAACCTCTCATTACTGCTTCATTAGCTGTTTTAAATAACTTACTTCTTCCACCGTAGTAGCCTTTTGCAAGTTTTAATACTTTCTTATGGTTTTTACGAGAGTTAACTGCTCGTTTAATTCTTGCCATTTAATATACCTCCTAATCACCATTCAATTATAAGTATGGTAACAATTTCTTCATGTTTTTTATTTGAGTTGTTGAACAATATGCTGTTTTTCTAAGATTTCTTTTTCTTTTAGGGCTCTTTTTTGTTAGTATATGGCTTGTGAAAGCCTTTGCTCTTTTTAGTTTTCCTGAACCTGTCTTCTTAAATCTTTTTGCTGCGCCTCTATGTGTTTTCATTTTAGGCATGTAAAATTCCTCCTCTCGGTTATGCTTTTTTGGGAGCTAAAATCATTATCATATTTCTTCCCTCTTGTCTCGCTGGTTTTTCAACAATATAAACATCACCGATTTTTTCTACAAAAGATCTTAATATCTTATGTCCCACTTTTGAATTTTCAATTTCTCTTCCTCTAAATCTTACAGTTATCTTTACTTTGTCTTCTTCTAATAAGAACTTTTTAGCATTGCTAGCCTTAATAGAAATATCATGGTCTTGTATTGTTGCACTCAATCGTATTTCTTTAAGAGTTACAACCTTTTGTTTCTTTTTAGCTTCTTTTTCTTTCTTTTGTTTTTCGTATTCAAACTTACCAATATCCATTATTCTACATACTGGTGGTTTTGCAGTTGGTGACATCATAACTAAATCTAAATCACTCTCATCTGCAAGCTTTATGGCATCTTTGGTGTCTAAAATGCCAAGTGCTGAACCATCAGCTCCAATAACTCTTATTTCTTTATCTCTTATTTCTTCATTCATTATAAAATTTTTGTTTTTACTAATAATTTTCACCTCCTAGGTGTACTTGCTTAAATTTTTTATATTATTCAATAATAAAAAGGACGGCATAAATGCCGTCCTTAATAGTAACAATTTAAATTACTAATTAACCTAACTAGCTGTGCTGTAAGGTGAGAAACGGCTGTTTCTTCTTGTTAAATATAATTCTATTATATAAAATATTATTTCAAAATATTTATTTATGTTTCGTTCACAACAATTTATATTATATTATATTATTCTTTACTTGTCAATTATTTTTTTTATTAATGTCTATTTATTTAACAACATTTTGGAAGCTTCAAGTCTGTCACCTTCTATAAGTGGTAGTTGTCTAACCTAGTAAAATTGCTTTGGTGGCAGTCTAAGTCTGCTTCCAAAGTTGTTAATATTTCAGCTCCACAGGAGATGATTTAACTTATAAATTCTTATCCTCTTATAATTACATCATACTAACACTCCATTTTTTATCTTCCGGCATTCGCTGCATGCATCACAATACTGAACTTTGTCTGTAAAAACCTTACTTATCGTTTCAATTAACTCTTTATTTTTACAATGCTGGACACAGTGTATAATCACTTTTTTAGGAGCACTAGATATCATGGTGCTAATTATAAGTTCTTCTTGGTTTTCTATTGAATCAAATTTAACATCCGGCAACTCAACCATCATACTTTCTACTAAATTATTACCTTCTTCATCTCTTAAATAGTAATTCCCATCTTTTTCAATTAGAATATTGACCTCCTCTACCTTACTCTCCTGAATATCAACAAAGTATTTAAGAAGTTTTATAAACTCATTATATTCTTTTTCCACCATATACTCTTCTACAACTTTATCAACTATACTCTCTAGGTCCTCATTTAGCTCTTTTGCCCTGAATGTCAAAAAACCACTTATATTGATTTCATTATTTTCTTCTATGCATTTAGTTATTTTATCAATTATAGTGTTTTTTCTATTTATACAATATACCATATTGGGACCAGATATTTGCCCCTCGTTTAGTAATGCTTTTTGTATCCTAGGTTTAACTTGTTTTATTTCATCATATTGAAGAAAGAAATATGTTTCAGTCAAAAAATCATTTATTCCTTTTTTACAAAACTCGATTGTTACTATTTTATATAACATATTTGCAATATTCAAATTAAATGTTTTGATACTGTTCTCACTTATATTGTCATCTCTGCAAAAGAACTTAATAAAGTGCATGTCTCCCACTATGCTTTCAGATACACCTAAGATTGTTTTTTTATATTCAAAATATTTTTTTATCTCATTTATCTCATCAATAATGTATTCCATACTCCTATTATATACAACAGTTAATAAAAGCATTTCGCACACTCCCTTCTTATTATGGTAGTATGTGTGTAATATTAATGTATATGCAAAATAAATTAAACAATTATCGACATATTGCAATTGCTAATAACTTTGTGTTATAAAATAAATATAAGAAAATATATATTAAATAGGAGATCAAAATGAAAAACGTTATTGTAGATTTTAGAATTCATAAAGATGAAAAAAAATATTTGATTTCTAAAGGGTATAACCTTTTTATTTGCCCTCCAAGTAATCTTTTATATGATGCCGTATGTGGTCATCCTGATATGCTTTTACACATTTTCGATAATAATATTGTGGTGCATAAAGATATGAATAGTGACTTTATAAAAAGTTTAGTTTTACAAAATTATAAAGTTTATAAATCAAAATCATCTTTAGAAATGAAATACCCTTATAATATATGTCTAAATTCATTAAGCATACGCAATCTTTTTGTTCACTACATTAATTTTACTGATGAAAATCTTTTATTGATCGCAAAAGATAAAAAGTTAATAAATGTGAAACAGGGTTATACAAAATGTTCAACTTGCATTGTAAATGATCATGCAATAATAACTAGTGATATAACTATTGCTAAAGCTCTAAGTCTTGAAAAAATAGATGTATTATTAATTCCTCCTGGCGATATTCTTCTTCCAGGGCTTAATTACGGTTTTATCGGCGGCGCAACAGGTCTTATTGAAGAGAACGTTTTAGCTTTTTATGGTCACCTAGATCATTATTTGTATGGAAAAGAAGTATTGGCTTTTTTAAATAAGCATAAGGTAGAACCTGTGTTTTTAAGAAATGGCAAACTCGTTGATCGCGGTAGCATTTTTAGAATCTAATAAAAAATAAAAGCGCATCCGTAAGAACTTTCTCCTGCATTGCTCCAAATAAGAGCTTAAAACGTGAAATTCCATTAAATAATTCTAATCTTTTTCCAATATAAATTTATCTATCACTCACATTCGGCTTACGCCGGTTCGCTAGCCTTCCCTCCAGTCAGGCTCACGAGAATTTTATATTGTCAAAAGAAGAATTACTAAATGTGATTTAAATGTTTTTGCACTTCTTGTTTTGAATCATTTCCGGAGAAAGTTCTTAATATATATCACATCTATATTTAACGTACGAACTCTTGCACGATATGCCCCTGTCAGGAAAATATGTTTTTTCCCACAGCTTGTCTCCTATATAATAAAACTGAATTATTAAATTATCTTATTCTAAAGGAGCTATTGTTGTGAACTGAAAAGTTTCTAATAGTATGCTATAACAAAAATATTGCAGCAGTTCTAATGATTAATAGCATCACTGCCTATTACAAATTTCCCAAATCTCTTAAATGGATATGTAATAAACTGCGCTTTCCCTTTTATGTCCTTACCATCTATATATGGATTTTCCCATTTCCTAGCATCCAATGAACTGGCCCTATTATCACCTAAAAACAAATATTTATTCTCTGGAACTTTGAATTTTATATCTAAATCTTCCTTATTTACTACATACGGTTGAGCGATTTCACTTCCATTTATAAATACACGCCCTTTATCTTTTACAACAACTTCGTCCCCCGGAAGTCCTATTAGTCTCTTTATCATTACCTCTTTTAGTTCATCAGATTTAAAAACTATTATATCTCCAGTTTTTAAATTCTTTTTATTATAAACCTTTGTAACAAGAATTCTATCTCCTACCTTTATTGTGGGATACATTGATCCCGATGGAACTTTAACTTGGAAAAATAGAAATTCTTTTATTAACATCGCCAAAATTATTGCTACAAGTATTGGTAATAAACATTCTTTGATAATATTTTTTAAGATTTTCATTGATTTAGCCCCCTTGTAAATATTAGTTTGTAATAATTGGAGTAAACATAGTCATATAAATACATATTAAAATCCATAATTGAACGGCTAATTTTAAAAATATTTTTATCATTTTTTCCACCTAACTACTTTTAATACTAAAGTATATTTTCTATAACCATTCTTAATTTACCATATTTTCAAGTCCTTTCATAACTTTAGTAACATAATTAGATTAAATCCCATGAAAAGGAAAGGCATATTGATATTTTATTCTTTTATATGTTTTGATATAGTAATAACTATGAATCGTATTGCTGCAACTACTCCTAATAGGCACAATAATATTATTATAGTGCTATTACCTTGTGCAATTCCATTAGCATTAATTACAAGTATTGCAGCAATTATTGCAAGAATTATATTAGTTATTCCAAGTAATTTAGTTGTTCTAGAAAAATTTCTAGATAAGGCTTCTCTTATGTTTTCATTATTAAGTGTCGTTTTTATTGAAAATTCAACTAATGTTTTACTTGTGTTACTTATTAAATTTATACCTTCCAATATTTTTGCTATCGAAATTATTATTACTATTGTCTGTAAATACATTTAGCACCCCTCGCTTTATTTGAAAATTAATTTGTCTTCCATAAATAAAATATTTATTTTCAGCATTAATTTTCACTACATGTTTAATTTTAAAAATAAGACCCCAAAAGTATTGTAAATATACTTTAGTTTTAAGGCGTACATTCTAAATAAATATCTATCATAATACAAAAAACATTTTTAACAAAGGTCAACGTCCTCTGTAGTAAAGGCGGCTTTTTCCTTTTGGTTCATTATACTGTCTTATTTATCTTGAATATGTTTCGTAATTCAAGATAAATACTTACTAAATTTATTAAATATAAAACTTATGTAATTGAAAAATTTACTTATTTTCTTTTATTACCCCAAGTCTTGCCCACTGTCCATGCTGCTATTACTGCTACAAGAATGATAGCTACCAATGCAGATTTATCCATTAGAATCCCCCCTCACCTAATAACTAATTGTAAATTTAACCTAACTATACCATAATACCTATAAATTAAATGGTAGTATAACACTTTGCCTAAAATTGTTATGCTTAAACAACATATAAATTTTCTATAAATATTTTAGTTAAAATACAATATAGTATTAACATAAACGGTAGTTAAATAATAACAAATAGCTCAAAAGTGAAAGTAACTCAATACCAATTGAGTTACTTTCACTTTGTTGCTACTGCTCATTTAAAGAAAATTGTAAATATAATTAATTTATGGTAATTATGGTATAATGAGATGTATTTTATTATACATAAAAAATTTTACACTAACGTGAAATTAGTAGGGGAATTGATATGAAAAGATGGTTAATATTAATTTGTACTGTTGTTATTATGTCTCAGTTTTTGATTGGATGTTCAGCGAGTAAAGATGTTTGATTTAAAGGATTCTATTCTCAGGTAATCGGTTTTAGTGAAAATGATGAAAGATTTGTTAAAACTATTCATCAGGATACAGTTCTCATGCTTAGTAATGAGGAATTTCAGAAGTTTGAGGATGAACATTTTACTCCAAAAAAAATTCCTATGAAATCACCAGATAAAGAAAAGGCAGTTTTATACGTACAAATACCTTCTCCAACTTCCTCGGTAAATACTTATAGTGTTAAAAGTATAAATGTGAGCAATAATACTTTAACAGTAAACTTAAACAAACCATCAGTTACACAAGTACATGGTGTAGGTGGATTCAATGGTACATGGAAATGGGTTATGTTAATGGAAGTTGATAAAACTAACTTAAAAGACAATATGAAGATTGTTATAAATAAATAAATAATTCTAATATAGATAAACGGTAATTACTAAGAATATGATATTATACTAAACTTGCTTTACAATCGACACAAGTAACCCCATATCATAGATATGGGGTTACTTGATTAAGTGTATATTGATATTGTGAAAGTAACACAATAGTAATTGAGTTACTTTCAGATTTGAGGCTATTAGCTATTTTAAAAAATTCAAGCATACAATACAGTTTTAATCATCTATTACTTTTTATGGATAAAATCAAATCAATAAACAAATGCTAAAATTAAAAAAATAATTATTTACACATGAAAGAAACCCCTAATATTATACTAAAAACTCCACATAACAAAAATAATACAAAACCAAGTATATTTTGTTTGCATTTAAGTTGTAATAAACTATTAAGTAAGGTGTAGATACCAGCACACACCAACATTAATGAAAATAGAAATTTATCTTCCTGACCATTGTAGTAATTAAATATATGAATACATACCAATATAATTAGTGCTCCTGAAAATATTACCTTTGAAATTTTATAAAACAAAGAGTTTTCATTATTTAAATTCATAAACATTCTCCTTTATCAAAAAACACAACCTTATTCTCTTATCATTGTAGCATAAACAAAGTGTTATAACTTCAACTAATACATGTACTCTCATAAATACCCAAATCATTAGTGTCAAGTGGGAACGTATGCAAATACATTATGTATTTTAAATTCATGGTACACTGTTTGTTAAACAGTGTAGCAAATATCATTTTTATTGACATTCTCTACCACACTAGTCATTCATGTTAAAAATGGTAAGTGGTCTTAAATTGCCATTCTACTTTCAAAAAAACAAATCAAATTTATAATGCTCTTAAATATTTAAATGATTTACCATTGTGTTTTTACCGAAAATACACCAACCCAAGTTAAATCTACCACAACACCATGGCCTTTATACATCGTGCTTATACGGTGACCCATGTAACCAAAATAAGGAACGCCTATAGCAGCCACTGCAACACCAACTGGCGCAAGGAATTTTGAGCTTACCTTAAATACATTAATAAGAAATTTAGAAGCACCGTCAATTCCAGCCGACCCCCAAGAATAACTAGTAAATTTATTTGCTAAGTCTTTTGAATTCTGATTATTGGCAAATCTTTCAAGACCCCACCAATATACTTGTGAGTAATCAGCTCCATCACTTGCTGCCATAGCTTGTATACCATTTGCTTGTACACTTTTCGTATTAGTAATATTAAGATTTTTATCTGTTTTTAATTCCCCAGATAAAATATTTTTATTTAAAAATGAAAAATATGTTTCTAATTGAGTTAAATCAGATGATTTATAACCTAATTTTAGTGCAGCGTTCATATCAAGTTTTAATGTTCCATCAGATTGTCTTGATATACATCCTTGTATCTTTGCAAGGTCATCTTTTGTAAATTCAGTTGTTACCGCTTTAGTTCCAGTAGTAATCGAAGTATTATTATCTAATGTAGAATTAGTATTGGTACTTGCAAAAGTGGTAGTACCACTCCCCAATACGACGCTACAAACTAAACATAATGCAATTATATTCTTATGCATATTAATAATCCACTCCCCTTGTTTATAATATTATTATTTCTTGTATTTCAATAAGCGATCACTTATTATAAGAATCTTACAATTTACATTGTACTAGGTTTTTAACGTTAAACCATGCACAATACATGAAAGGTACATTTTGTGTTATAAACGGATGCATTTTTATAAAATCACAAACAAATTTAGTATTATATTACTTTTTTATATTGTTAATAAAAACAAAATGAAGCTTGGAACAATCAGAATGAGTATATAGATATATAAAATAAGTACATCAGAGTTCATATTCTCCTTATATGTCATAACAAGTAACCCCTATATTAATGATATGGGGGTACTTTATTTAGATTATTAATATTCCGAATGTAACACAATACTGATATGCTCCCCATAAGGTAGACAGATTAAATAATAAAATTTCACCGCATTTGTTGTTGCAAACTTATTATATGGAATGATTTAAAATTTATTCTATCTGTAGTATTACAGATTTTACATAGTCTGAGATAACGGAGTCTACAACAAATTTTTCATCAATATACTTTACAATGTTTTCACACATAGGTTTAGTTAAAATTTCTTTATTTATTGACCTAGTATAAATTAATTTAATAAGATCATTGTTAGGATTTATTTTAAATGCTTTTTTTAACATTAGCATTCCATTGTTGTATGAACTCGTGTAATCGCAAGAAGCAAAATTTTCTGGAGAAACAGATATCATATATCCAAATGCCAATAGAAATTCTTCATTTTCACTGAAATTTTTAATTCCAAAGTCATAAATTTCGTTGATTCTATCTGCAAGTTCATCACAATCAATATTAAGATGTTTAGTTCTTTCCCATTCAACAAGAAGATACCAGTTTATAAAACTAGCTCTTATTAAAATTTTTAAATCATAAGGATTTTCATACCATTTCTTCATAAGACTATTTTTAGCTTCAACAAATTTATCTGCCTTTTCATAACCATCAATTTCGCTACAGTCAGTATTATTCAAGAATATTGCCTCCTTTATATTTATGTTACACTTTAACATTATTTGTTTAGCATTATTATAAATTAAATAAAAAGAGCTTTAGTCATTTTATTCCAATTATGTTTACCTGGATCTTTTCCTCCTTTTGACATGATATGATTTTGGGCATTTATGCCTAATTTATCCACCGCGGTTTTATTCATAGAGGCCATTGATATTGGTTTGTTAAGATAATTAGTTATTGTATTATATATCCATGAGCCAGCAGCAATAGTTACTCCACCTACAATAAAAACACCTGCAGTTGCCATCGCAACTTCTCCTATACCAGGAACAAAAAATATAGGTGTTAACAACTCAACACCTGCTAAATTTTGTGTTACAATAGGTTTTTTAATTGTTGTGTCGGTATTATTATCTGTTTGCGATATAAGTATTTTTTTTTGATTATTTAAACTAGTAGTACCCATAGCGAATGCTTTAAATGGCATGTTTAATAAAACTAAAGTAAATATTAATAATGTTGATATTTTTTTTAATGATTTTTTATTTTTGATATTCATTATAATTCCTCTTTTCTATAAAATATTATAATAACTATTTTGTTTTTAATTACGGATCTGAGTAGTGTGAATAAGATAAATATTAACAAGCTCCTCTCATAAGTGATTTATTACATTCTGGGATAGTGAACGCCAAGTGTAAATTTACCACGTTAACGCTAAGGGGTATATTTTGCATTACCTTAATTAACATGATATTACGTTAAAGTTTATAATGTAACCCCAAAAGCATAAAACATCTAGTTCGTGACATAAAAAGCACATTAAGTAATTTTTATTTTAAATTGTAATATTAAAAAAGTCCCAAAGTGAAAGTAACACAATGGTACTTGAGTTACTTTCACTTTGAGTCTATTGCCTATTCCTTGAAAAATTCATTTTTAATGTACTATAACGTGTTGACTTATAACATTGAATGTATCATAACGGTCAAAATTCATTGCATAAAAAAAAGAAGGTGTTAACCCTTCCTCTCTTTATTATAAATTACTCTTGATATCTCACTCATTCTTAAAATCTCATCATTTTAAAAAGAAACTTTCTTGTTATATATTGAATTATTGTATTTATATGGGCATAGGTGGATGACTTAAATAGAGCTCTGCTTTTTTGTTAAATTATGGCTACGACGGATGTCCG
>NZ_JAHLDV010000029.1 GCF_018861865.1 Clostridium frigoris
GAATCCTATCAAATTTAAATTGCTAAACTACCATGCTTTTCTTTATTATACATAAAAATACCCTATCGGGTAGACTTTTTTTAAATTGTCTACCCGATAGGGTACATTATAGCATTTGCTGATCTTTTAATATTAGTACCAAATTGATAAAATTATTAGTATATTTTGCAATGTAACACACATAATATTATTATGTGGAAGAAATTTATTATATATGGACTTTTAGGTCTTTTAGGAGAGGTATTTTGGAATGGTTTTGGAGCAATGCTTAAGGGAGATATATTACTTAGGGGCTCAACTTGCATTTGGATGTTTCCTATCTATGGTCTTACTGTGTTTCTTGAACCAGTCCATAATAGGATCAGGCATCTTCCGCTTATTGTTAGGGGAGGCATATATATGGTTCTTATATTTGCGGTAGAATTAATTAGCGGACTATTGCTTAGGTTAGTTTTAGGGGAGTGTCCATGGAATTATGTAAACAAAACATTGTCAATATGTGGAATAATAACATTAGCTTATGCACCAGTATGGATCGCTTATGGAATTGTGTTCGAAAAAATACATGATGTTATTGTAGGTATTGAGAACAAAATTAATCGTAATACTAATTAGGATTAGACTAGATATTATAAATTACAAAAAAATGATGTGGTAAGTTTAATTTTAAAATACATTAAACTTGCTACATCATTTTTATAGCTTATGGTTAGAAGTTAAATTTAATAATAATGAATTAACATCTTCCTTAAGGGTAATCGCATTCTCAAGTGAAAGGCCAGTCGAACAAAAGATTTTTTTTGGTATACCAATAGCCAGTTTTTTTAATCCAGTACCGGAAGGAGTTAAGGTAATATATACATTTCGCTCATCTACAGTATCTCTAGTTCTTTTTATTAGGTTCATGCACTCTAATTTTTTAAATAGAGGGGTTAAAGTGCCAGAATCAAGATGTAAATTTATTCCTATTTCTTTTACGGTTATATTATCCTTTTCCCATAATACTAGTAGAGCGATATATTGGGTGTAGGTTATACCTAGTTTATCTAATTCTGGTTTGTAAAGTTTTGTTATTTCACGGGAACAAGCATATAGAGTGAAACATAATTGATTATCTAATTTAAGGGATTCATCTGTCAAACTTAATCATTCCTTTTCATTTAAAGTAAATTTTGAGTTTATGTTCAATACTCATTAGTTTAATAGGAGATTCAAATCTTACTACCACATTTACAATTAATATCTTTACTATTTTAGTTGATTTTATTCAATTACATAAAATCAAATTGAATAAAATCTAATTATAAATTAAACATATCATGTTAGTTACAAAATGTCAAGTATTAGTCTTACTTGGTTGTCAATATAATTCTTAATCTAAGATAATAAATATATAAAATGATGTTAATTTATCATGGTATAGGTTTTAGTAGCACCAATTTTAATTAGTGGGTTTTGTAACATTAATTTTATTTACCATGAAGCCTGATACATAATCAAATTGGTACCATTTTTCAATTTGAGTTTTATCACCTAAGTAAGTTGATTCAACTGGTGAACTATTATTAATATATAAGTTGGAAGTGGAGTTAAATAAGAATATTCCATCAGCACCAGCTTCATATACATTATTAGCCCGTAATAAGTACTGTGCAATATCTAAATATTCCTTGTTGTTTATATATAATCCTTGTTTTACTAACTCTTCTTCTTCTTTTGTTATATCATGACCACTAACATCTGCAGAAATACCTATATATAATTTTACATTTGTATTTTTGACTATAGATACATAAGAATCAATGGGAAAAGTTTTGTCTTCGCTACCAATGCTTGAAGGTATCAATGTATCGAGTAAACCCTCCTTAACCCAAGTGTTAACATCAAAACCATATTGAATGGGATCTTTCCAAGGTACTCTTATAGTAATAGTTTTATTTTTTGGTAGTTCTTTTCGCAAAGTTCGTAAAAATTCATTCATAATGACTACTTTTTGATCACTTAGAGTTTCACTTCCAAAAATAGTTGGATACCTACAAAAATCTAATGTTACGCCACTTACATTATTAAAAGAACCTGCTTCTATAAGTATATTTTTTATATAATCTCTAACTTTTGGATAGTAATAGCTTAGAGGAAAATTCCCAGGTTGAGAGTATTGTTTGAATTCATTATACATTGATCCGTTTAAAAATCCATAAATAGTTGGATTATAAAACACATCCATCCTAAGTGAAGCATTAACTTTTATGTCTTTATTTGCACCTCTATCAGCTACAACCTCGAGTGGCGACCTTCCAGAGGCTAATATATTTAATATTTGGGATTTTGCTAATTTATCTCCATCTCTAAGCTCAGAATCAAATTCTTCAGTGCCTTCAAATGCATTGCCAGCATATTTACTATTATAATTTAAAGCACCTGTAGTTCCTAAACACCAATTTATTATCCCGACATTTTTGCTGCTAAGCCTATCCACAGTTTTATTTTCAAGTGTTTCTACAGTAGGATATTTACCAGAAAAGAAATCAGAATATCCATCAAAATCATAAATAACTGTTTGAGTGTTTACATTCTGTTTTTGATATAAAGTAACCTGATCAGTTGTTAATCCTATTAGTTTAATATAGGCAATCCTAGCATTTTTGTAAGGAATTGCATTGATTTGAATCGAATTATTACTAAAATTTGATATTATTGTAGATTTTTCATTAAGCCATTGATCACCATATAACTCATTAGAATTAAGAGAAACATCACCCTTTATCTGGGTCATTGATGTAGTATCTGTAGTTCCTATCCTAAAACTATCCGTACCAGTCACATAACCTACATAAACCCTAAACCAGCCATTGAGTGTTACGGGCATTTTTAATGTTAGGGCATTTTCTCCATTGTCAAGTATTGATCCATTTTTATTGTTTTCAGAATCTGCGTATGACCCTAAAGTCCACCCGGAATTCACAGCATTAGTATGTCCTGTTGCTGACATCTTATCCATTTGTGTATATAAATATACGCTTCCTGGGGTTGAACTTATAGTTTGACCTGGATCCAAATTAACTGTTGAAATATTCATTTTTAGATTCTTTGTTGTTTCTTCAATTATCTGGTTACCTGTCACAATTTTTATCACAAGTTTCATATCGCCTGATTGAGTTATATTACTGAGTGTCGATAAAATAGTTTTGCCATCGAGTACGGTTGTAGCTTCTGCTATAATATTATTGTTTTTGTATAGATATGATTTAATACTATACGCCTTAATATTTATAAGAGTTGTATCATCAATAAGTACATTTGTTGAAATATTTATACTCTGGTTCTTTTCGTCAGTGATTACAGTAGAACTTTTTATTACTAAAGGTTTTACTACTGCAAAATCGTCTATATATACTTTATTGGTACCAGTAAGTGAATCAGTCATATCACTATAGAGTATAACCTTATCGGCAAGTCCACCGGCGGATAGTTCTGGATTAGTAAAGTTACCTATAGTTTTTCCATCTAATAATATTGATATAGTTTTGTTGCCATCATTCTTGACTGACCATCTATGAATGTTATTATCATTAGGTAAATATGCATTGAATGTTTGAAAAGGATTTGTTCCTGAACTTTTGCTTAATAAGTTTATGTTTACTTTGTTGTTAGAGTCTTTACTATTAATGCTAAGACGATATCTTTTATTGTTGGCAATTATATCTAGAGCAAAACCTCTCCAACCTTCATTTGTAGAAGGAGTTTGTAAATCTGTTATTTTAGCATCAAATTCTACATTAAAAGGTCCAGCACCTATTGATACATCTTTACTTATTTTTGAAATAGAATTTTGGGTGTTACCATAAAATAAATATTGTCCATAAGGAATATGAGTATTATATTTTTCGCTTTCACTAGTATCTGCTATAAATGAGTCATTAGAATCATTACTTTTACTCCAACCACTAGTAATAATGTTATTGCAGTAATCGTTAAAAATAGTTTTAACATTTTCATTATTTACTGCAAGTATATTATTATTGATTTTAAAAGTCATCTGCAAAGCAGTTTGCAATTGTGTATCGTCTGTTGAATAAATTTCTTTATCCATTTTTAAAGTATACGTTTCGCCTAGAGTGTATCCTTTTACTGGTGGATTAATTAAAATGGATTTTTTATCAATACCGAGCTCCGTTGTTATAGCCGGAGATTTCCCTGTACTATCGACTATAGTTATTGATTTTTTTAAGGTATCATCAAATTTAAGCTCTTTGTTAAATTGGATATTCCAGACCTTATTTGCGCTCACAACTTGATTATTAGTTGGTTCAAAAGCATATGAATTATGAGTAGATATTAATAAAAAACAAAACAATAAAACAAATGTGGTTCTTAATAGTTTTTTCATCTCTTGTAATCCCCCTGTTTAACTTACTTTTATATTTATCTGTATTTTAACACAATTTACCTTATTATATAATAAAATTGGAAAATATTAAATTTACAGATATATATTATTATTGTAACAATATTCAAATTATTTATTGGATAAAATGTTAAACAAAGTTATTTTTTTGTTAATATTAAAAGGAAATATAGGCCAAGATTTAATGAACAAGGCAGTTGTTAAAAGATAAATTAAAAATAAGTAAATAACATATCATAAGTATAATAAAGTAATAAAAAAGCTAAAAGCCCAACTATAACCCAAAAAATAACTAGCTTAAAATTTGTTTTTTTAGGTTTTTTTGTAAAAACATCAATAATTTTATTGAGTGGTTCACTGATTTCAGCATGTATTATTTTCTTTAAATCATCATTCATTTAAGACACCTCATAAATTACTTACTTATATATATTATCTAAATGCAATTTAATATACCTTATATTTAAAATTTGATCAGTAATTAACTGAAACAAATAATTTAGTGAAAGTTTTTTAGCAAATCATATAAAAATAGATTTTAGGTTAAATTACTACGTATAATATTATAAATTTGGAGAGAAAATAATAAAGCAAATGGTTTTGAATGTAATTTAACAAAAGGGGGTTTTAATAATGCCTGATCATCAACATGTTGGTGGTAGTAAAAATAGTAATATCGATATTAAACGTGATAATATTCATAAACCTAAGAAAAGCAATGGAGATAAGAAAAATCAGCCTTTGTATAAAAATTTTAATGGAGAAATTATTGACTAGCTCATAAAATCTGTAGTATGAATTTGATGTGTAAATAAAACATTTGAAAAATATTATCTAAAGGGGCGACGATGATATGCAAAAGGGCAAAGAAAGTGAAACTAATAGTAAGAAGGTTAATATTGGTACTAAAAGAACAGAACCTAGCGATAGACAGAAAAAGGGTGAAAAAGCAAGAAAGAATTAAAGTTAATATATATATGTGTGGAAGTAAAAGGAGAGTGATTTAATGGTTAACAAATGTGATCATTTTATAGATGAAGGTTATAAAATAATGAAATTTGAGAGGGATACTGACAAAATAACTGGACAAGAAATAGGGACAATTGAGGTAAAGGCGTTAGATGGTCAGAGGCAGTATATAACATTAGATGATAACGGTGCTGATGAAATAGAGAAAAGTTTATTTGAATATTTAAAAAACAAATAGAATCATGAAAATAAGGTATGTTAATAATTTGCATACCTTATTTTTATTTATTGTTATTTATAAAATTTCATAAATAAAAGATGTAATTTTTCCAGGTATATTGTAGAATAGAATTTGTTTGTAAAATTCAAACATAAAGTATTAAGCGTAAATATTTACGATTATTTTATTAGATACTAAGATTAGATACTAAGATTAGGAGGTAATTTAAGTGAAAAAAGTTGCGGTTATTTTTAATGGCGGCACAATTTCGATGACACTCGATCCAAGAATAAAGGCAGCAGTTCCAACTCTAAGTGGAGAAGAAATAATGTCTATGGTTACAGGAATTGAAAAGTATGCGCAAGTAGAATCATATACTTTCTCAAGCATGCCAGGTCCTCATATGACGCCAGAAATCATGATGGACTTGTCTAGGTACATACAAAAATTTTTAATTCGGGAGGATATATGCGGGGTTGTAGTGACTCATGGTACGGACACACTTGAGGAAACAGCATATCTATTACATCTAACTATTGATAATTCAAAGCCGGTAATTGTTACGGGTTCAATGAGAAATGGATCGGAACTAGGGTATGATGGTCCTGCAAATTTATCTGCGGCTATTTGTACTGCTATTTCGAAAGAGGCACGTAATAGAGGGGTATTAGTGTGCTTAAATGATGAACTTAATTGTGCGAGTGAAGTTACTAAAACACATTCAATGCATCTAAATACTTTTCAGAGTCCAGAGTTTGGACCCATAGGAATTATAGATAACAATGAAGTAATATTTTATAGAGATAGTTTAAAAAAAGAACATATAACAACAGATAAGATAGAAACTAGAGTGGATTTAATAAAGGCTTGTGCTGGTATGGGTTCAAAACTAATTGATTTTTGTGTAAAGGAAGACGCAAGAGGAATTGTTATTGAAGCTATGGGAAGAGGAAATATTCCTCCAAAAATGGCAGAAGGAGTAAAAGCAGCCATTGCAAAGGGCGTAGCAGTTGTTATGGTGTCTAGGTGCTTTAAAGGAAGAGTACTAGATTCCTATGGGTACCCTGGTGGTGGAAAAGAACTTAGGAATGCTGGCGTTATTTTTGGAGATAGTCTGCCAGGTCAAAAGGCTAGAATTAAACTTATGCTGGCACTTGCGAGTACAACAAATTTAAAAGAAATAAAGCACATGTTTGAAGATGGAAGGTATAAAAGCCGAATTTAATGAGTAGAATATGATTAAATATTCGCCATGGTATTGACGTAAACTTACGTTTTTGATATTATGTTTGTATAAAAAATAAAATACAGAATAGGGGAGAAACATGAAATCAGCAGAAAACATTGAAAAAAGTTCTATATTTGAGAAGCTTTTTAAATTAAGAGAAAATAAAACAACAGTTAAAACAGAAATAATGGCGGGGATAACTACATTCATTACTATGGCATATATTATATTTGTAAATCCTAATATTCTTAAATTTGCAGGAATGAATTTACCTGGAATAAAGGGTGACGGTGCAGCCGGTTTCAACGCATTAAATGATCCAGTTGTAGCATCTGTTTTTGCAGCTACCTGCATTGCAGCAGCTGTGGGTACATTTGTAATGGCTTTTTATGCTAATTTGCCTTTTGCACAGGCACCAGGAATGGGATTAAATGCATTCTTTACTTATAGTGTATGTTTGGGACTGGGATACACATGGCAACAAGCGTTAGCAGCGGTTTTTATATCAGGAATTTTATTTATAATAATAACACTTACATCAATACGAGAAAAAATAGTGGATGCATTGCCACAAAATTTAAAACTTGCTATTTCAGGTGGTATCGGACTCTTTATAGCACTTATAGGATTTAAAGGTGGCGGAATAATTGTAAGTAATAAAGAAACTTTAGTAGCCTTTGGTAAGCTAACATCTCCAAGTGCGATAGTTACATTAATAGGTATAACTATTACGGCAATATTAATGGCTAGAAAAATAAAGGGGTCTATACTATTTGGAATTGTTATAACTGCTATAGTGGGTATTCCTTTTGAAATTACAAAACTAGCAGGTGTTGATGTATTTAGTAAACCACCATCTCTTGCACCAACATTCATGCAGTTTGATTTTGCAGGTCTTTTAGGAGCAGGCGCTGGTAAGGGGATATTTTCAGCAATAATGAGTGTAGTAATGGTTGTAATAACATTTAGTTTAGTGGATTTATTTGATACAATAGGAACACTCGTAGGAACAGCAACAAAAGCTAAAATGCTCGATGAGAATGGACGAGTAAAAAATATGAATAAAGCATTAATGTCTGATGCATTAGCAACTACTGCAGGAGCAGTTATGGGAACAAGTACAATAGTAACTTATGTTGAATCTACGGCAGGAGTTGCAGAAGGTGGAAGAACAGGTCTTACATCAGCTACAGTGGGACTCTTATTTTTATGCTCATTATTTTTTAGTGGACTTGTAGGAGTAGTACCAGCTGAGGCTACGGCCCCAGCACTTGTAATAGTTGGAGTACTTATGATGAGCTCGATTACAAAGATTGATTTTGAAGATTTTACGGAAGCACTTCCAGCATTTCTTACAATAGCAATAATGCCATTTAGCTATAGTATAGCAAATGGAATAGCTGCAGGAATTATTTTCTATCCTATAGTAAAAGTTGTAACAGGAAAGTATAAGGAAGTAAGCCCTATAGTTTATGTTTTAGCATTCTTATTTATAATTAGATTTATTATATTACCTTAATGTTTAAATTATATATTAATATATTAATACGCAATGCAATAAAAAAACATTAAGAGGTTAAACTGGTACTTATAAAATAGATATTTTAAATATCTATTTTATAAGTACCAGTTTATAATTTAAGCCTCTTTTTACTGAAATATTTTGAATGTAACAAAGTTAGCATTATCCGAATAATATAATAAAAACTATATAAAGGATGATACTATGAAAATAAATAATAGACTGTCTAATGTATCCGAATATCATTTCAAAAGAATTGATGATATTAAAAATAAAGCTATTACTGATCATAAGAAAATTATTGACCTTAGTATAGGGGATCCAGATTTACCAGTCAATTCAAAAATCACAGATGCACTAATAGAGGCTCTAAAATGTAAAAAATATAATAATTATCCCCCTTATGATGGAATAATTGAACTGAAAAAAGCAGTTATAAAATACTATAATCACGTTTATAATGTATGTCTAGACTTAGATGAAGTAATAATTCTTATAGGATCAAAAGAAGGTATAAACAATATCATTCCGGCTGTATGTGATATAGGGGATTGTGTAATAGTACCTGAACCTGCATATCCAGTTTATAGCATTTGTTCAAAACTATGGGGCTGCGTGCCATATACTGTGCCATTAACACAAAGCAATGGATATATGCCAAGGCTTGATGATATTCCTGAAATTATTGTTAATAAGTGTAAACTGATGTTTATAAATTATCCTAATAACCCTACAGGCGCAGTAGCGAGTAAAGAGTTCTATAAGCATATTATAAAGTTTTCTTATGATAATAATATTGTTTTATGCAATGATTCAGCATATAATGAGATAATTAGGCAAGATAAAGAACCAATTAGCCTTATGCAATATGACATATTAAGGCGAAATGTGGAATTTGGAACTTTATCTAAGACTTATAATATGACAGGATATAGAATAGGGTATGCTGTAGGTAACGCTGAAGTAATAAATGCTCTTTTAAAAATAAAAAGCAATTGTGATTCTGGTCAATTTATACCAGTTCAAGAAGCTGCAGTTGCTGCTCTTAATTTAGAACGTGATTATGTTCAGAATATAAGAAAAATATATGACGAAAGACGTGAAGTTGCTAAAAGTGTTTTACTAGAAAAAAACATAAAATACTTTGATGCGGAAGCTACTTTTTATTTATGGTGTAGAACACCTAAAAACTATACTACAAATGAATTTTGTGAAGAATTGCTGATTAATCATGGGATTATTGTTACACCTGGTAATGTTTTTGGAAAAATTGGGTATGATTATTTCCGTATAGCTCTTACAAAAGATAAGCATATTATTGAAGAGGCTTTAAAATCTTTAAAAAAATGTGGTGATTAATATTATTATTGGTATAATATAAGTTATATAGGAAATATTTTATTAATAGTATAAGCTGATTTTTAAATATATAAAATTACAGCTTGATGGTATTTTTTAAAATTAAAATCGTAATAAAAGTAAAAACTTATAATTTTAGCTTGAAATTAAGGTAATATTTTATGTATACTTATTACGAGGTCACAATGAACAATGGAAGGATGTCTTGTTATGATTAGAAGTATGACTGGGTTTGGGAGAGGAAACTCTGAGAAAGATGGTAAAAGTTTTACAATTGAGATTAAAAGTGTTAATCATAGATATTTTGAAACTAATATAAGAATGCCTAGAGTATTAATATCTTTTGAGGATAAAATTCGAAAAATAATTGGTGGAAAAGTAAAAAGAGGAAAACTTGATGTTTTTGTAACTCAAGGGAATTATGATAAGGAAGATGTTGAAGCATATTTGAATGAAAAATTAGCTGCAAGTTATATAAATTGTCTTACAGTCTTAAAGGATAAATATGGTTTAAGTGATAATATATCTGTTGCAGCGGTGGCTAAATTACCTGAAGTAATAACACTTAAACAAAGGGAAGAAGATGTTTCACAAACCTTTGAGCAGATTGAGGTAGCATTAACAAAGGCGCTTGGGGCTCTTCTTTTTATGAGAGAAAGAGAAGGCAGAAAGTTACTCGAGGATGTTATGATTAAGTGTGATTTAATTAATGGTTTAGTTGAGAAAGTTAAAGCAAGGGCACCTCTTGTTGTTTGTGAGTATAAAGCAAAGCTAACTCAAAGGCTCAATGCCTTGCATAAGGAAGTTGAGTTTGACGAAAATAGAGTTGCTATGGAGATTGCAATTTTTGCTGATAAAGCAGGAATCGATGAAGAAATTGTAAGATTACATAGTCATATAAATCAAATGAGAGAAACTTTAATAATAGACGAACCAATTGGTAGAAAGCTTGATTTTATTATTCAAGAAATGAATAGGGAAACTAACACTATAGCATCAAAAGCAAATGATTTAGAAATTTTAAATACAGTAATTAGTATGAAAAGTGAAATAGAAAAAATTAGAGAACAAATACAAAACATAGAATAAAATGGAGGCAAATGATGAGTATAAAGTTGATAAACATAGGGTTTGGAAACATTGTTTCAGCGAATAGATTGGTAGCTATAGTCAGCCCTGAATCAGCGCCTATAAAAAGAATAATTCAAGAGGCAAGAGATAGAGGGATGCTAATTGATGCTACTTATGGAAGAAGAACCAGAGCGGTTATTATTACTGATAGTGATCATGTTATTTTATCAGCTGTTCAGCCTGAAACTGTTGCACATAGATTATCTGTTAAAGATGATGACCATTTAGACGAGGTTGAGGAATAATGAAAAGTAGAGGACAGCTAATTGTAATTTCAGGACCCTCCGGTGCTGGTAAAGGGACTGTGTGCGAGGCGCTTCTTAAGAAAAATGATTTCTGGATTTCAGTTTCAGCGACTACTAGAAGCCCAAGAAATGCTGAAATAGAAGGTATAGATTACTATTTTATATCTAGGGAAGAATTTAAGGAAAGAATTGAATCAAAAGACTTTCTAGAATATGCGCAGGTTTATGGAAATTGTTATGGTACACCTAAATCTGAGGTTCTAAAAGTGCTCGAGACTGGTCGTGATGTAATACTTGAAATAGATATTCAAGGCGCTCTTAAGGTGAAAATGGCTTATCCAAATGGTTTATTTATTTTTATACTTCCACCATCTATGGAGGAATTAAGAAATAGAATTACAAATAGGGGCAGTGAAACACCAGAGTCATTAATGACTAGATTTGCGTCTGCTCATGAAGAAATAAGTTTTGTATCAAAATATGATTTTGCAGTTGTGAATGATACTGTGGCTAGTGCATGTGAGAAAATCCAAAGCATTGTAATTGCAGAAAGATGTAGAGTAGATAGAATGAATGGAGATTTTTTAAAGGAGGAAATTATAAATGAATAATTCAATGATTAGTCCATCAATAGTAGATTTATTAAAAGAGGTTGACAATAGGTATTCTTTAGTTGTAGCAACATCTAAAAGAGCAAGACAAATAATAGAAGGTCAAAGCCCACTTGTACAGGTGGACTCAACAAAGCCAGTTACTATTGCTATAGAGGAGATTTATGAGGGAGCAATTGTTGCAATCACAACAAAAGAAGGAATAAAATAGTATGGAAAATACAAAAACGGTAGTTATTGGAGTTACAGGCGGAATAGCTGTATATAAGGCTCTAGATGTTATTAGTAGATTGAAAAAAGAAAATGTTGATGTGCATGTTATAATGACAAAATCCGCTATAGAGTTTGTAAACCCAATAAGCTTTCAATCACTCAGTCAGAATATGGTTATACATGATATGTTTCAGGAACCTAAAGCATGGGAGATACAACATATAGCTCTTGCTAAAAAAGCAGATCTATTTGTTGTAGTTCCAGCAACTGCCAATATAATTGGTAAAGTTGCAAATGGAATTGCAGATGATATGCTTACTACTACTATTATGGCAACTAAGGCACCTGTGATTTTTGCCCCGGCAATGAATGTTAATATGTATAATAATCCTATTCTACAAGAAAATATTCAAAAGTTAAAAAATTTTGGTTATGAGTTTATTTCTCCTGTATCAGGAAGGCTTGCTTGTGGTGACATAGGAGAAGGAAAACTTGCACAAACTGAAGATATTTTTGAAGTTATTATGAGTAAATCATATCCTATAAAGGATATGATTGGTACTAAGGTTTTGGTTACAGCTGGACCTACAATTGCACCTATTGACCCTGTAAGATTTATAACTAATAGATCAACAGGAAAAATGGGATATTCAATTGCGAGAGAAGCAAGAGATAGAGGTGCAGACGTAACTTTAATATCGGGACCATGTAATGAAAAAACACCTTTTGGTGTAAGTATCATTAAGATAAATACTAATGATGAGATGAGGGCCGCTGTAATAAGCAATTATGAAGATAGTGATATAGTTATAAAAGCAGCAGCTGTATCTGATTACAAGCCTAAGTTATACTCTAGTAGTAAAATTAAGAAAAGTGAAAATAGTTTAAACTTAGAGTTTGTACGAGATAATGATATTTTAAAAGAGTTAGGATTACATAAAAATAAGCAAATTTTAGTAGGTTTTGCAGCAGAAAGTAATGACTTACTTAAAAATGCAAAAGAAAAGTTAGTTAAAAAAAATTTAGATTATATAATTGCTAATGATATAACAAAAACAGACAGTGGGTTTGGAACTGAAGAAAATAAAGTAATTATTTTAAGCAAAGATAACGATCCAATAGCATTAGATATAATGTCTAAGAAACAAGTTGCTAGGGAATTGTTTAATTTAATAAAAAAAAAGCGCTAATGCGCTTTTTTATATTATAGAAAATTATAAAATTAAAAGGGTGATTAAGTGTATCAGTATGCTGGAGTTGTAGTGAATAACGATTCAGTTCAGGTAGATAAAATTTTTACATATAAAATACCTACTAATTTATTAGGTGGTTTACAGTTAGGATTTAGAGTTAAAGTTCCATTTGGTAGGGGGAACAGAACATTAGATGCTTTTGTACTGGAACTTTACCTGCAATGTGATAGCGCTATTAATATTAAGGAAATAACTAGTATATGTGATGAAATGCCACTTCTTAAAATAACTGACATTGAACTTGTAAAAAACATGAAAAAAAAGTATCTTTGTACATATCTTGAATGTATAAAAGTTATTATTCCAAGGGGTATAACAAAGGGAATAAAAAAGAAAACATCATTATTATTAACTATAGGGAAGCAAATAGAGGGCAAATTTTTAAATGAACCTTATAAAAATATTTATGATTTGATAGAATTAAATAAAATGAAATATAATAAAAATGAATTTAGTAAAAATTTTAAATTATCATTATCATCAATCAATACAATGATTAAACATGGGTTCTTAATTCAACAAGAAGTTACGATTAATAGGTATAATCAAAAACATTATGCTAAGTACGAAGAAAAAATACTGAATGAAAGGCAACGTCAATCAGTAGATTTTATAATGAATTCTAAGAAAAATAAATTTTTAATTCATGGAGTTACCGGTAGTGGAAAAACTGAAATATATATGAAATTGGTTAGTTATATGTTAAAGGAAAATAAGCAATCTATAATACTTATACCAGAAATATCGTTAACACCTCAAATGGTTGAAAGATTTAAAGGACGGTTTGGTCCTGAAATTGCGGTTTTTCATAGTAGATTGTCAGATGGTGAGCGTTTTGACGAATGGATGAGAGTAAAGCTTGGGAAGGCACAAATTGCAATTGGAGCAAGGTCAGCTATATTTTTACCTTTTGAAAACTTAGGATTAATTGTTATAGATGAGGAGCACGAGGCTAGTTATAAATCAGACAGTGATCCAAAATTTGATGCTCGTGAAATAGCATACATGAAATGTGAACTTGAAGATTGTAAACTAATACTAGGATCAGCTACTCCGTCAGTCGAGAGCTATTATAAGGCTACAATAAATGAACTTTCATTAATTACTATTAATGAAAGAGCAGATGGTGCAGCAATGCCAAAAGTAGAAATTGTAGACATGCGAGAAGAGCTTATGAACAACAATCGCTCGATATTTAGTAGGTTACTATATGAGGGCATTACGCAGTGTTTAAGTAAAAATGAACAGGTAATTTTGTTTCTAAATAGAAGAGGATTTTCAACATTTGTATCCTGTAGAAAATGTGGTTATGTTTTTAAATGTAAAAAGTGTGATATTTCATTAACATATCATAGTGCAGGTGAATACTTAACATGCCACTACTGTGGTGAGAAGGAAAAAATCAGTAAAGTTTGCCCTAGTTGTGGCAGTAGTTATGTGAAATATTTTGGTGTTGGAACAGAAAAAATTGAGCAAGAAATTAATAGAATTTTTCCAAGTGCAAAAACATTAAGAATGGACTTTGATACAACACGGAAAAAAAATTCTTATGAATATATATATAATACCTTTAAAAATAAAGGAGCAGATATTCTAATTGGAACTCAAATGGTTGCTAAAGGTTTAGATTTTAAAGATGTTACATTAGTCGGAGTAATAGCTGCTGATTTATCGCTTAATTTACCGGATTATAGGGCTTTTGAGCGGACATTTCAGCTGCTTACTCAAGTTTCAGGAAGAGCAGGTAGAGGTAGTAAGGAAGGCAAGGTAGTTATACAAACATATAGTGCAGATGATTTAACTATTCAATATGCAGCTAATAATGATTATGATAGCTTTTATAAAAATGAAATTATGATGAGAGAAGTTATGAATTATCCGCCTTTCTCAAGTATTCTAGTTATAACTATGAGTTCTGAGAATGAAAATATGTTAATAAAAAACATACAAAATGTTGGTGTAAATTTAAAATATAAAATTAAAGATAATAATAAAATTACATTGCTTGGACCATGTACCTGTGGAGTTTCTAAAATTAAAAATTTTTATAGATGGCAAATTATTATTAAAGGAGATATTAAAGAAACGATTGCTCTAGAAATAAAAAATTCTGTTTATGAATTAGTAAAAAATGTTTATAGTAGTATAAGAGTTAGTATAGATATCAATCCAAGCAATATGATTTAGTAACGTAAAGCTAATAATTTAGTTAGAAGGAGATTAATACATGGCTATAAGAACAATTAGAATATATGGTGATGAGTTATTAAGAAAAAAAAGTAGAGTCGTAGATGAAATTAACCAAAGAATTTTATTATTAATCAAAGATATGAAAGAAACTATGTATATTTCTAAGGGGATAGGTCTTGCCGCGCCGCAGGTTGGTATTTTAAAAAGAATAGTTGTTATTGATATTGGTGATGGCCTTATAGCACTAATAAATCCGGAAATCGTGAAGATGGAAGGCTCACAAATCGCAGGTGAGGGTTGTTTAAGCATACCAGGAACACAAAAGGATGTAGATAGGCCGGAAAAAGTAAGCGTATCTGCATTAAATGAGATGGGTGAGAAGATAGTAATTGAGGGAGAAGGCCTCCTTGCAAGAGCATTCTGCCATGAAATTGACCATTTAGATGGGGTATTGTTTATAGACAAAGCAATAGAGAGTGAGGAACAATAATATGAAGATAATTTTTATGGGCACGCCACAATTTTCAGTACCATCTTTGCAATCACTTATAAATGAATTTGAAGTTGCGGCTGTATTCACTCAGCCAGATAGGCCGAAAGGAAGAGGTAAAAATTTAGCTATGTCACCGGTTAAACAGTTGGCAACTTCATGTAATGTACCGGTATACCAGCCTTTAAAGCTTAAAAACAATAATGAAATGATAGATAAAATTAAGGAATTAAAACCAGATTTTATTGTAGTAGTAGCATTTGGTCAAATACTACCAAAAGAAATATTGGATATCCCTAAATATGGATGTGTAAATTTACATGCATCTTTATTGCCAAAATATCGGGGAGCAGCTCCTATAAACTGGTGCATAATTAATGGTGAGAGTAGTTCTGGTAATACAACAATGCTTATGGATGTTGGGCTTGATACTGGTGATATTCTTTTAACAAATGAGGTTAAAATTAGTAATGATATTACAGCAGGAGAACTTACAGACATTCTTAGTAATACAGGGGCTAAACTATTAGTTGAAACAATAAATGCAGTAATAAATAATAAAATTCAGCCAATTAAGCAAGAAGATAAGGCTAGTACATATGCGTCTAAGCTAGATAAGAAAATGGCAAGTATTGATTGGGCATGTAGTAATACTAATATTCATAATTTTATAAGAGGTTTAAATCCATCACTAATTGCGTATACTCATTATAATGATACTGTAATGAAAATATATAAATCAAGAATATTAAATGAGTTATCAGATAAGCAAGTTGGATGTATTATAGATGTTTCAAAAGAGGGATTAAAGGTATCAACTGGCAGTGGGGTTTTACTTATTGAGGAAATTCAATTTCCAGGTAAAAAGCCTTTAAAAGTAAAGGATTATATAATAGGTAATAAAATAGATTTAGGCATGATACTTAAATAATTAAATCACATGGGGAAATTGAGGGAAGAGTATGAGTAATAGTAGACTGGTAGCAGTTACAATTATAGAAAAAGTATTAAATGAGAATGCTTATTCAAATATTGTTTTAGGATTAGAACTTAATAAATCAGAGCTAAGCGATAAAGATAAAGCTCTAGTTACAGAAATAGTTTATGGAACGTTAAAATACAAGTATACTATAGATAAAATATTGCAACACTTTGTTAAAAATGGTTTTGATAAATTAGAGAGTTTTGTTTTAAATATATTAAGAATATCAGTTTATCAAATTAGGTATTTAGATAAAGTTCCGAGTTTTGCAACTGTTAATGAGGCTGTAAATTTAACCAAGAAAAAGAGTAACATAGGAGCATCAAAGCTTGTTAATGGTGTGCTTAGAAGTTACCTTAGGGAAACAGGCGAAAAGTATTACAATGAAGAGAATGATATTGAAAGATTATGTTTTGAGTATTCATTTACTAAAGCTTTGGTTAAACTCTTTATAAAGCAATATGGACCTCAAAAAGCTGAAGAAATTCTCAAGGGGTTAAATTATAAGCCAGATGTTACTGTCAGAGTTAATACTCTAAAATTAACTTATAAAGAAATATGGGAAAAACTTATAGAAAATGGTTATAATATAGAAGAAGGTTATGCTTCATCCGAAGCAATACGAATTATTAAGGGGAAAAACATAGAAAATAATATTTTATTTAACGAAGGGAATATAACGGTTCAAGATGAGAGCGCAATGCTAACGGCACCTTCTATGGATCTCAAACCAAACATGAAAGTCTTAGACCTTTGCAGCGCACCAGGTGGAAAAACAACGCATATAGCAGAGATTATGAAAAATACAGGTATAGTCCTTGCGTTTGATATACATAAAAATAAATTGTCTTTAATAGAAGAAAATATAAAACGAATAGGAATTACAAATACAACTTGTGAAGCTCAAGATGCTACTGAATATGTTCCAGATTTGTTTGAATATGCAGATAGAGTGCTTATAGATGTACCATGTTCAGGGTTAGGAATCATCAGAAAAAAACCTGAAATAAAGTGGAGTAAAAATATAAAAGATATAAATAATATAATAGATATACAAAGACGTATAATGGATAATGCCTCAAAATACGTAAAAAAAGGGGGAGTACTTGTATATTCAACATGTACCCTTAATAAAGATGAAAACGAAGGCAATATTGAATGGTTTCTAGAGTCACACTGCGAGTTTAAGATAGAACCTGTATTTTTTGGGGAATTTGATAATATAAAATATAATGACAAAGGATATGTTACTATATATCCAAACGAATATATGGATGGCTTTTTTATAACAAAACTTATAAAGTCATAGCGGCTCTATAAAACTCGTGAGTGTGTAAAATGATTGGGTGTGTAAAATGATAAATATATTAGATATTGATTTATTGGAACTGCAACAGTGGATGAAAAGTAATGGGGAAAGCAAATTCAGGGCTAAACAAGTATTTGACTGGATTTACAAGGATGTTTGGGAATTTGAAAATATGAATAATATCCCACAAAGTATAAGAGAAAAGTTACAAACTAATTTTTATATAGGAATACCAAGTCTTATAGAAGAGTATACTTCAAAACATAATGATACAAGAAAATACCTTTTTGAACTGTCGGATGGTAATTTAATTGAATGTGTTGTTATGAAATATAAACATGGAAATTCTATATGTATTTCTACACAAGTTGGATGTAGGATGGGATGCAAATTTTGTGCATCTACCATCGGAGGAATGATTAGAAATATAACACCGGGAGAAATGCTTTCCCAGATATTAAAATCACAGCATCTGATTAACAATCGTATTTCTAATGTTGTACTGATGGGAAGTGGGGAGCCATTTGATAATTTTGATAATGTAATGAAATTTCTTAAACTTGTTAATTCAGTGAATGGATTAAATATTGGACAAAGGCATATAACTATATCTACATGTGGTATAGTTCCTAAAATCAAAGAGTTTGCCGATTTTAATATGCAAACGACACTTGCTATTTCGCTTCATGCACCTAGTGATGAAATCAGAGTGAAGAGTATGCCAATTGCGAATAAGTATTCTATTGCAGAAATAATTGATGTTTCTAAGTATTATATAGATAAAACTAACAGGCGAATAACATTCGAATATGCTCTTGTTAAGGGTCTTAATGATAGTAAGTCAGATGCAGAAAAATTAAGTGCTTTGTTAAAAGATATGTTATGCCATGTTAATTTAATCCCGGTTAATGAGATTAAAGAAAATGAACTAAAGAGATCTTCAAATGAAAATGTGGCTGAGTTTAAGAGGGTTCTTGAGGATAATAATATTCAGACGACGATAAGACGAGAAATGGGGCTAGATATTAATGCTGCATGTGGACAGCTTAGAAGAAGCCATATTAAAAGTGAAGAACTTAAATGAGGGGGTGTAACAATGATTGGGGTTTTATCAGATGTTGGGAATGTCAGAAAAATAAATGAAGATTCTGTAGGTTATTTAGAAAGCAGTGATTATGATATTTATGTTGTTGCTGACGGCATGGGAGGACACAATGCTGGGGAAGTAGCAAGTGATTTAGCTATTAAGGTTATAATGGAATATATAAAGAACAATCATAAAGGCACAGACCTTAGAAAAGTTCTTTCAGAAGGTATAAAATGTGCAAATAAGAAAATTTATGATATGGCAAGTCAAAATGATTCTCTTAAAGGAATGGGTACAACTATAACAATTTGTTTTAGAAAACAGAATGAAATGGTCGTTGCAAATGTGGGGGATAGTAGTTGCTATATTATAGATAGCAAAAGAAAATTAGTAAAAGTAACAAGAGATCATTCTCTAGTGCAGCAGTTGTTAGATAATGGGACTATAACTGAAGAAAAGGCAAGAAATCACCCCAATAAAAATATTATTACAAGGGCTCTTGGAACAAATGAGTTAGTAGAAGTTGATTTGTTTGACCTTGATTTGACGAGTGTTATCAAATGTATTTTATGTACAGATGGTCTTACTAATGATGTGACTTATTCTGAAATGTATGATATTATTGTTGAAAATGATAATGATACAAGTTGTAAAATGTTAGTTGACTTAAGCAAATTTAATGGTGGACGCGATAATATATCCGTTATCGTATTTGAAGGAGAGTGCAGAGATGATAGGAACCATATTAGGGAGTAGATATGAACTCCTTGAAAAAATTGGAGAGGGTGGAATGGCAATAGTTTATAAAGCTAAGTGCCAATTACTCAATCGTTTTGTTGCTGTAAAAATATTAAAAGAAGAATTCTCAAATAATATAGAATTTATGGAAAAATTTAAAAAAGAGGCACTGTCTGTAGCTAGCCTTTCATCAAACAATATAGTTAATATATATGACGTTGGAAGTGAAAGGGATATTAACTATATAGTAATGGAATATATAAAGGGAAAGACACTCAAGGAAATTATAGTCGAAAGTGGTAGCATGAGTACTGATTTAGTACTTGACTATGGTATGCAAATAGCAAAAGCACTTGAATGCGCTCATAAGAATAACATTATACATAGAGATATAAAACCTCATAACATTCTTGTAACTGAAGATGGAACAGTTAAGGTTACAGATTTTGGTATAGCAAAAGCGGCAAGTTCAGTTACTATAACTAATACTAGTACTGTAATGGGGTCAGCACACTATTTTTCACCAGAACAAGCTAAAGCAAGCTTTGTAGACTGCAGAACAGATATTTATTCATTTGGAATAGTATTATATGAGATGGTTACGGGTAGAGTGCCTTATGATGCAGATAGCCCAGTATCAGTAGCATTAAAGCATATACAAGAAAAGGTTGTACCACCTAAGGAAATAAATAATAAGGTTCCAGAAAATTTGAATAAATTAATACTAAAAGCTATAGAGAAAGAACCAATAAAGAGGTATCAAACTGCAAAAGAAATGTATTTGGATCTTCAGAGAATACAAAATAATAGCGATTATACTATTGCAGGTAATAACATGGATAACGAATACACAAGAGTTATGGCACCTGTAAATCCTGCTGATTATGAAAAAGAAGAAGATGTGGTTGAAAGTCCAGAGCCAATGAACAAGAATAAAAATAAAGATAAAAATAAGAATAAAAATAAAAAAAAGACAATAATTGTGACTTCAATAATTTTATTAATTGTTTTATTCAGTGCTTTAGGTTACGTATATATGAACGGTAATAATGGTGTAGTACAAGTTGAAACAAAGCTAGTAGTTCCTAAAATTATAGGGCTCGATAAGGCAGCTGCAGAAAAATTAGTTGTAGCAAAGGGTCTTAATTTTGTAGTTAATAAACAAGTAAATAGTGATGAACCTAAAGGTGCTGTTACAGCATGTTTTCCTGATGAGGGAACAGAAGTAAAAGAAAACTCAGAAGTTAGAGTTTACGTGAGTAAAGGACCAACAGGTTTTAAAATCCCGTCGGTTATAGGACTTGACCAAAATGCAGCTAACTCTAATATTGAACAAAATGGGCTAGTACTTGGTAATGTTGCAGAAGAATACAGTGAATCAGTTGCGAGTGGACTTGTAATAAGTCAAGATCCTAGTGAAGGTAGCTTAGTTCAAAAAGGCGATAGTGTAACCTTAGTAATAAGCAAGGGACCGAGTGTTAAGATTACAAAGGTGCCAAATTTATTTGGATTATCTTTAGATGATGCATTAGCATCATTGAAAAGTTCAATTTTGACATTAGGTGATAAAAAATCAGTAACAACTACTGATAAATCTCAGGATGGTATAGTCTTTAGTCAAAGTATTGCTGCAAATACTGGGGTTCAGGAAGGTAACTCTGTAGGTGTTAGTTATTATACCTATAAAGAACCTGAAAAACAGCAAGTTGATGTTCCAAACTTTATGGGAAAAACAGTTAAAGATGCAAAAGATTTAGCTGATCAAAATGATATAAAGATATCAGTATCTGGCAATGATGAAGATATAATTCAAACTCAAGATAAGGATGCAGGAACTAAGGTCAGTGTTGGTGATACTATAACTTTAACAGCGGAGGCTGCGACTCAGGATCCAACGAAAACCGATCCAACGACAAATAAAAATTCTAAAACTGATTAGTAAAAAGAATATAAAATTAAAGGTAAATGGTGGAGGATATATGCAGGGAGTAATCACAAAAGGTATAGGTGGTTTATATTTTGTAAAAGTTAAAGACAGAGTAATAGAATGTAAGGCAAGGGGAAAGTTTAGGTACACTGGACTTTCTCCTGTTATTGGTGATAAAGTAGAAATAATGCTAGAGACGGATGATACCAAGGGTGTAATTGAAGAGATTTTTGCAAGAGACACAGAGATGATACGCCCAGTAGTTGCTAATGTTACTCAAGCATTTGTAGTTTTCGCATTTAAAAAACCTGATTTAAATATGGAATTGCTCAATAAATTTTTAGTGCTTTGTGAGAATTATAGACTAAAGATAGTTCTTTGCTTAAATAAATTGGATTTAGTTGAGAAAGTTGATGAGGATCTTATAAAAGAATTAAAAAGTGTTGGATGCGATATAGTGTTTTTAAAAGCAAAAGAGGGAGAGGGACTTGACGAGCTAAGGGCGAAGATAAAAAATAATATATCTGTTTTTTGTGGACCGTCTGGAGTCGGAAAGTCAACTATACTTAATAGCATAATTGGAAGAGAAGCCATGAAAACTGGAGACATAAGTAAAAAATCGCAAAAGGGAAAACACACCACACGTCATAGTGAACTTATTGAATATGAGGAAGGATTCCTACTAGATACACCAGGTTTTTCATCATTAAGTTTGGATTTTATAGAGAAAGAACAATTACAGCATTGTTTCCCTGAATTTGAAAAATATAGATGTGAATGTAGATTTTCTAATTGTATGCATTATAAGGAACCTAATTGTGGAGTTAAGGAAGCTGTAGAAGCTAATGAAATTTACAGAGATAGATATAAATTTTATGTAAAAACTTTAGAAGAAATTATTGCTAGGGGGAATAGAAAATGATAAAAATAGCACCATCAATATTGTCAGCTGATTTTTCAAGGCTAGGAGAACATATTAAGCAATTAGATGCATATGGTTCTGATATGATTCATATTGATGTAATGGATGGTATGTTCGTACCTAACATTTCTTTTGGCGTTCCAATTATTAAGAGCATTAGAGAACTAACAAGACTTCCATTTGATGTACATCTTATGATAGAAGAACCGTCTAGATATGTAGAAGAATTTGTACATGCGGGTGCTGATATCATAACTGTTCATTATGAAACTGATAGGCATATTGATAGAACTATTAACTATATAAAAAGTTTTGGGGTTAAAGTAGGAGTTGCATTAAACCCTGCCACTCCTGTGGCCTTAATAAAGCATCTGATAAGTAATGTTGATATGGTACTTATTATGACAGTAAATCCGGGATTTGGAGGACAAAAATTTATTGAATACTGCTCGGATAAAGTTAAGGAAGTCAGAGCTCTTGCAGATATTTATAATAAAGATATTATGATTCAAGTAGATGGTGGAATTGATGAATCTAATATCCATGATGTTGTGAGTAGTGGTGCTAATGTAATAGTAGCTGGGTCAGCTGTATTTAGAAATGGTGAAATCGAAAAAAACATAAAAAAATTAAGAGCTGAAATTTAATAATAATTGTGTGATAAACAGCTTCGAAGGTGATGATTGACATGAAGGTTATAATAATATCAGGAGGTGCACCTCCCTTAAAGGAATTACTCATGAAAGAAATTATAGAGGATACATTTTTAATTGGAGCTGACAGTGGCGCCAATTGTTTGTATCACTATAATATTAAACCGGATTTACTTGTAGGAGATTTTGATAGTATAGATAAAGAAGTACTTAATTATTATAAAAAAAACAATTGTTTTTTAGATATTTATCCGACAGAAAAAGATTTTACTGATACTGAAATTGCAGTTAGAAAGGCTATAGGTATGAATCCAAGTGAAGTAGTTCTGTTAGGATGTACTGGCAGTAGAGTTGATCATCTACTTGGAAACATTGGAATGCTTAAGATTTGCTTAGAAAATGGCGTTAATGCATGTATTAAAGATAATAATAATATTATTACGTTAGTCAATGCTTCAACACTATTAAATGGTATCGTAGGTAAGGTATTTTCAGTTCAGTCTTATGGCGATGAAATAATTGGATTAACAATAGAAGGAGCTAAGTATCCTTTAGATAATTACAATTTAAAGATTGGTGAGAGTATAAGTATTTCAAATGAGTTTGCATGTCCTCAAGTTAAACTTAAATTTAAATCTGGAACGCTTATGATAATATTATCAAAAGATTAATATTTATATAAAAAACTATTTTTTATTGATTACTTCAATAAAAAATAGTTTTTTATTTTGTAAACATTATTAAAAATAAATCATATAATACTATTGGAATACTTTGAGAGGAGAACAACTTATGAAAAGGTGGTTTAGGTGTTTACAAAGGCAACTTGGAGTAATCATTGCATGTTTAGGCATAGGAATTTTAACAGTAGTAATAGTTCCATTTTGGTGGTGGATAATTGTTGTGGGAGGAGGAATTGTTTATTTTGGTTTTAGTATAATGGATCATAATGATCATTGTTAGCGATATGTAGATTATATGGGGGTTTTAATAAATCAATAAAATTTAGGGATACTTAATTTGTAAAAGATTATAATTAAATATTTTTAGTTTGGGAGGTAAGAAAAATGAGAATTATGGCTATTAAATTACCGAAATTTATGTCCCGAATAATCAGATTCTTTTTAAAAAAATAACATAGAAAAGGTGAAATTAGGTTTTGAAATTGAATTTTTATAAGAAATGCAACTTTTTAGTTGAATTTAAATAAAAAATGCAGCTAAAAAGCTGCATTCTTATTTCTTAATTATATAGCACGTTGTACTTTACCTGAACGAAGACATCTAGTACATACATGTATAGACTTAGGCGTTCCGCTAACTATAGCTTTAACTTTTTGAATGTTTGGAGCCCATTTTCTTTTTGATTCACGGTGTGAGTGACTATATTGACTACCTGAAACAACACCTTTATTGCATATTTCGCATTTTCTTGACAATGAAAACACCTCCTTAAGACTATGAAGAACAAATTCTTCTCAATTGAAACACGCATTATTGTAACATAGATACTACTACTCTTGCAAGTTAAAAACTAAATAATTACTAAGGATAGTAATTATAAAATTAATTTTGTTGAATAAATTAGTGATATAATATAAAATAATCTATATAGCTTTATAAGGAGGAATTACAATGAAAGGTAACATTACAAACGAGAATGGTATTATATATTATTCAGAGGAAGCGTTAGCTAATATAGTTGGCATTTCTACAACCGAATGTTATGGAGTTGTCGGCATGGCGCTTAAAAATGCTAAGGATGGATTTTGGCAATTAATTAAAAGTGATGGTTTAAATAAGGGAGTTAAAATTAATTCTAAAGAAAACAAACTGTTTATCGAATTATATATAATTGTTGAATATGGAACAAAAATTTCAATAATAGCAAATAATATAATTCAAAAAATACGATATAACGTTGAAAATTATACAGGACTAAAAGTTGCAGAAATAACGGTAAACGTACAAGGTGTAAGGGTTTAAGGGGGGCATAGAAAGTGGAATACTTAAAGATTAATGGACAACATTTCCGAAACATGGCAATTAACGCATCAAATAGGTTAGAAGATGAGAAAGAATATGTGAATTCTTTAAATGTGTTTCCAGTTCCAGATGGAGATACAGGGACTAATATGTCAATGACATTTAAAGCTGCAGTTCAAGAAATTGAGAATATACAAACTGAATCTATTTCTGAGATAGCTAAAATACTAGCTAGAGGAGCGCTTATGGGCGCACGGGGTAATTCGGGAGTAATATTATCACAAATATTTAGAGGCATTGCAAAGGGCCTAGAAGGCATAACAGAAGCTACGTCTGAAGAGTTTGCTAAAAGTATTTTGGAAGGTGCTAAGTTTGCATACAAAGCTGTTATGAGACCTACTGAAGGAACTATTTTAACTATTATTAAGACTGCGGGTGAAAGTGCAGTTAATAGTGGGGCTTCAGATGTTGTAGAGCTTATGAATGAGGTTTGTGAGCATAGTGAAATAATGCTAAATAAAACTCCCGATATGCTTGCAGCATTAAAAGAAGCAAAAGTAGTAGATGCAGGTGGCATGGGGCTTCTCATATTGTTTAAAGGTATGAGGGAAGCTATAAGCAATAATATTGAGGCTCAAGTTTATAATACAAATAAACAAAGTACTAAAAAAGAAACTGTTGTATCTGCAGCAGGAGACGCTGTTGCAGAAATAAAATTTGGATATTGTACTGAATTATTAATTATAGCCAAAGATGTTGATACAAATAGATTAAAAGAGTATTTAGAGAAAATTGGAGACTCAATGGTAGTAGTTTCACAAGATGAGTTTCTCAAAATCCACATACACACAAATGATCCAGGGCTTGTGCTTTCTAAAGCAGTAACACTAGGGGAACTCTCTAAGGTTAAAATTGAAAATATGAGAGATCAACATAGAAACTTATTAGGCATAACTGATGAGAAAGTAGAAAAATCAATAGAGAAAGATATAATAAAAGCAAATGTAATAGAAAATAAAAAATATGGATTTATATCTGTTGCCCTTGGAGAAGGAATAAAAAATATTTTTGAGGATTTAGGTGTGGATGTTGTTATAGAAGGCGGACAAACTATGAATCCGAGTATACAGGATATAATAGACAGCATAAACAAAATTCACGCTGAAAACATATTTGTACTACCTAACAATAAGAATATACTTATGGCAGCACTTCAAGCAGCTGAATTGTCAGATAAAAATATAGTGGTCATTCCATCTAAAACTATTCCACAGGGAATAACGGCTGTAACAATATTTAATGCAGATGTTAGTGTAGAGGAAAATGAGGAAAAATTAAAAGAAGCAATAAAGAATGTTGCGACTGCTTCGGTAACATATGCAGTTAAGGATACTGAATCTGATGGAAAATTAATAAAACAAGGAAATATTTTAGGTTTAGTTGAACAAAAAATTTGTGAGGTTGGAACTGATATTTATAAAGTTTGCGCTGATATTATTGAAAGTATGGTAAATGATAATAGCGAACTTATTACAATCTTTTATGGAGAAGATTGTATTTTAAGCGAAGTAGAAAAGCTTATTTCTGAATTAGAGCTTAAATACCCCAATTTAGACATTCAACAGTATAATGGAAAACAACCACTATATTATTTTATTGCTTCAGTTGAATAAAAGCCCTCGGGCTTTTTTTCATGTAAATTAAATCATCTCCTGGTGAGCTGCATCAGCTTCGAAGAAGATACATTGACGACTTCAGAAGGTAATTTATACTCTCACTTAAGTTTTCTATTTGTTAGGGTAAGTAACTCCTACTTATTGTAGGTACTCTTACTTATATAAGTGGAAAACTTTCCTTCTGAAATGTCGTTAAACTGCGAGAAATGAAATTAATAGAACCATTAATAAAATATATTTCAGGGGTGGTATTTATGGATACTTATAGCGATATAAAATATGTAAAGGGTGTTGGCCCTAAAATGGCAGAAAGTTTGAATAAGTGTGGGATTTTTAATGTGCTAGATTTGTTATTATATTTTCCACGAGACTATGAGAATGTACCTGTACGTAAAAGCATCTTAGACTGCGAAAAAACTGAGAAAGTAATTATTGAGTGCACCGTTTTAAATATATTAAAGGACATTAGGTTAAAAAATAATAAAACTCTTTCTACCATAATTTTCTGTCAAGGTGATAATAAATTTAAAGGTAAATGGTTTAATCAAACTTATGCAAAAAATAGTTTTAAAACCTCAAACAAGTATCTTATAACAGGTAAAGTGGATAAATTTAAGGAAGAAATCACAATTATGAATCCTAAAATAGTAAAAAATACGTCGATGGATGAAAATGAAATTATTGCTACATACCCTCTTAAAAATAATATTACAAATAATTTTTTTAATAAGATTATTTCCGATGTACTCTGTAATATTATAATAAAAGAGAATTTGCCGAGTGGTATAATAGAAAAATATTGTTTTTGTTCTTTAAATGACACTATTCGTAATATTCATAGTCCTAAAAGTTTAGACCTCCTTAATGAAGCCAAAAGAAGACTAAAATTTCAGGAGCTTTTTACATATTCATTAAAAATATTAATGTTAAAAGAATTTATAAAATCTCATAATAATGGTATCCAATTTAAAATGACAAAAGAACTTACAACTTTAAAGGAAAAGCTTCCTTATAATCTTACTAAGGCACAAAGTAAAGTTGTAAGAGAAATTTTAATAGATCAAAAAAAGAATATTGGTATGAACCGATTGCTTCAGGGGGATGTTGGAAGTGGTAAAACTGTAGTTGCTATTATTACTATGTTTAACGTTGTAAAAAATGGTTATCAAACAGCTATGATGGCACCAACTGAAATTTTAGCAAAACAACATTATGAAGAAATTAAAAATATACTAAATGACTTTTCATTAAATATACAAATATTAAGTGGAAGTACAACTGCTAAAAACAAACAATTAATTAAACAAGATTTAAAAAGTGGAATTATTGACATTATAATTGGTACTCATGCACTTATTGAGGATAATGTAGAATTTGAAAATTTAGGTATGATTGTTACTGATGAGCAACATCGTTTTGGGGTATCACAAAGAAATAGATTTTCTAATAAAGGGAAAAACATAGATATTCTTGTAATGACAGCTACTCCTATTCCAAGAACTTTATCTTTATATTTATATGGTGATTTAGATGTATCTATTATAGACGAATTACCACCAGGTAGGCAGAAGATTGATACATCTTATGAAAGTATGGATAATAGTGATAAAGTATATGAATTCGCTTTAGATGAAATTAATAAGGGAAGACAGGTTTACATAGTTTGTCCACTCGTGGAGGAAAATGAAGAAATGAAGTTAAGCTCGGTTGAGATGCTTTATGAAAAATTGAAAAGAGAACAATTTAAATCTATAGAGGTAGGAATGGTATATGGCAAAATGCCTAGCAAACTTAAAAATGAAATTATGGATAAATTTAAAGCAGGGGAAATTAAAGCTTTGGTTTCAACTACAGTAATTGAAGTTGGTGTAAATGTACCAAATGCTACAGTTATGATAGTTGAAAATGCAGAAAGATTTGGACTTGCTCAGCTTCATCAACTTAGAGGAAGAGTAGGAAGAGGAAAGTATAAATCTTATTGTATACTGCTTGCAAATATCACAAACAATATAGTAAGAAGAAGACTTGGAATACTAATAAAAAGTAATGATGGCTTTTTTATTGCAGAAGAAGACTTGAAAACTAGAGGTGCAGGAGAATTGTTTGGCATAAGGCAGCATGGTGAATCAGGTTTGATTTTATCAGATGTAATTGAAGATATCGGTATTTTAAAACTCGCCAATAGTGAAGCAAAGAGGTTGATACAAAGTGATAATGCATGTGATACTAAGGTAAAGAACGAAATATTACAAAAAATTGAGCAAACTTCTAGCTATATTTGCTTTAATTAGGTGAAAATATCTTTGTATAAAATACATATATATGTTAAAATATTATCGAAACTTGGTTAAATGGAGGAATAAACATATGAGAATTATAGCGGGAAGTGCAAGAGGTAGAAAATTATTGTCACCTGTTGGGATGGGAACGAGGCCAACATTAGATAGAATAAAAGAAGCTATATTTAATATAATTCAAAATAGAGTACGTGATGCAATAGTTGTTGATATGTTTTCAGGTACAGGTAGCTTAGGACTAGAAGCGGCAAGTAGGGGAGCAACTAAATGTTACCTTATTGATATGGGAGATACTACATTTGAAATGTTACAAAGTAATGTAGAAAATTTAAAGTTTAATGATATATGTAAGTGTCTAAAAGGTGATACGTATAAATACATGGAGCAGTTTGCAAATGAAGGAATCGTGTTTGATATAATTTTTATAGATCCACCATATGCAAAAGATATGATTCCACCTGCTATTGAAATAATTTCTAGAAATAGTCTTCTAAATAAAGATGGAATTATAGTTTGTAAAATAGATTCATCTGAAGAAATATATGAGGGGAATGATATTATTCATTTGTCTGATTCGAGAAAATATGGTAACACTACTGTATTGTTTTATAAATATAAGGAAACTAGTAATTAAAAATTATTAGTTTCTTTTAGAAAATACATGGGGATAATTAATAATTGTAATCACCCTTGAGGAAAACATGGAGGAATAACATGAAAAAAGCAATTTGCCCTGGAAGTTTTGACCCAATAACAAATGGACATTTAGATATTATTGAAAGGGCGTCAAGAGTTTTTAATGAATTGATTGTAGGAGTAGTTGTTAATCCTGAAAAAAATTGTCTATTTTCAGTAGATGAGCGGGTAGCACAAATAAAAAATGTAGTTAAAAATTTGCCTAATGTACGTGTGGAGAAGTTTAGTGGTTTACTTGTTCACCTTATGAATAAAGAGGATGCTAGGGTTATTGTTAAAGGTCTTAGAAGTGTTTCAGATTTTGAATATGAGTTTCAAATGGCAGCAATGAATAATAAACTTGATCCAAGTAAGGAGACTGTGTTTATGATGACAAAAACGGAGTACTGTTATATAAGTTCTACTTCAGTTAAACAAGTTGCTATGCTTGGGGGATCTATTAAAGGGTTAGTACCTGAGGAAATTATTCCGGAAATTATAAGGAAAATTAATTCTAAATAGGGGGGGGAAATATGGATGTTATAAAGCTTTTAGAATATCTTCAAGGAATTATTGAGAGTTCGTCTAAAATACCTGTTACTGGTAAAGCAGTTATAAATAAGAGAGAAATATTAGATATAATAGATCAAATTATAAATCATTTGCCAGATGAATTTAAGAAGGCACAGTGGGTTTGTGATGAAAAGGAACGAATCTTAGTTGATGCAAAAAAGCAAGCTAAGATTTTTGAGGAAGAGACAGTTGACAAGATAAGAAGAAGGGTTGAAAAACAAGACTTAGTTAAAGAAGCATTAAATCGATCTGAAGAAATTATAGCATCAGCCCAGAGAGATGCTAAAATTATGAGACTGGGAGCTAAGGATTATGCGGATGAAATATTATCCCAATTGGATAAAGAAATTGAATTAAAAGGACAGAAAATGCTTCATGAAATTAAAGGTGATGTCCAAGATTTCTTAATACTTATGCAGGAAGAAGTTACCAATACTACAACTTCGATAAGGGAAAATGTAAAAGAATTAAGAGGTATGAAATAATTTAATTATAGTTATAAGTAATGATGGTATAATTAAAATTATTAGTATTAATAAATACAAATTATAATTTTTATATATGCTCATATTATTGAAAGTAAAAATGGATGAAGCATTTAAAAAAATATAATATAATATTATTGTTAAAACTGAAGAGATTATACCTTGAAAAAATTTTCTTATAATATATTTTTTTATTGAAACAGTATATTTATATGTATAGCTATACACTTGAGAAATTATAGATAGACCACTAAAAGCAATTAAAAAACTCAAAACTGGAAGTTTTGTATAAAGATTTGAATGACTAGAGGATATTAAATAACACCCATTAGTCATCTCAAGCATCCCGAGAAGTATTCCTTCTATAAAATTACCTGAAGCACCAATAATTAAAGATAATTTGTTTATGACAATGTTAAATATGACATTGTCTTTAATTATGCCTGTTATTACTGAGAATATCACAATAAAACCACCTATACTTAGCGTGTTTTTAATTGCATCTTCAATACTGTTTTTAAATATAATACCAATATTTAGACTGTTTGACTCAGCTTTAGAAAAATTGTTACTTCTATACTTAATTCTAAAAGCATAATTTTTGGAGGGAATAATTAATCCCATAAAAACACATGATAGAATATTGGATAACAATAGTATATAGCCCAATTTAGGACTAAACATCATAGATGTGCCTACTGATCCTAAAATAAAAAGTGGGCTTGCATTAGAAGCAATATTTAATAATCTTTCACAGGAATCTAAATCGATTATGTTTTTTTCATATAAATCGCAAGTATAACGTGCACCTAGTGGATATCCACATAGTACACTAACTAAAAGTGCAAAGTTGCATTCTTTTGGCAATTTTAATGGCCTGCATATTAAATTTCCTAGTAATTTAGAATAAATATGAATACCGTCATAGCCTATTATAATATTTATTACAACTAAAAATGGAAAAAGAGATGGGAAAATTGCATTGAAAAACAATTTTGCACCAGAAATAGTGTAGTGGATACAAATACTCGGAGCTAATATTATTTGAAGAATAATAAGGGAACAAATCAGTGTCACAGAGAAATTTATTTTTAAAGTTTTAAACAGCTTGAATATTAAAAACAATATAGAGATTAATAATATAATTAACAGTAATTTCAATTTTAAGCCCCCTCCTTAAAGTACTACTATACTAAATATATTTGAATTTAATAAACTTATGTATTAGAAATACTAATTTTAAATATAATAAATGCGACTATCGAATTATGATAGTCGCATTTATTATTATTTTACAATAATGGGGGATGTTAAAAAGTCACTATTCGGATCTATGCTTCTATTTAAGATGCTATAAGCCCTTGTAGATTGAATGTCAAGGCTTAAGGTTTCATTAAATTTCTTAGAAATTTTAGTATAAAGTGGAATGCTGCTATTTGTTTTTATGGATTTCAAAATTGACTTTCCTTTTGAGTTAAATCCCAAAACTCTGGCATAAGGGCAAGGTTCTGATCTTAATCTGGTAGTATCAAAATGATCAAAGCCTATAAAATATTGACATAATATTCTACTGATCCGACTATAAGTATAACGTTTGCTTTTTATATCTTCAAGCGTACTTGCGTAGGTCAAATTATTTTGTAAGGATTTAATAATTCTATTATCAAGGCCCTCAGATACATCTGGTAAATTTATAAAGGAATTTTTGGATGTAGCCGATTTATATTTTATGTAGGGGAACATAGAGTCTTCAAATATAAACTTAGTGTGTTTAGAGTATAAATTTCTAATTTCAGTAAACACTGAATATGGCACATAATCTTTAAAATTTGTTGAAATACCATTTTCTTTTACAAATCTTCTTATAGCGGTGGCACTTGAAAACTCATTATTTATAAAATCACTGTTGTAAGTTGAGCCTATTCTTTTTAAGGTATAAGGAGTGATTGAACTATTGAGCTTTAGTAAGCTTTTACAATACTCTATACCTAGTATATTATTAGAAGAATTTAAAAAATTGCCTAACAATAAGTTTGATATGAACATGTTTGAATTTGTAGAATATTCATAAAGTGCTTTAGCTCTTGCTAAAGGGTATGTAATGCCTTTGGATAAATAGTTTTTTAATAGAAGTCTATATTCAACAGGCTCTTTAAGTAATATATTTGAAATATTATATATATCATTAATATCACCATGTTCACTACCAAAGCAGATGTTATCTACTATTCCTAAACTGTTTAAAAGACTAACAGCACCTTGTGCAAAAAATTCTGCGGAGGACACACTGTAGATACTCGGTAACTCTAGTACTAAATCTACACCGCTGCTTAAGGCCATTTTAGTTTTTGTCCATTTATCTATACTAGATGGGATACCGCGTTGAGTAAAATTCCCACTCATAACACAAATTAAGACATCACAATTTGTTAGTTCTTTAGTTTTATTAATATGATATACATGTCCGTTATGCAATGGATTATATTCAACAATTATACCTGAAACATTCATTAAATCACCTCGTGGAAATTTATAGTAATTATAAGTTGATAATTTATACAACGAGAAAAGTTATCACAAAATATATATCAAGATAATATTTACTTTGATTAATATATTAAATCTATAATTGAAATGTTACTCATGCATATTATATAATATACAACCAATTATTAAAAGTATATACTATCTAAAAAAAGAATAAAATCATACAATAAAAAGAAAACATAATATATTTAATTATATTGAAATGTATAGGCAAAATAGTGTATATTATTTAGAAAAGGGGAGATTTGATGAAAATATTAGTTATAAATTGTGGAAGTTCATCGCTTAAGTATCAATTAATTAATATGGAAAATGAACAATGTTTAGCCCTGGGATTAGTTGAAAGAATAGCGGCAAAAGGATCAATATTAACTCAAAAGGTTAATGGAGAAAAGTATATTATTGAAGAAACAATGAAAAATCATACAGATGCAATTAAATTAGTCCTTGCTGCGCTTGTAGACAGGAAACATGGTGTTATTAAAGAATTGAATGAAATAGACGCAGTAGGACACAGAGTAGTTCATGGTGGAGAAAAATATGCAAAGTCAGTTATAATTAATGACGGAGTAATGATAGGACTAGATGAGTGTACAAAACTTGCACCCCTTCACAATCCAGCTAATATAATGGGTATAAATGCATGCAAAAAATTGATGCCTAATACGCAAATGGTTGCTGTATTTGACACTGCATTCCATCAAACTATCCCAGAGGTTGCATATATGTATCCGCTTCCGTATTACCTTTATACTGACTATGGTATAAGAAAATATGGGTTTCATGGAACGTCTCATAAATATATTTCTGTTAGGGCTGCAAAAATGATGGGCAGGGACATAAAAGATTTGAAATTAATAACTTGTCATTTAGGAAATGGGGCGAGTGTTTCTGCTGTTAAGGATGGCAAATCTGTGGAAACAAGTATGGGATTCACTCCACTTGAAGGGTTAGCTATGGGAACTAGATGTGGAAGTATAGATCCAGCTATATTAATATATATTATGAAAGAATTAAATTTAACAATTGATGAGGCAAATGATTTAATGAATAAAGAGTCAGGATTTTTAGGAGTATCAGGGGTAAGCAGTGACTTTAGAGACGTAGAATCAGCTGCTATGAATGATGGGAATAAAAGAGCACAATTGGCAATTGATATATTTTGTTATGGGGTTAAGAAATTTATAGGTGCTTATGCTGCAGTAATGGAGGGAGTAGATGCGATAATATTTACTGCTGGACTTGGTGAAAATTCTCCTAGAACAAGAGCGAGAATATGCAAGGGATTAGAATTCCTAGGAGCAGTTTTAGATAAGACAAAAAATAATGCTGTAGGAATATGTGCAGAATTAAGTACTGATGATTCAAAGATTAAAATATTAGTTATACCAACAAATGAAGAACTAGTAATTGCAAGAGACACCAATGCTCTTATAAAATAAATACCAAATTTAATCATAAATAATTCTTGACTTTTTATTGAATTGTTTATATAATAGACTGTGTTTGATGTAAGTAAAAAACAATTTAGTTAGGAGGGACGCAGAAGCTTTGCTCGAGCTGTATAATTTTTTTATACAAGATATAGAGAGTTTTCTTTATATGAGAAAAATTAATTAGTATTTAGTTTTTCAGAGTGGATAGTATGGTAATAGACGTTTCAGAATTATTTAGTAATAAAAGAGCAAGAAAAGAAATTGATTTAGATTTAGAAAAAGCTAAGTTTTGCTATGATAATGAATTTATACAATTTTCTAAACCAGTTAAAATGCATTTGATTTTAAAATCTAATGATGATGATATAGATTTAACTGGAAGTATTGATACAGAACTATTACTTGCTTGTTCTAGGTGTCTTGAGACCTTTTCTTATTTAATACATATTGAATTAAATGAAAGATTGTCGAAAACTCTAAAGAGTGAAGATGAGGATATTATTTTTATTGAAGATGATAGATTAGATTTAAATGAGATTGTGGAAAATAATATCATTTCTATTCTGCCTATAAAAAGACTTTGTAATAAAGATTGTAAAGGCTTATGCCATCAGTGTGGAATCAATTTAAATCATAGTACATGTAATTGTATTATTGATGATATTGATCCAAGGTTGGCAAAATTAAAAAATTTGTTTTCAACTGATTAAGGAGGTGTTACAATGGGAAATCCTGCTAGAAAATTTTCTAAAGGTAGAAGAGATTCTCGAAGAGCGCAAACATTTAAACTTGGTTTACCAGGAATAGTTGAATGTCCTCAATGCCACGATATGAAGCTTGCTCACAGAGTATGTAAAAACTGTGGATATTACAAAAATAGAGAAGTTGTTTCAATGGAACAAAAATAAAAAGGAAAGTCGAAAGACTTTCTTTTTTATTTTTACATATAAATATAATTATATTTGTATGTTAGCGTTACTAATACTATAGATATTTAAATAATATGGTATATAATATAAGTAAACAAATAAATAACCCAATAAACAAATTAATAGTTTTATATTTGTTTATTGGGAAGGTTTAAAGTGAGGGCTTAAAATGGTAGTTGTTGTAGATGGAATGGGTGGAGATTTCTCTCCCAATGCTGTAGTTGAAGGATGCGTTGCGGCTATAAAAGAATATGAGATAGATATATTAATAACTGGTAGTGAAGAATTAATAAGTGAAGAGTTAAAGAAATATACCTATGATACTAATAAAATAAAAATTATTAATGCTACAGAAATTATTAATGTAAGTGAACATCCGGTAATGGCTCTTAAGCGTAAAAAAGATTCTAGTTTAGTAAAGGCATTAAATCTTGTAAAAAGTGGAGAGGCAGACGCTATTATCTCAGCCGGAAGTACAGGCGCATTTTTGGCTGGATGTACACTTATAGTGGGAAGAATAAAAGGAATAGATAGACCGGCTTTAACACCAGTATTGCCTGGTAAAAAAATGCCTTTTATGATTATTGATTGTGGGGCAAATGCAGAATGCAAGCCTAATTATTTATTACAATTTGGACTTATGGGAAAAATATATTTTGAAAATATTTTAAATGTAATTAATCCATCGGTAGGTCTTGTAAATATAGGGAGTGAAGAAGAAAAAGGTAATGAACTTTCTAAAACAGCTTTTAAGTTATTGAAGGAAGCAAATTTAAATTTTGTAGGAAATGTGGAAGCTAGAGAAATTCCAACTGGTGACGTTAATGTTTTAGTGTGTGATGGATTTACGGGAAATGTGATTTTAAAATTGTATGAAGGTACAGTTGCTACAATATTTGATTTATTAAAAACAAGTATAATGGCATCATTTAGGACTAAGATTGGTGGTTTGTTATTAAAACCTGTTTTTAAAAAGTTTAAAAAAGACTTCGATTACAAAGAATATGGTGGAGCTGCGTTTCTTGGAGTAAATGGTATTTGTATAAAAGCTCATGGAAGTTCCGATGCGAAAGCTTTTAAAAATGCAATTAAACAGGCAACAATATTTTATGAAAATAATGTTGTTGAAAAATTAAAATTGGAAATTGAAAAACTATCAGATAAATAAAAAATAAAAATTGAGTTACTAGTGCTTATTATGTAGTACATACAAATACAAGGAGGTGAAGGATTATGTTTGAAGAAATTAGAGCGTGCATATCATCACAATTAAATATAGATGAGGAAGAAATAAAAATGGAATCATCTTTTATGAATGATTTAGGTGCTGATTCACTTGATATTGTAGAACTAATTATGCAACTTGAGGAAAAGTATGATATAGAAATTCCAGATGAAGATGTTGAAAAAATTGCGACAGTTGGTAATATAGTAGAATATATTAAAGCACATTCCGAAGAATAAACGATATAACTACAGATAAAGGATTAAAAATAAACTTCCGAAAAGGAGTAATAATAATGAAAAGTGATCTACAGTTACAGGAGCTTGAAAATAAACTGAAACTAAATTTTAGTGATAAAGATTTATTAAAAACAGCAATAACACATAGTTCTTTTGCAAATCAGAAAAAAAAGGTTGAGTTTAATGAAAGATTGGAGTTCTTAGGGGATTCCGTATTGCAACTTATAATATCTGAACACTTATACAGTCGTTTTACCCAGAAGCCTGAAGGTTATTTAACCAAAATCAGGTCATTAATAGTGTGCGAAAATTCGCTTTGTGATATAGCTAATAGCTGGGAACTTGGAATATATATGAATATGAGCAAAGGAGAAGAAATTACTGGTGGTAGGAACAGAGTGTCAATACTTGCCGATTGTGTTGAAGCAGTGCTTGCTGCTATATATCTGGATAAAGGAATAGAGTATTCTAAGGCATTTATACTTAATAACTTTAAAACAACTATTGAGAAAGCAATTAATAATGAAATAATTTTAGATTATAAGACGAAACTTCAAGAGATATTTCAGCAAAATGGAGAAGTGAATATTTGTTATGAGCTTGTAAAATTTGAAGGTCCACCTCATAGACGAAAGTTTTTTGTTAATATTTTGATAAATGATTGTGTAAAAGGTTCGGGACAAGGATTTAGCAAAAAAGAAGCAGAGCAAAATGCGGCTAAAGAGGTTATGGAAAGTGCGGATGATATACGTGAGTAACTTGCATTATATTATTCCTATATTTGTTCCACATGAAGGGTGCCCACATGAGTGTGTGTTTTGTAATCAAGATAGTATAACAGGCACAAAATCGAAAGTTAATGCAGTATATGTGGAAAAAACAATAAATGAATATCTTGAAACCATAAAGAGTGATGATGCTGTTATTGAAGTATCTTTTTTTGGAGGAACATTTACAGCTATAAAAATAGAAAAACAAATAGAATTATTAACTGTTGCTAAAAAGTTTAAAGATAATAATAAAATAAAATACATTAGGCTATCTACAAGGCCAGATTACATCGATGATAATATATTAAGAAATTTAAAAAAGTACTCTGTAGATATTATAGAACTTGGGGTCCAATCCATGGATGAAGAAGTTCTATTAAAATCAGGTAGAGGGCATACAGCATTAGATGTAGAAAATGCATCTAAGCTTATAAAGCAGTATGGTTTTATTTTAGGGCATCAAATAATGATAGGACTTCCAGGAGATAATATAACTAAAGATATTGAAACAACTAAAAGGGTTATTGCCCTTAAGCCCGACATTTGCCGTATATATCCAGCTCTTGTGATTAAAAATACTCAAATGGAAAAAATGTACATACATCATAAATTTGAACCTTATTCATTAAGTGAAGCGGTAAATATAAGTAAGATTATTTATATTATGTTGACTCAAAACCATATAAATGTTATTAGAATAGGATTACAGCCTACTAGTGAAATATCAGAGGGACATGATTTTGTTGCTGGCCCACTTCATCCTGCATTTAGAGAACTAGTTGAGGGTAGTATATATAGTGATTTAATATATGATGTTATCATGAATAGTTTTAATAAAGAAACTGTTAATGAGTTGGTTTTAGTAAAAATTAATCCAAAAGATATTTCAAAGCTTTATGCTAATGGAAAAATTTACTTTAATGAACTGAAAAATAGATTGAAAACAATTTCAATAGAGATATCACAAGACATTACAGTTAATCGTGGAAGTATTAGCATAAGAATAAAAGGACAGTGTATTATTATGACTATATATGAGTACGTGTCTATAAAGTATAAAAAAGGATTTTAATTAAAAAATTTAAATACGAGGTGAAGTATGAAAAAAGCGAAAAGAGATAAATATACAAAAGTAATAATCTACGGTATTGTATTCATTTTTACTATAGGTTTTGTATTGCCGATGTTATTCAGGTAAAATAGGAGAGTGTTTCATGTTCTTAAAATCTATTGAAATAAGAGGATTTAAATCCTTTGCAGATAAAACGGAGTTAACATTTGAAAAAGGTATTACAGCAGTAGTAGGGCCAAATGGAAGCGGAAAAAGTAATATCTCAGATGCTGTAAGGTGGGTACTTGGAGAGCAAAGTGTACGAAGCCTAAGAGGCGATAAAATGGAAGACGTTATATTTGCAGGCACACAGTTTAGAAAACCCGTGGGACTCGCTCAGGTGTCCTTAACGCTTGATAATAGTGATTGTGAATTGGATATTGATTATTCTAATGTAACTATATCGAGAAGATTATATCGCTCAGGAGAAAGTGAATATTTAATAAATAATACATCTTGTAGGTTAAAAGATGTTCAACAGCTTTTTATGGATACCGGCATAGGAAAAGAAGGATATTCAATTATTGGACAAGGTAAAATTGATGCTATTTTAAGTGGTAAAACAGAAGATAGAAGAAAATTATTTGAAGAAGCTGCAGGAATTGTTAAGTATAAAACAAGGAAAGAGGAAGCAGAAAAAAGACTTGATAGCACCGATCAAAATTTAATTAGAATAGGTGATATATTAAGCACTTATGAGGAACGATTAGAACCACTAATGAATGAAAGTGATAAGGCAAAACAATTTTTAAAGCTTTTCGAAGAATTAAAAAGTAAAGAAGTTAGCATAATTATTGATTCTATTACTAAAGTTGAAGAGAAAATGAAAGGATTACATGAGGAATTAGATAAATTACAGGTAGAGGTTGTAAAGACTACAGAAGAAAAAACATCTTTTAAGAAAGAGGTTGAAGTCTTAAATGAAAAGTTTGAAGAGTTTGAAAATAAAAGCCAGGGCGAAAAACAATTATTTTATGATAATAAGATAATATATCAAAACAATATTTCACAAACAAATATTCTTCATGAGAGGATAGATAATTTAGAAAAAGTCATTGATAAAACAACAAGTGAGAGTAGTATAACTCATAATAATTTGTTAGAACTTAAAAATAATAACATAAAAGCCGAGGAATCATTAAATGATATAAAAAATACTCAAACAGAAATAGATGAAGAAATCAAATTAGAAGAAATAAAAATAAAGAATATTCAGGGAAACATAGAAATTGAAAGTAATGAAATTAAATCTCTTAATGAAGAAAAACAAAATAATATTAACAAAAATATGGTGTCTAATAATAGTTTATTAATCTTAAATAACAACATAGATATATCTAAAAGTAGAATAATTATGTTGAAAAACACTATTGAAGATCTTGAGAATTTATTAAAAGTAAATGATAATACAAAAATAACTTTTGAAAGTGAAATGAAAGAAGTAAGACAAAAGATAATACAATATGAAAGTAAGCTTGATAAAAATAAAATCGAAATTAGTAAACTTCAAAATATTTTATCTATAGATGAGAAACAGATGAAGAATTGTAGTTTTAAAATTAATAAAGCTGAAGCTAATTTTAATGTGCTTACAATACTCGAGAAAAAACATGAAGGTTATAATAAATCTGTAAAGAACTTAATGCAAAATGTTAATGAAGGTAAAATAGGTAATATTAATGAATGTTTTGTACTTGGTGAAATTATAAAGGTAGAAAAATATTTAGAAGTGGCTTTAGAAATTGCTTTGGGTGGAACTATATCACACATAATAACTAAAGATGAAAACGTGGCAAGAATATTAATAAATTACTTGAAAGTAAATAAACTTGGACGTGCAACGTTTTTACCTTTAAACATTATTAAGGGCAGAAAGATTTCAATTGATAATGAAACTAAAAGTAATCCAGGATTTATCGGGATAGCAAGCGAACTTATAGAGTATGATGAAAAATTTAGTGAGGTTATGGCATTTATTTTAGGTAGAACGATTATATGTAAAGATATGGATTCAGCTTTGCATATATCAAAATGCAATAATCATAGAATTAAAATTGTTACGTTATCTGGTGAGGTTATAAACGTTGGTGGATCACTAACTGGTGGAAGCATATATACAAAAACATCAAGTATAATCGGAAGAAAAAGAGAAATTAAAGAATTAGATAAGGAAATATCAACACTAAAAAAAGAGAATATTGTTTATCTTGAAAAAATAAAACAAGGTAAAACTGAAATTTTAAAATTTGACAATGAAAATTTAAAGATAAGAGAAAAAATTCACTTTGAAAATATCGAGGTAGCAAAAAAAGAAGCTAAAATAAATTCAATAGTAGATGATACAAATAGATTAAAGAGCGATAGCAAAAATTCAAATATTGAAAAGTCTTCAGAGGATAGTAAACTTAAACAAGGGTATATAGAAATCGAAGAAAAAAATATGCTAGTTACTAAGTTTACACATGCAAAAGATGAAATAGAGCAAAATTTAAATAGAATTGAATTTAAATTGAAAGATAAATTACAAGAGATTGAAAATATAAAAGAAGTGATTACAGGGGCTAAGATAAAAAAAGCTCAAGTCTATGAGGCGTTACGTAATAAGGATGCTGAAATCAAAAGATTGAATGTAGATATATTATCTTTCAGCGAAAAAATAATTGTATATTCTAAGGAAATAGAAGAAGCCATAAAAAATAAGGAAACAAGTATATGTTTAATTGGAATTGTAGATAAAAAGGCAAATGAAATAATGATTACCATAGAAGAAATGAAAAAAAACTTTAAGGATTATGAAATTCAAAGGATTAAAATTAAAGACAATATAAAAATAAATGTGGGTCAGTTTGATAATGTTACGTCGATGCTTGAAAAAATAGAAAAAAGTTTATATAAGTGTCAATTAGCTCTAGCAAAAGTAAGCATGGAAAAGGATAATTACTACAAAAAATTGAATGAAGACTTTGAACTAACATATGCAGAGGCACTAATATTTAAAAAAGAAATTGACGATATTTATAAGCTTAAAAATGAAATAGCAACATTAAAAGAGACTATTAGACTGCTTGGTAAAATAAATGTAAGTGCTATTGAAGAATATAAAGAGGTCAAGGATAAATATACATTTATGAATGATCAAAAAGAAGACTTAGTATCAGCTAAAAACGAATTATTAACTGTAATAAGTGGAATGACTGAGAAAATGAAAAAAATCTTTGCGGAAAATTTTATTATATTAAGACAAAATTTTAATGAGACATTCATGGAGCTATTTAAAGGTGGTAGCGCGGATTTAATACTTACACAGGGTGATGAACTTACAGCGAAAATTGATATAAATGTACAACCACCAGGAAAAAAACTTCAAAATATAAGTTTAATGTCTGGTGGTGAAAAAGTTTTATCTGCGATTGCATTATTATTTGCAATACTCAAGATGAAGCCAACACCATTTTGTATTTTGGATGAAATAGAGGCAGCACTTGACGATGCAAACGTTGTTAGATACGCAGAGTTTTTAAGGAGATTTGCCGATAATGTTCAATTCATTATAATAACCCACAGAAAAGGAACTATGGAGGCTGGGGATGTATTATATGGTGTTACCATGGAAGAGAAGGGTGTATCAAAAATAGTATCAATTGATTTAAAAAAGTAAAGACTTATAATAATCGTTTTGTACATCAAAGGAGAAACAAGGAGGAATAGAAATGTTTGAAGGATTTTTTGATAAATTAAAAGATGGATTAGCAAAGACTAGAAATAGTATTACAGAAAAAGTTAGCGAAGTATTAAACTTAGCAATTACAATTGATGATGAATTGTATGAGGAGCTAGAGGAAATATTAATTACAGCAGATATTGGTGTAGATACTTCTGTTTATATAATTGAAAAACTTAGAAAAAAAGTAAAGGAATTAAAAATAAAAGATCCATCAGATATTATACCTTGTTTAAAAGAAGTTTTAATGGATATATTAGGTGAAGAGGAAGATCAAATAAAAAATGTACAGCTACCAAAGGTAATTTTGATAATAGGAGTTAATGGAGTCGGTAAAACTACCTCTATTGGTAAAATAGCATCATCATTAAAATCTAAAAAGTATAAAGTCCTTATTGCTGCAGCGGATACATTCAGAGCAGCGGCAATTGAACAGTTAGAAATTTGGAGTAGTAGAGCAGATGTTGCATTAATAAAACACAAAGAAGGTTCTGACCCTGCGGCTGTAGTTTTTGATGCTGTTCAAGCAGCTAAAGCGAGAAAAGTTGATGTACTGATTTGTGATACGGCAGGAAGACTTCATAACAAAAAAAATCTTATGGATGAATTAGCAAAAATAAATAGAGTGATTATAAGGGAGTACAGTGAAGCTCATCTGGAAACACTACTAGTTATTGATGCAACTACTGGTCAAAATGGAATTCAACAAGCTAAACAGTTCATGGAAATATGTCCAATTGATGGTATTATACTAACTAAATTAGATGGTACTGCCAAAGGTGGCGTTGTAATATCAATTAAGAATCAACTTAATATACCTGTTAAATATATAGGGGTTGGTGAGGGTATTGATGATTTACAAGAGTTTAATTCGAAAGATTTCGTAGAGGCTTTGTTTTAAAATGCAAGTTAAAAACATAAAAATATGTGCCTGTTAAGTAAAACTACTTGACACCGCATTTAAACTCTGATATTATATGATTTGTGAGTCGGTGATGAAATGGAAAAAAGATTTGAAATTTCACTATTATTAGATTTTTATGGGGAATTACTTACGCAAAAGCAACGAAACATAATGGATTTGTATTTTAATAATGATTTATCTTTATCTGAAATAGCAGAAATAAATAATACTAGTAGGCAAGCTATTCATGATACTATAAAAAGATCTGATAATGCGCTTTTAGTATATGAACAAAAATTGAAATTATTAAATAAAGACCATGAATTAAAGAAAACCTTTGAAAATATAATATTAGAATTAGATGAATTACAAAATAATATAAAAGATAAAAATATGAATCAGCTTATATGTGATATAAAAACACAAATTATCGAGAATATTTAGGAGGTTTATTATGGCTTTTGAAGGGTTATCTTCTAAGTTACAGGATACCATAAGAAAATTAAAGGGTAAGGGTAAGCTTTCTGAAAAAGATATTAAAGATGCTATGAGAGAAGTAAAATTAGCATTATTAGAAGCTGATGTTAATTATAAAGTAGTTAAAGATTTTGTGAAAAATGTAAGCGAAAAGTGTTTAGGTAATGGAGTGTTACAAAGTTTAACACCTGGGCAACAGGTTATTAAAATTGTTAATGATGAGTTAACTAGTTTAATGGGTAATTCAGAAAGTAAGTTAGAGTTTTCAACTAGTGGGTTAACAGTTATAATGCTTGTGGGGCTTCAAGGTGCTGGTAAAACAACAATGGGTGGTAAACTTGCGCTTTCACTTAAAAGAAAAAATAAAAAACCTTTATTAGTAGCTTGTGATGTATATAGGCCAGCTGCAATTAAACAATTGCAAGTTGTAGGAAAACAAATTGAAGTTCCGGTATTTACAATGGGAGACAAAGTTAGTCCTGTAGATATAGCAAAAGCATCAATAGACTTTGCTCGTGAAAATGGTAATAATGTGGTTATATTAGATACTGCAGGAAGACTTCATATAGATGAAAACTTAATGGAAGAACTTCAAAATATGAAATTAAGTGTAAAGCCAGATGAAATAATGCTTGTTGTAGATTCCATGACTGGTCAGGATGCAGTTAATGTAGCAGATAGTTTTAATTCACAGTTAGATATAACTGGAGTCATTTTAACTAAATTGGATGGAGATACAAGGGGTGGTGCAGCACTATCAATTAAGGCAATAACAGGAAAGCCTATAAAATTTGTTGGTTCTGGTGAAAAAATGAATGACCTGGAAGTTTTTTATCCAGATAGAATGGCATCGAGAATACTTGGTATGGGAGATGTACTTTCATTAATTGAAAAAGCACAAGATTCTTTTGATGAAAATGAAGCAAAAGAACTCAGTAATAGGATGTTATCTCAAGAATTTAATTTTGATGATTATTTGGCATCAATGCAGCAAATGAAAAAACTTGGACCACTTAATAAAATAGTTGAAATGATTCCAGGTTTAAATAAAAAAGAATTGCAGGGTGTAGACTTATCTCAAGGTGAAAAACAAATGGGAAAAAGTGAAGCTATAATAAAATCAATGACTGCAGCAGAAAGAAAACATCCTAATTTGGTTAGCGGATCTTCATCTAGAAAAAAGAGAATTGCTAACGGATCAGGTACTTTAGTCCAACAGGTTAATAAGGTTATAAAAGATTTTGAAATGATGAAAAAATTTATGAAACAAGCAAAAGGATTCCAAAAACCCGGTAAAAAGGGAATGTTTGGTAAAATGCCTTTTTAATATAACACTTGATAGATTAATAAATTTAGATTTAAGGAGGTGATATACATGGCAGTTAAAATAAGATTAAAAAGAATGGGCGCTAAACATGCTCCATTTTACAGAGTTATCGTTGCAGATTCAAGATCTCCAAGAGATGGTAAATTTATTGAAGAAATAGGATACTATAATCCAACAACAGAGCCAACTACTATTAAAATAGATGTTGAAAAAGCAACTAAGTGGATGAAGAATGGTGCACAACCATCTGATACAGTTAAAAGGTTACTTAGCAAAATAGCAGTCAACTAGAAAAGTTTGTAAGTAATGAATGGAGGAGTTTTCCATGAAGCAGTTACTTGAAGTATTGGCAAAGTATTTAGTTGATAAACCAGAAATGGTAGTAGTAAACGAAGTAGCGCATGAGCATACAGTTCTTTTAGAATTATCTGTAGCGCATGAAGATATGGGGAAAGTTATAGGAAAACAGGGTAGAATAGCGAAAGCTATTCGTACCGTTGTAAAAGCAGCTGCTGTTAAAGAAAATAAAAAAGTGGTTGTTGAAATAAAGTAAGAGTTAGGTTCTTCCTAACTCTTATTTTATTTAAATACTGAGTTTTAACGACATTTCAGAAGGAAAGTCTCCCATTTATATAAGTGGTGGTTACATACCCTAACAAATGGAAAACTTTAGTGGGGGGATAACAATTGAGAATTGTTATCTACTCCAGAGAACTACAAAGGGGTAAATCTCCTTCTGAAGTCGTTAATGCATCTTCTTCGAAGCTGTTGCAGCGACCCAGGAGATGATTTATTTATAACATAAACAAAATAAATAATATTGGATAGTGTTAACTAACCTATGAAAAAACTAGATTGAAAATTTTAAGATTTAAATTGTACTTTGAAAAGTGAAAATATATCTAAAAGGAATGAAACATTAGTTTTGTTAT
>NZ_JAHLDV010000030.1 GCF_018861865.1 Clostridium frigoris
AATTCTACAGACTTGTCAAGTGTTTTATGCAAAAAAAATGGGGGAATCAATAAAAATTAATGATACTAAAAATGAGTAATCACAGGAACTAGGGAGTTTCCGTGAAATCTCTAATTATAAGAGGGGGAATGTATGTGGAATCATTTACAAAACTAATATCTCAAATTGATGGATGGATATGGGGGATACCACTTATCGTTTTACTATTTGGAACACATTTATTTTTAACATTTAGGCTAAAATTCATTCAAAAATATATATTTAAGGCTATAAAAATTTCAGTAACAAAAGACGATTTTGGTGATGGAGATGTAAGTCAATTTAGTGCTTTAACAACTGCACTTGCGGCGACTATTGGAACTGGGAATATAGTCGGCGTTGCTACAGCGATTGGTCTTGGAGGTCCAGGTGCAGTTCTTTGGGTTTGGTTAACAGGAGTTTTTGGAATAGCTACAAAATATTCTGAATCTTTACTATCAGTTAAATACCGTGTTAAAACTAAGGACGGTAGTATGGCAGGTGGACCTATGTATGTTCTTGAACATGGACTTGGGCAGAAATGGGCAGGGGTATTATTTGCATTATTTACAAGCATAGCAGCTTTTGGTATTGGATGTATGGTACAAGCAAATTCTGTATCATCACTAGTATATGAAACATTTAAGGTGCCAACATGGATTACTGGACTTGTAATAGCTATATTAGTTGCGATCGTAATATTAGGTGGAATAAAGAAAATAGCTAAGGTTTGTGATATTTTAGTTCCATTCATGGCAATATTTTATGTCCTTGGATGTATTGTACTTCTTATATTGGGATATAAAACAATTGGAAGTACAATAGTATTTATATTCAAGGATGCATTTTCACCTCAAGCTGCAACTGGTGGATTTGCCGGGGCAGGAATTATGATGGCAATGAGATATGGTGTTTCAAGGGGGCTTTTCTCAAATGAATCAGGTCTTGGTAGTGCACCAATTGTTGCAGCTGCAGCAAAAACAAGAAATCCTGTTAAACAAGCTCTTGTTTCTTGCACAGGGACATTTTGGGACACAGTTGTTGTGTGTGCTATGACAGGTATAGTTATTGTAAATTCTGGTTTGTGGCGGGAGGGGTTAAAGGGCGCTGCGCTTACTAAAGGAGCATTTGAAGCAATACCTGTTATAGGGCCTATAATTTTAACAGTTGGACTTATTACATTTGTATTTTCAACTATATTAGGATGGTCATACTATGGAGAAAAGGCAATTGAATATTTACTCGGTAAAAAAGCAATTGTTCCTTATAAAATACTTTGGGTTATATTTGTTTTTGTTGGCTCAGTATTCTCACTTAATTTAGTTTGGGATTTAGCAGATTTGTTTAATGGATTAATGGCTATCCCAAATTTAATTGCTTTAATATTACTCAGTCCTGTAATTGTTAGTGAAACTAAGAAATATTTATGGGATGATAATCTTGATGGAATAGATAATGATCCAATAAAGGTAATCGATGATAAAGGGAAAGTTGTTAATGAAGAAGTGAAAAATATTCAAATGTAATCAAATTTTATATTTATAATAGAGAAGCTCCTAACATGCTAAATGATAGGAGCTTTTACAATTTAAATCAGTTAAAGTTTATTAAATGTTAACATGTAATAAGTTTTTAATAGAGATTATATATATATATTGTGATAAAATGTAATGTATCAGATTTGAGAGGGGATAAACATGAATTTAGTGAAAAAGATATTTCAAGATTGGATATTACCAATATTTGCAGCAATTATAATAGCATTTATTATAAATAAGGTTATTTTCTTTAATGTCACTGTTCCGACTGGGTCAATGCTGCCAACAATACATCTAAATGATAAGATTTTAGTAACAAGAGTTCATAACAAAGATAATCTTAAACTTGGAGATATAGTAGTATTTCACTCAGATGAACTAGGTGAAGATTTAATAAAGAGACTTATTGGGTTACCAAACGATTTAGTAGAAGTTAAAGAAGACGGATCTGTGTACATAAATAATAAAAAAATAGATCAAAGTTATGTAAAATATCCAGGTGGTAAAACAGGAAAATATAAAGTTCCGGCAGATTGCTACTTCTTTATGGGAGATAATAGAATTAATTCCTTGGATGCAAGATACTGGGATAAACCATTTATACCGGGAAAAGATATAATGGGTAAAGCAAGAATTGTAATTAGTCCTTTTAGCAGATTTGGCAAATTAAAATAATAAAATAGCAGAGTATAAATGCAAGTTTATATATTTGCTATTTTAATTTTTTGAAAATTCATTATAAACCAATTTATATTATAATTTGTTTTTTAGTAAACAATAATTTAATATAAAACACCCCTTAAAAAGCTATTGTAGAGGCTAACATAATCTTATAACATATTTGGTAAAAAACTATTAGTATTTTTTTGAGAATTAGGAAACAATATATATACATGACAAAATAATAAAACCGAATAAGAATATATTTGTACTTTCAAAAGTCACAATATAGTATTAAATTGACCACATAATTATGGTATTAAGTCATGAAAAATGAAGTAATGTGTAGATATTTAAGTAAGAAACCAATATAGTATGAAAATTTCGTAAAAAACAACAAGTTTTACATTTAGATATTTTTGTAACATATGGTATTATAAATTTAATTAAAATATAAAGGAGGTACATCTTATGGATAATAAATTGTCAAAAGGTGCATACGGTGGCGTATCTGGTAAAGACTACGTTCCTTATGTTTCTAGTGGTTCCAAATCTGGTGGAAACGTTGTCGTATTAATAATTGGTATTTTTTTAGCTGCTTTGTTCTCAGCGTCTACTGCCTATTCAGGTATGAAATCAGGGCTTACAGTTGCTGCTGGTATACCGGGTTCTATAATAGGATCAGCATTTATAGCTGCATTTGCTAAGCAAAAGGGTATACTTGGTAAAAATTTATTACAAGGTATGTCAAGTGGTGGAGAATCTGTCGCTAGTGGTATAATATTTGTTTTACCCGCAATTCTTTTAATAGGTGCTAAAGTTACTTTTCTCGAAGGTTTGGTTGTTGGTGTGGCTGGAGTTTTATTCGGTATAGGAATAGCTTCTCTTGTTCATAATTACTTAATGGTTGAAGAACATGGTAAATTAATGTACCCTGAATCAATGGCTATATCTGAAACACTTGTTGCTTCAGAAGGAGCTGGAGAAACAATGAAGTACATGGGAATTGGTTTTGGAATAGCAGGCATTATAACTGTTGTAACTAGTTCTTTTTTGAATGTAGCTAACAACGTTATAAGTTATGTGAATGAATCTTTTTACAAGTGGAAATTTGAAGTCGAAGTTAATCCTCTATTATTAGGTATAGGATTTATAGTTGGCATAGATGTTTCATTAACTATGTTTGCTGGTTCCATATTATCTAATTTCGGTATTATGCCTTTAATAGGATATTTCGTTAATCTTGGAAGAAACGGAGCAACCGTATGGAATGATCCTAGCGTTGCTATAAATGCTATGCAAGTTAAAGATATAGCAGGTAGTTATGTGAAATATATCGGTGCTGGCATGATGCTTTCTGGTGGTTTTATAGGCGCTATAAAGCTTATACCTACAATAGTAGCTTCTATAAAGGAAACTATGAATGCTAAGTCTTCAAATGGTACTGGTAGTTCATCTGCTGGAAATGTGATATTACTTAGTGGTATAGTAATAACTTTTATAGGAGGATTCATGATATCAGGTGGTAATATATTTATGGCAATAACCGCTTCTATTTTATCATTATTCTTATCGCTCTTATTTGCTATAGTTTCTGGTCGATTAACTGGTACTATAGGAACTTCAAATCTTCCTGTATCTGGCATGACTATAGCTTCTATAGTTATTGTAACATTGTTATTTGTTGTAATGGGATGGAAAAGCCCTGCAAACAACAAATCATTACTTTTATTTGGTACATTTATAGTTACTGTTATATCTGTAGCAGCTGGTTACTGTCAATCACAAAAGGTTACTTTTATAGTTGGTGGTGACAAAAATGAAATGCAGAAATACTTCGCTATAGCTGGTATAGTTGGTACTGTTGTAGTTATTGGTACTATATTATTACTTTCAACTAAACTTTCAATGACTGGAGATAACGTTCAGTTTGCATTGCCTCAAGCTAACTTAATGGCAACATTAACAGCTGGTATAATGTCGGGTGAATTACCTTGGGTTATGGTAATCACTGGCATTGTTATGGGAATTGTTTTATATATATTAAAGCTTCCTGTAATGACAATTGCTATAGGATTCTACTTACCGATAGCTACAAATTCTATAATATTAATAGGTGCATTAGTTCGTGTATTTATAGAGAAAACTTCTAAATCTAAAGAAGATAAAGAAGTTAAAATTGCTAATGGTATAGGATTATCGTCTGGTCTTGTTGCCGGTGGTTCAATACTCGGGCTTGTAGGTATAGTACTTCAAGTGACAGGTGTTTTAAAAGGAAATGGACCAAGTGGATTTTCTGCGTCTAATGGAATGGCATTCGTAATATTAGCAGTTCTAATAATTGCTACTATAATACCTATAATGAAAAGTAAGGTAAAAGATGCTAAAAAATAATGAAGATGTTTTAAATATAATATTTATAATTTTTGATGAATTAGAGTATGAAGTAGACAAAGAAAATATTGTTACTATACTTGAAAAACAAGATCATAAGATCCAAAGGTTCTTTAGGAAACTTAATTTCAAAATTCCAGAGTATAAAAAAACTTCTTTAGATGAATATGGAAGTTGTGTGTTTTTACAAATAGATGGCAAGAAAACTGTTAAAGATATTGGAGAAAATCTAGAAGCAAAGTATGGTGATAAAGCTCACCCACTTTATGAAAGATTATTGTTGTTCTTAAACCATATCAATGTTAATTGTCACTATATAGAAAAAACAAATTTTTAAACAAAAGATGGCGCTACATTGTAGCTGCCATCTTTTGTATTCAAAAAGCTTAGAATCAAGCAAGAAGACGTATAACTAATTAAATATACAGATAAATTGTGATTCTACTTTTAGGCTGCAAAAATAGACACAAAAACTATTTAATGTTATAATTTAACTACGGAATAAAACATTAGATTAAATAATAAATATAAAAATATAAGTTAAGAGCCGTTATGGCTCTTAACTGTTTTTAGGAGACATTTATATTTAATAATAAAAACAAAAAAATCTACTTTAATAGATTATTAAGAGAGGGGAAAGAATATGGAATTAAATAAATTAATTGATGACATGAAAGAGGATATTATTAAATCAACACAAGAAATTATAAAAATTAAAAGCGTAGAAAGTGAACCTAAACCTGGTATGCCATTTGGCGAGGGCGTAGCTAAATCATTAGAGTGTGCTTTAGGTGTTGCAAAGAGATTAGGACTTCATACAGTTAATGTAGATGGTTATGTAGGATATGCAGAATATGGCACGGGTGAAGATTATGTTTTAGCACTAGGCCATTTGGATATAGTTCCTGAAGGCGATGGATGGATTTACCCACCTTATGGCGCAGAAATTCATGATGGAAAAATGTATGGACGTGGAACTACGGATGATAAGGGACCAATAATGGCAACACTATTTGGTTTGAAAGCAATAAAAGATGCAAAATTACCTGTATCTAAGAGAATTAGAGTTTTGTTTGGTACTAATGAAGAAACAGGAAGCAAGGAACTTGATCATTACTTAGAAAAAGAAAAACCACCAGTTGCTGGTTTTACACCAGATGCTGATTATCCAATAATTAATGGAGAAAAAGGTATAACTATTTTTGATATTGTAAAAGATTTTAGTAACATCAAAAAAGGTGAAAACGTTATAAAATATATCAAAGGTGGTCAAGTTTCTAACATGGTACCTGATTATTGTGAAGCAGGAATTATTTCTACTAATGCGAATGTTATAGTTAAATTATTAAGGAATTTTATAAAAGATACCAATTATAAATTATCTGCAGTGGTTAATACAAATCTTATAATAATTAAATCTATAGGTGAAGCAGCTCATGGAAGTACACCAGAGTTTGGTAAAAATGCAATAATGCAATTATTACAATTTCTAGGAACCATAAATCTTGACTCAAATGATGCATCAGAATTAGTGAAATTTTTAAATGGAAATATAGGAATGCAGACGCATGGTGAGTCTTTTGGTGTTTGCCTTGAGGATAGTATTTCAGGAAAGTTATCATTTAATGTTGGAGTTATAAATATGGATAAGAATTCTGCTACGGTAACATTAAATTTAAGGTATCCAGTAACAAAAAAATTAGAAGATATGATGACTCCATTTAATGAAAAAATAAAAGGGACTGGATTAAGAGTGGAGAAATTTGTACATCAAGAGCCATTATATTTTCCACCAGATAGCCCAATTATAAAAACACTCCAAAAGGTATATACTGAGCAAACTGGAGAAAAAGCTACATTAGTATCTATAGGTGGTGGTACTTATGCTAAAGAAATGCCTAATATTGTAGCGTTTGGACCAATGTTTCCAGGAGAACCAGATACTATTCATAAACAAAATGAATATATTACAATAGATAATTTAATTAAGAATGCTAAAATATATGCTCATGCATTGTATGAACTCGCAAAATAAATATATTCTTTATTTTAAAGGAAATGTATCTTAGTAAATAATAAATAACCTTTAGACCTATGTCTTATAAAATAAGATGTAGGTTTTAGTGTTCTTATAATGCTGAATTTTATAAAACAAATTACTTATCTATTTACATAAAATCGTAGAATTAAGCTGGACATAGAGGTATAATAAAATATTATACTACAAGTAATTTATATTATATTGTATAAATAAGTTAAACAATATAAAAACTATAAAAAATATAGATTTTTAGCGAGGGATAATTATGAAAATACAAGATATTAAGATGGGTAAAATTAGTACTCCTTTGAAACATGGATATAATGTAGGAAAAAGAATACTTACATTTTCCGATGAAATAGTTATAAAAATGATTACAGATACAGGCGAAGTAGGCTATGGTAGTGCTGCGCCAACACCATTTATAACTGGAGAAACAGAAAACTCAATTATTGGAGCTATAAATTATATTAAACCTGAAATTATAGGCTTAGATATTGAAAATCTTGAAGAGATTATGAAGGTGCTTCATAGTTCTATTTATGGGAATAATAGTGCAAAAGCTGCTATTGATATAGCTATTTATGATTTGCTTTGTAAAAAATATGGAATTCCACTTTATAAATTTTTGGGAGGATATAAGACTTCACTAACTACAGATCTTACTATAGTAAATGATACAGTGGAGCAAATGGTAGAAAAATCTTTACAAGCTGTAATGGATGGGTATACTTGTTTAAAGGTAAAAGTAGGGAATCATGTAGATTTTGATATAGAGAAAATTAAGGCGGTTAGAAAAGCAGTCAGACGTGGAACAAAGATAAGGGTAGATGCTAATCAAGGTTGGAGACCTAAGGAAGCTGTAAGTATAATCAGAAAATTTGAAGATTTGGGGCTAGACATTGAGTTTGTCGAGCAGCCAGTTAATGCTTGGGATATAGATGGATTAAAATATGTTACAGATAATGTTGCAACAAAGATTCTTGCAGACGAAGCAGTTTTTGGACCATCAGATGCTTTTAAGATAATTGAAAAAAGAGCAGCGGATCTCATTAGCATAAAGCTTATGAAGTGTGGAGGCATTAATAATGCAATAAAGATATATAACATGGCAGAAAATATGGGTATAAGGTGTATGATGGGGTGTATGCTAGAAAATAGAATAGGAATAACCGCAGCAGCTAGTTTTGCAGCGTCAAAGTCAAATTTGGTTAAATCAGATTTAGACACTATGCTGTTTTTTGATAAGTGTGCAATAGTTGGTGGTGCATCTGTGGAAGGGAATGCTATAACTATTAACGATGCTCCAGGTCTTGGTATCTCAGATATCATTGGATGGAATGAAATTTTTTAGATAAGTGATGTAAGAACATGAAAATAAATATTATGATATTTATTATTTATTTTGGAGTTAATTATAACAAAAAAACAAGTGAATGAGGTGGTAGTTTTGAACAATAATGAATATGATGTAGATGATAATTCTGTGGAAATAGAATTAAAGAAGCAGCTAGAATTTAATATAGAAGAAGAAAAATTAAAGTCCATTGTTGATATCATTAGTGAAGAAATTTTAAAATATATTGAAAAGAGAAAAGAAATTACAAAATATATATTGGAATATAGAAAAAAAGTAATTGAAGACTATAGAGATGATGAAGATATGGTAATAGAGTATTTTGATCATGAGATATATGTGAAGGAAGAAGCGTTTAAAACTATTGATAGAAGACTTAAGGAGTTAACTGCACTTAAAAGTTCCCCTTATTTTGGAAGAATAGATTTTTCTGAAGAAGATTATGGTATAAATAAAATGTATGTAGGAAGATTCGGAGTTACTCCAGAAAATACTTATGAACCTTTAGTGGTGGATTGGAGAGCTCCAGTTGCATCTCTATTTTATACTGGGGCTTTAGGAGAAGCGTTTTATGATGCTCCCAAAGAAAAAGTAGCAGTGAATATTTTAGCTAAAAGGCAATATATCATAAAGAAAGAAAAGCTTACTGGAATGTTTGACTCAGCACTAGATATAAAGGATGAAATACTCCAAATGGTACTTAGTGGAAATGCAAATGAAAAGCTCAAAGATATAATAATGACAATACAAAAGGAACAGGATGATTTAATAAGACAACCAAGAACAAAAACTATTGTAGTTGATGGGGTCGCTGGTAGCGGTAAAACTACTATTGCGCTTCACAGGGTTGCATATTTACTTTATAATTACAGAAAAATACTTGAAGATAAGGTTCTAATATTAGGACCCAATAATGTATTTATAGAATATATATCAACAGTCCTACCAAGTCTTGGTGAATCAGGGGTTAAGCAAACAACCTTTAGAGACTTTGCTTTTGATATTTTAGAACTTAAAGAAGTAATGAGTCTAAAGGAATACATGGAAAAAGTGCTTAGTGGAGAAAAGGAATTTGCAAAGGACATAACATATAAAAATTCTATAGATTATAAGAACTTTATTGATATAGCCGTAGAAAAATTGGATAATGAATATTTTAAAGCGGTAGATTTAGTGTTTATGGATGAGCTAATATTATCTAAAGAAGATATAAAAGAAATGTTCCATAATTATTATAAAGCTATGCCTTTATTTAGAAGAAGTAAGAAAATCAGAAGAATTATTTATTCTAAAATTAATGATGCTAGGGATATGAGAGTTAGAGTTATACAAAAGGAATATGAAAAGAATGTGTTTGCTTTATCTGCAGAGGAAAAGGATTTAAAAATAAATGATTTAGATTTTAATAGAAGACTTAATATTCGTGAAGTTATAAAAGAAGTAATTCTGTTAAAAAGAACCCTTACTTGGCTGGATAATGGAAACTGTGTTGAGTTATATAATAATATTAATGGTAATAAAAGATTAACTGAAAATGATTTAGGTGGTATCTTATATTTCAAGATTAAGCTTGAAGGAACAAAAATTACGGAGCAAATAAAACATGTAGTAATAGATGAGGCTCAGGATTATAATGAACTTCAGTTCTTAGTTATTAAGGAATTAACAGGGTGCAGTTCTTTAACTATAGTTGGTGATAGCAATCAAAGATTAATACCATATGATGGGAATTTGCCTATGCACAATATAAAAAATATACTTCCCGATTGTACTGCTCAGGAGTTTAGATTAAATACTAGTTATAGATCTACAAAAGAAATTATGGAGTACGCTAATAAATATTTAGATGCTGATCCCATTGTCCCAATAGTAAGAAATGGCGAAGCGGTAAGAGAAATATTAATTTCAAGTACAGATGAATTTAAAAAATTTGTACTTGATAAGATTGATGATTTTAGAAACAAGACTTACGAGAACATTGCAATTATCTGTAAAGATATAAAAGAATCAGAAGATATATTTGAGATAATTAATGGAGATGCAAATATAAAAATTATAGATAAGGAAAATGATGTATATCATAGTGGGATTGTAGTGTTACCATCATATTTTGCTAAAGGACTTGAATTTGATGCAGTTATTATGGTCTTAGATGAGCCTAAGGATGTCAGTGAGCATAAAGCAGATAATGCTTTAAGTGAATATAAACAAGAAGATAAACTTAGGTATGTGATGGCAACTAGAGCATTACATGAACTCCAGGTGATTAAGAAAAACTTTTAAATTTTATTAAGAGGAATGTTAACAAAAGGATATAGTGATATATCCTTTTAATTGTTACATCCTCTAAGAAAAATTGATAATCTGTGGTTAACAGTATAAATCATTTTGTAAGTTCATCCCAATTTTCAACCATTTCATTTAATTCAATAAGTGTGCTAGCTTTATCTTTACTGGCTATAGATCCACGAAGACTAGCAAGGTTTAAACTTATATTATACATTTCATCTCTTTCAACGCTATATTGTATTCGGGGTATAATTTTTTTCCAAGCAAAATCGATATTAGCGACATCTTGCTTAAGTTTATCCCAATTTTCAACTTTTGCATGTTCTATCGATAGATTTACAAAAGAAATTACATCTTCTGAAGGGTTATGAGGTTTTTTAAAATAGTTACCTCCAAGCATTATTAATATAAAAATCGTTAAAGTAACTATAGGTATAGAGTAAGTTATAAATTTTTTCATATGTTAAGTTACTCCTTTATATTTTATTTTTTAGTTTATTTTATATGATCGTTATAAAGATCTATATGTAAGCCACTTGTTTTATTATATGTGGCTAAAAATACTTCAGATATATCAGTAATATTTTGGCTTTTTAGTTTATTCATTAACCATTTTTGATTTCTATTAATAGTTATTAAATTATCTTGTACAATGGAGCCGTCATATATAACTTCATAATCAATACAAGCAGTTGAGGTTTTAATGTTAAAATCCTTTGGTGTAACTGAATCACTTTCAGTATTTTTTAAAATGGATAATATACCATCTTTTTCTATTATTGCATAAGCTACATCGCTTATGTCAAAAATACCTTTATCTCTTAATTGTGCTAGAAGGTCACCTATGGTATAACGGTATTTTTTCATAGCCTTTTCAAGTATTTTTCCGTTTGTTATAATAATGGTGGGCTCACCGTCTAGAAATTTTTCAGCAGTTTTTGATTGGAGAGTTATAAATTGAAGAATTAAACATAAGACAGTCCATGTAACTAAACCTACCCAATGGGGCCAAGCTCTACTAGTTAAATCTGTAGTTAAAGTAGAGGCCGTGGAACCTATAGTTATACCAACTACATAATCAAAAAAAGTTAGTTGGCTAACTTGTTGTTTCCCGAGCACACGAGTAAATATCAATAACGTAAAAAATCCGATGACCCCTCTTATAAGTACCATTAAACCCTCATTCATAATAACACCTTCTTTGATTGTAGTATCTCCATATTTGTAATTTGTATTTATGTTGGAACTATAATTATTATTTTTATACAAATATAAAGGTGTGAATAGCAAAGAAAATATTACTAAGTATATTTTTTTAAAAAAATCACAAAATACTATTGAAATTTAAATAAATTCTGATATAATAAAGCTAACAAAAGAAATTAAACGTATTCAAATATTTTAAAAATTATATTTCTGGGATATTCGTCAAGCTCTTATTTTCAACCTACAATATTTATACGGGAGTTCAAGATCTAGATGTGAATTTGGCTTATAAGACCAATTTTTAATTGGCAAGGACTGTTACGCATCTCTGAGGACACCCACCTATCATAAAGATAGGTGTAAAAATTGGGGCAACGGTATTTTGGATTAATGATTTTAAAATTTTGATTAATTTATAAAGAGATAGAAATATCTCTTTTTTTAGTGTCTCATAAATTTTATTTTAATTTTTTATGTTATAATTAATGTAAATAAGTAACACATTTTAAAGAAGCGGTAAGAACACAATGTTTTGTAAAGAGGTGTGATAAAATGAAAGAAGATAAAGTTCTTGATATGATAAAGACTAACCCAATTGTTATAAAAAACATCGAAAATCCTAGTGATGAGATGAAACTTATGGCAATAAAGAAAGATGGTATAATGATACGTCACATAAAAAATCTTACAAGTGAAATGGAAGATTTAGCAATAGAAAGTAATCCGCGAGCAATTGAGTTTATAAAGGAACCAACTTATAATATGAAAAAATATGTTGTATCAAAGCTATGGAATACTCTAGAATTTATTAAAGATCCTTCAGAAGAATTGATAATAATAGGTATGAATCAAAAAGGATATGCAATAAAATATGCTAAAAATCCAAGTGAAAAACTTCAGAAAATAGCTATTGAAAAAGATTATGATTCTATAAAATATATAGAAAACCCAAGTGAAGAGATACAATTTTTAGCTATAAGAATAAACTATGTTGCTTTAAGGTATATAAACAATGCTACATTAGATGTAGAATTGTTGGCAATACGCGAAAATGAATCAACTATAAAATTCATTGAAAATTTAGATGATAATAAAAAGATATTGTTTTTAAAAAGCAACGCCTTAGTAATGAAATATATTATTAATGATTTTTCAAGAGATATTATAGAGAGGGCTTTTAAAGAGGTGCTATCTAAAGAAAGTGTACCAGAAAAATATGTAAGAGATTTTATAAATTGTGATAGTATCAATGAGAAATATGGCAATATATCTATGGATAAAATTGTTTTTATTTATAAATATGGTAGCAAAACATGCAAAAAAATAGCAGTTGATGAAAAACTGAATATGATGTAAGAAGGGATGGACTAATGAATTTAAAAGATACAATGTTAAGTGTAGAACTTGTTATAGAGACGAATGAAGTACCTTTAATTGTAGGTGAGAGTGGTATTGGAAAAACAGCCCTGGCGAAAACACTTTCAAAGAATAAAGGTTGGAGCCTGGTTATTATAGATGGTAACCTTTTAAAAGAAGGAGAAATAGGAGGGCTTCCAACAGTTGAGGATTATAGTTTTAAAGATATAAGTGGCAGGTCAGTTCGATCAAAAAATACAGTTTATGCGGTTCACACAAAACTACAGGAGATAGATAAATTAATAAATGATGGAAAAGAAGTGTTTTTATTTATTGATGAAATAAATCGTTGTGAGCACACAGTGCAACAGGAGCTTATGAACCTAATATTAAATAGAGAGATAAATGGATATAAGCTAGATAATAGAGTGAAAATATTAGCAGCAATGAATCCTTCTAGCAAGTATGGTGAAGATTTTGATTATCAAGTAGTTGATATGGATGCCGCGCAAGAAAATAGATTTGTTTTATTACATATGGAGTGTGACTCAAAAGCTTGGATTTCATGGGCTATAGAAAACAATCTAGAGCAAAAGGTTGTAGAATTCATATCTACATTTCCAGAATATCTACTAAACAATCAAAAAGATGAGCAAATAAGAGCTACACCTAGAAGTTACGAGCGGGTTTCTAAAGTTTATAAAAAATACAAGGATAATAAAGATACGATTCCTAAAAGAATATTTCTTAATATAATAAAAGGAAATTTAGGTAATAGAATAGCGAATGAGTTTATGTCATTTACCCAGGAAGATAATGAGCCTCTAATTTCTTTTGATGATGTGTTTGCAGGTGAGGTATTATCACAAGAAATAATTGTTAAGGTGAAAAATGAAACCCATACTAGACTATATTTAACAGCAAAAAACATCATTTATACATTAGATAATAAAGTGATTCTAGACAGTGATATAAAGAGATTTATAGAATTATTGGGTATTTATCCAGTAGATTTAGGCGTAGGAATTATGCAGGATATTAAAGAAAGTAGTAATAATGTTTATAAACTGTGTTTGGAAAATGAAGCCTTCGTTGAAATGTATTTTAAGGCCTATAATCAAATAAAAGGCTAGGTGAAATTATGGGAAAAAAATTTGAAATCCTTAAAAGTGAACTTTATGATGAAATTTCTAATGTGAAAAGTATAAGGGATATGCCAAGCAATTTTTCGAAGGAGTTCTTGAAGCTCGTTACAATGGTTAATTTTATGTTAATAGAGGATAAGGACAATTTTTATGGATATTTTCTGCTTCAAATGTCTAGAGAGGTAAAATATGATATAAGCTCTCCAACGGCTGTGAACTTTAAATTATCTAGATATGTTATTTATTTTAATCCTTATATTTTTTTAAACCTTACAGCAGAACAGATGAAAAGCAGTATAAAACATGAGATTTATCACATATTATCATTTCATTTAAAACGTGCAAGAGGCCTTAAAACAAAATATAGCACCTTAGCTATTAATATGGCTATGGATATAGTGGTAAATCAATATTTAGAGTATCTTCCACCATTTTCTATAACAATAGACAGTATAAATTCAAAGTATAGATTAAATCTTAAGCAATATATGGGCATGGAATATTATGCAAAAGAGATTCAGAAAGCTTTGAATCTATTAGAGGAAGATGATGAAAATCAAGAGGATGACTCTAAGGATAAGCATATAGAAAAAGAATATGATGCTAGTAAAACTCATGACTTATGGGAAGAATCTATAGAAGTAGACGAGGAAACTCTCGAAAATTTTACGCAGAAATATGCGCTACTATCAGAGAAAGGCAAAGTACCTCTTTATCTAGAGGGGATTTTGAAGGGACTTTCGAGCGAAAAAGGTGAAATTCCTTGGAATTTATATTTGAAAAAGATTATGGGAACATTAGAAAGTGATAAAAAAAAGACTGTTGCAAGAAGAAGTAGGCGACAACCTAACAGATTAGATCTAAGAGGAGAACTTCGGGGGCATACTGCTAGAATTACATTGGCTATAGATGTAAGCGGTAGTATAAGTGATGAGGAGTTTAAGGGAGCAATAAAAGAAGTTTTTAATATAGTGAAAACTTATAAACATGAAATAACCTTGATTGAATGTGATACGAAAATAAGGCAGGTATACAAGGTAAAATCAATTAATAGTGTAAGAGAGCGATGTACTAGTCGTGGTGGTACAAAATTTACACCTGTGTTTAAGTATGTAAATAGTACGGATACTAATATACTAATATATTTCACAGACGGAAAAGGTGAAGAAAAATTAGAGGTATTACCAAAGGGTTATAAAACATTGTGGGTTATATCAGGACGTGGTGATAAACTGTCATTAAAAGAACCTTTTGGGATTATTAAAAAACTAAAGCCTGTAGAGATAATAGAAGATACGGAGGAAAGATTAGATGTAATGGTTGATGGATTTTCTGCGAATAGTCATGAACCAATTTACTAGAGACGATTATGCAAAGTTAAGAGCCGATACATTAGAAGCTGTAAATTACTACAGCCCCTTAGCCTTAAAGTTATTTGATATATTCAAGAGCAGATATTTGACATAGCGCTACTAAATGGAATTTGTATTTGGTAAAACCACTTGTACCCTCTGCTAGAAGTGCCGTGCCTAGTCCAGTTGCAATAATTGGTTTGGCCGAAGCATTTATTAAATTCTCGTGTGTTGTACTAGTAATCTTTCCAATATTTCCGCCAGGCTCTATTATTTTCCTTAACGTGTCTATACAACATTCATCGTCTTTTGTTTCCTCTAATGCTTTAATAATTTGTGCTATATTATCTTTATTATCAGTTTCGAATCTAATGTCTTCTATAGCGCATAATGAGATTATGGTGTTTCCAAAGAGAACAAGTGAATTTGTTACTCCCGTTGAAACACTACTAGATGATGGAACGGCATTTTCAGTTCCATTTGCTGTTATTTGAACCTTTATTTTTAAATTTTGTAATTGTTGCAATACAACATTTAATGCTTTTATGCAACAGTAACAACAACAGTTGCTCATGAAAATCACCCTTTTTTAATATATTATAGAATCTGTTATAGAATCTATTATAGAAAACAGGAATATAGTATAAGTATATTTAACTGTATATCTATATAGTTCTGATAATAGTATAGTTTTTATTCCCTAAAGGGTGACAGAAACAAAGGAAAATGATATTAGAGTTTGAAATGTGAGGGTTTATGTATTTATTATGCAAAATGCAAGAGCTTTATGTTATTATGAAAGATATAATTAAAGTTGTTACTTAAAAAAATTAATTAATAAATAAGTTAAAGGCGGATATATATGAGAAATTTAAAGATGATATTAGAATTCGATGGAAGTAGATATAAAGGATGGCAAAAACAACCGGATAATGATTTAACAGTTGAAGGTAAAATTGAAAGTGCTTTATCTAAAATGGTAGGGGAAACTATAGAGGTTACAGGTTGCGCTAGAACAGATATAGGTGTGCATGCAGAGAGCTATGTGGCGAATTTCCATACCGAGTGTGATTTAAGTATGGAAGCTATTATGGATTATCTTAATGGAGAATTACCCAATGATATAGTGGTGAAGTCTATAGAGCGCGCAAGTGAAAAATTTAATTCAGGATATAATATAAAATCAATTACTTATGTGTATAAAATAAGTAATAGTGAATTAAGAAATGTGTTTAATAGAAAATATGTTTATAACTCTGAGAGAATACTTAATTTAGAAGAAATGAGAAATACTGCAGAATATTTAGTGGGGACTCATGACTTTGCGTATTTAGCTACGGCACCTACAAACATTAAGTCTACTATAAGAACTATTAATTATATTAATATAATAGAATTAGAAAAAGATATGATTGAGATAGAAATTAGTGCTGATGAATTCCTCTGGAATATGGTAAGAATTATTGTGGGTAGTATTTTAGAAGTAGGTAAAGGAAATATAAAACCGATTGATGTTGAAAATTTATTAATTGAAACAGAAGCATCAGCATATATACCAATGGCTAAAGCTAAAGGATTGGCGTTAAGAAGCGTTGAATACTAAAATTCTCCTACGTGCTTTGTATAAGAACTAAAAACTAGAAATTCAATTAACAAATTCTAATCTTTTGATTATATAAAATTCTCTAACACTCACATTCGGCGTCCTGCCTCAGGTTCGCTAGCCTGACCTCCTGTCAGACTTACGAGGATTTTATATTCTCAAAAGAAGAATTTATAAATTGAATTTCAATAGTTTTGTCGTTTCTTATTCCAAGTCATTTCGGAGATATATTATATATTAACAAGTTTGATAATTTCATAATGAGAGAACCTTGAGGTTATAATTGAAATTTTCACCTCCAATATATTTAATATGAGAAAGCCGGTAGAGTTAAACAATATGAGTGTTAGAGTAGCATCATTATAGGTGAATAGAAAAAAGATAATACTAAGGAGTTATTCCTAAGGTGTTATCTTTTTTTCTGTTTGATGTACTAATTAAGCTGAACATAATTAGAGAGATTTGCATATTCTGAGTTTAGAGGATTAAGATTGGAGCTTAAAAAAAGTAATTTTAGAATGAAAAGTATGAATTAAAGGCTTGAAAATGTTTACAGTATATAGCTGTAAACCCTTTGATAGACAGACATTAACGTGTGTCTATTTATTTTTTAAATACATATTGACATAAGATATTTATGGGATTATAATATATTTCGTAAGCTAAATATACGTACACGAAACAATTGTATACGAAATATATTCAAGGTGGTGATTAAGTGGAAACATTGAATGAAAGTATAGAAGTTGCAAGACTTTTTCAAGAGGTTATGCAGTTATTTAAACATAGCATGACTAAAGTATTGTGTGATACAGGTATGTCTGCGCCTCAAGGAATGGTTTTAGGACTTTTAAGTAAAAAAAAGAAGATGAAGATAACTGAACTTAGCAATGAGCTTTGTCTATCAAATAGTACAGTTTCTGGAATTATAGACAGGCTTGAAAAGCAGAAAATGGTAGTGCGCGAAAGAAGTGAGAAGGACAAGAGAGTAGTTTATGTAAGTATAGCGCCAAATTTTGAAGACATGCATAAAACTTTCCATAAACAGTTTGAAAAAAATCTTGCAGACGTAATGAGTAAAGGAAATGCACAGGAGATTCATAAAATATTTGAGGGCTTAGACGTACTAAAAAAACTTCTAAAAGACCAAGAAAAATAAAACAATAACAATGAATGGAGATGATACTTTTGATTAAATTATTTAGATTTCTTAAACAATACACAATACACATAATTGCAATAGTTATATTAATTTTTATTCAGGTACTTGCGAATCTTTATTTGCCAACATTAATGGCAGATATAATAGATAAAGGTATAGTTCAAAAAAATGTAGTTCAAAACATTTCATTCCTAGGATATAGTGGAACTTATAAAGGGACAGATTATATTATGAGAATAGGTGCTATTATGCTGATAATTTCAGCGGGTGGGGTTATATGTTCAATTATAGCGGCATTCCTATCCTCAAAGACTTCTGTTGGACTTGGTAGAATTGTTCGTAATAAATTATTTGCTAAAGTCGAAGGTTTTTCGCTACATGAGTTTGATAAGGTTGGTACAGCTACTCTTATAACAAGGACTACGAATGATGTTACTCAGGTTCAAACAGCAACCGTAATGATTTTTTCAATCATGCTTTTTGCACCTTTAACTGCCATAGGTGGTATTGTTATGGCTTTAAGAGAAGACGCAACTTTAACTTGGATTTTTGCAATTGTAATTCCGCTTCTTGGAATTATAATTGGAATAACTCTTAAATTCGCTATGCCGTTATTTAAATTAATGCAAGTTAAAATAGATAAATTAAATCTTGTACTTCGTGAATCACTTACTGGTATTAGAGTTGTACGTGCATTCAATCGTATAAATACTGAAAAGGTCAGATTTGATGATGCTAACACTGATCTTATGAATAATGCTGTAAAAGTAAATAAAATTATGGCTTTTTTATTGCCAATAATGATGTTTATCATGAACGTTACAACAGTTGCTATTATTTGGTTTGGTGCTAAAAGAATAGATACTATGGATATGGAAGTTGGTTCATTAATAGCATTTATACAATATGGAATGCAAATCTTATTCGGATTCTTAATGCTTGCTATGGTATTTATAATGATACCGAGGGCACAAGCATCTGCAATAAGAATAAATGAAGTATTAGAGATGCAGCCGGAAATCATTGATCCAAAGAATACTAAATTAGCTGACACAAAAAGTGGATATGTTGATTTTAAGGATGTAACATTTAGCTACCCAGGAGCAGACCAGCCAGCTATTAGTAATATAACATTTAGTGCAAGGCCAGGCGAAACAACAGCTATTATTGGTGGTACTGGTTCTGGTAAATCAACTCTTATAAACTTAATACCACGTTTTTATGATGTTACTAGTGGGAAAGTATTAGTTGATGGGGTAGATGTTCGCGAAATGTCTCAGGAAAGCCTAAGATCTAAAATAGGTTTTGTTCCTCAAAATACTGTACTCTTTACTGGAACTATTGCAGAAAATATTAAATATGGTAAGGATAATGCTACGATAGAGGAAATTAAACATGCAGCTACAGTAGCACAAGCGACTGACTTTATTAATGGAATGAAAGAAGGGTATGATCACCATATTGCCCAAGGTGGTACAAATGTTTCAGGTGGACAAAAACAACGTTTATCTATAGCTCGTGCTTTAGTTAGGCAACCAGAAATATATATATTTGATGATAGTTTTTCAGCACTTGATTTTAAAACTGATGCAAAATTACGCGCAGCACTTAAAAAAGAAACATCAAAGTCTACAGTAATAATTATTGCCCAAAGAGTTGCGACAGTTATGGATGCAGATAGAATTATAGTAATAGATGATGGATTAATTGCAGGTATGGGAACTCACAAGGAACTTTTAACTAGTTGTAAGATATATCATGAAATTGTATCTTCACAGCTTTCAGAGGAGGAATTATCATGAGTGAAAAAAAAGGAAATAACGGACAAAGAGGGGGCATGGGTGGTGGACCAATGGGATCTTTTGCAGGGCCTAAAGTAAAAGCCAAAGACTTCAAAGGTACATTGAAAAGGCTTCTAAGTTACTTGAAACCACAAAGAACCAATTTTATATTAGTTTTTATATTTGCAATCTTCAGTACAGTTTTTACAATAGTAGGACCTAAAATTTCAGGAAAAGCTATAACTAGATTAGTTGAAGGTATGATGAATAAATATGGATTGCTTCAGTTGCATGCTCAGCAAGATAAAATAGCAGCTGTGATAAAAGCTAATCCAGGGGCCGCAAACAGTCCTAAAGTAATAGGTGGTCTTGACCAAATTAAGGCTGGAATTTCTAAAATAATGGATATAAATGGTGGAAAAATAGATTTCACATATATTCGAAACATTATTCTTTTATTACTTGGGTTATATGTAATAAGTACAATTTTTGGATTCCTTCAACAATATATAATGGCTGAAGTTGCACAAAAAACTGTATATAATTTACGTAAAGAAGTTGAAGATAAGTTATCTAGATTGCCACTTAAATTCTTTGATTCAAAAACTCATGGTGAGATATTAAGTCGTGTAACAAACGATGTTGATAATATATCAACAACGCTTCAACAAAGTCTTACTCAGCTTATTACGTCTATTGTAACAATCATTGGTATTGTTGTTATGATGCTTACAATAAGCCCTCTAATGACATTAGTTGTAATTTTAACATTACCATTATATATTGTTGTGACAGCTTTTGTAGCAAAGCGATCTCAAAAATATTTTGCGACGCAACAAAAGGAAATTGGAGAACTTAATGGTCATGTTGAAGAGATGTATACTGGTCATAAAATTGTTAAATCTTTTGGACATGAGAAAGACTCAGTACAAGAGTTTAGAAATATTAATGACAGGTTATACAATGCAGGCTGGAAAGCTCAGTTTATATCTGGGGTAATAATGCCTATGATGAGATTTGTTAGTAATATAGGTTATGTAGTAGTTTGTGTTGTTGGTGGATATTTAGCAACACAAGGAAAAATTACAATAGGTAATATTCAAGCCTTTATTCAATACTCTAATCAATTTACTCAGCCAATAGTTCAAACTGCAAATATTGCTAATATTATTCAATCAACAGTAGCATCTGCTGAACGTATTTTTGAATTATTAGATGAAGTTGAAGAGATTGAAGAAACTGCGGACTCTAAGGTAATTGAACTTCCAAAGGGCGAAGTTAAGTTTGAACATGTTGATTTTAGTTACAAAAAAGAGGAAGCACTTATTAAAGATATGAATATAGATGTAAAGAGGGGTCATACAATTGCAATTGTTGGACCAACTGGTGCTGGTAAAACTACACTTGTTAACCTGCTTATGAGGTTCTATGAGATAGATGCTGGTAAAATTTCTATTGATGGAGTTGACATAAGAGATATAAAACGTGGAGAGTTACGAAGTATGTTTGGTATGGTACTTCAAGATACTTGGTTATTTAATGGTACTATAATGGAGAACATTGCTTATGGTAGAGAGGGAGCAACAGATGAAGAAGCTATGCAGGCAGCAAGAGCAGCTCATGCACATCACTTTATTAAGACTCTTCCTGATGGTTATAATACAATATTAAATGAAGAAGCTTCTAATATATCACAAGGACAAAAACAGCTTCTTACTATAGCAAGGGCAATACTTGCAAATCCAACTATTATGATACTAGATGAGGCTACAAGTAGTGTAGATTCAAGGACAGAAGTCTATATACAAAGAGCTATGACGGAACTTATGCAAAATAGAACAAGTTTTGTAATTGCACATAGACTCTCTACAATTAAAGATGCAGAGTTAATTTTAGTTATGGATAAAGGAAGTATTATTGAGACGGGGAGTCATAATGAACTTCTTGCTCAAAACGGATTTTATGCAGATCTTTATAATAGCCAGTTTGCTGGTGCAAACTTAGATAATGAAGTAATGTAAATAGACAAAAATAAAATTTTAAATATCTTATAGAAGAGACTTTTCAAATATCTTTTTTATAAGATATTTTTTTATTTATAAGATAAATAAGATAAATAAGAATTAATTATATAAGAAAGAAAGCTATTCTTAAAATTCGGGCTGTATTTATAGGGTAATAGTTGTTATTATAAAACAATAAAAACGCTTGTATATGACAATTTCATTATATTCTTTATACGCAGAGTTTGACGAAAGTTGCGATTGAATTATAGTATTAAAATACTGAAACTAAAAGGAAATTATGTATACTTGTAGAAATATATATATACTAAGGATAAATAGAGTTATGTTATTATTAAAATCATTATTTAAATCATTTTAAAAAGGGGATATGCATTATGAAAAATATAATGCCAAGTATAGGGTTGGATTATAGCGATGATAATGTCAATAAAATTGAATATATAGAAAAATATAATTTGGAAAAAGAATTAAATGAAAGAATTACAAAGCTTGAAGATGAACTTCAATATACTAAGGAATGTCTTCAATCATCAAATGAAGAACATCTTGTTTACAATGAAGAATTAATGAGTGCAAACGAAGAATTTAAATCAATAAATGATGAATTACTAAGAATTAATACACAGTATCAATATAAAAATCAAGAGTTAAAAGATTTATATAATGATATGACCAACTATTTAAACAGTACAGATATTGGAACTATTTTTCTTGATGATAATTTATGTGTAAGAAAATTTACACCAAGAATTACTAAAGAGATAAATCTTAAGGTTCAGGATATTGGTCGTCCCATGCATGATATATCAAACAATCTTATCAATGATGACTTAAATATTGCCGTATTTGAAGTACTTAATAGTCATAAGTTATATGAGAAGGAAATTGAAAGTAAAAATGGAAGTTGGTATTTATTGAAATGTGCACCATACTGTACAACTGAAAATTCAATTAAAGGGGTAGTCATATCTCTTGTAGATATAACAAACAAGAAATTACTAGATGAAACAATTGTATCGGAGAATTTAAAGACAGAGTTTTTTAGTAATCTGTCTCATGAACTGAGAACTCCTCTAAATATAATTATATGTACCTTGCAGCTTTTGGATACATATATAAAGAATGGTGAACTTGAAGATAAAGAAAGGAAGTTTCAAAAGTATAGTGGCATAATGAAACAAAATTGTTATAGGCAATTAAGACTGGTAAATAATATAATTGATATTACAAAACTTGATGCAGGCTTTTTTGATCTAAATTTACAGAACTGTAATATAGTAAATATTGTTGAGAGTGTTACTATGTCAGTAGCAGAATATATTAAGACTAAATCTATTAAATTAGTTTTTGATACAGATATAGAGGATTGCATAATGGCTTGCGATCCAGAAAAGATTGAAAGAGTGTTACTAAATCTACTTTCCAATTCAATAAAGTTCACAAGGCCAGGTGGAAGTATGAGTGTGAATATGTATGATAAAGGTAAAAACATTATAATATCTATAAAAGATACTGGCATAGGCATTCCAAAGGATAAGTTGAATATTATTTTTGATAGATTTAGACAGGTAGATAGGTCACTTACACGAAAACAGGAAGGCAGTGGTATAGGTCTTTCCATAGTAAAATCCCTTGTGGAGTTACATGGGGGTACAATTTCAGTAGTCAGTGAATATGGAAGGGGAACAGAGTTTATTATTGTACTTCCAATAAGAGCACTTTCTAAAGAAAATGAGTTATGTGGAGTGTTCGAGGCTGAACAACAAGAAAGGATTGAGAGAATACATATTGAGTTCTCTGATATCTACTCATTAAATTAGACAGACATATGTGCATGTCATTAAAATATATTAAAGACTATTATATTCTGGTTATAAATAATTTGGTATAATAAGATATAATAATGTGTACATAAATCTGATAATGGAGGGCTATTATGAAACAGAACAAGAACAGTGATACAAAAGTAGGGATTGAAAATTATGGTAGTAATGCTACTAAAATAGATACATCAAAAACAAATTTTTCAATTGTTGGCATAGGGGCATCTGCAGGAGGGTTGGAGGCTTTGTCAGTTTTCCTTCGTAATGTACCTGAAAATAGCGGATTGGCCTATGTTATAATACAGCACATGGAGAAGAATAGTAAGGATATTTTGGTGGATTTACTTCAGAGTGACACTAATATGAAAGTTGTACAGGCCTATGAGAACATATCTGTTCAGCCAGGAGAGGTCTATATAATTCCACCAAACAAGGACATGACTATTAAGGATAATGTGATACATATTTCTGATTATATGCATACTCATACTCTACATTTTCCTATAGATTTGTTTTTTCGATCACTTGCCAGTGACAAGGGGAATAGGAGTATTGGTGTTATACTCTCAGGTATGGGTAGTGACGGTACAGTGGGGATTAGAGAAATCAAGGAAAAAGGAGGCGGTGTCTTTATTCAAGAACCGTCCTCTGCTAAATATGATGATATGCCTCGTAACGCTATTAAGACAGAATTAGCAGACGTTATATCCACCGTAGAGATAATGCCTTCAAAAATTATTTGCTATATTGAACACAAGCAAAACATGGTTGTGGTTGACAAGGACCAGACAGATAAACAAAAGGGTTACTTTGACAATATTATAGCCATGTTACGATCACATACAGGTCATGATTTTTCTTCATATAAAAAGAATACTATACAGCGTAGGATTGAGAGGTGTATGGGAATTCACCAATTTGATGATATAGCTACATATGTGAGTTTTTTAAAGAAAAATCCTCATGAATTGGAATTGTTATTTAAAGAATTTTTAATTGGAGTTACCAATTTCTTTCGTGAACCTATGGAGTGGGAATTGCTAAAAGACAAAGTTATACCGGCTCTCTTAGTTCAACGTTCACCAACTGATACGGTTAGAATTTGGATATCTGGCTGTTCTACTGGCGAAGAAGCTTACTCTTTAGCAATTGTCTTTAAAGAGGTGATAAACCAATTAAAGCCTTTCAAAGACTTTTCTATTCAGATTTTTGCTACGGATCTAGACTCTGAAGCTATTGATAAAGCACGGGAGGGAGTTTTCTTTGCGAATATTACAAAAGATATGTCAAGCGTTCGCCTGAATAAGTATTTCGTTAAGGTGGATCGTGGTTATCAAGTTATTAAGGAAATTCGTGATATGGTCATTTTTGCTCAGCAAAATATGATTAAGGACCCTCCATTTACAAAGGTTGATATAATGATTTGTAGGAATCTACTTATATATTTGACTCCAGAAATTCAGAAAAAGCTTATTCCTCTTTTTCATTACAGTCTTAATAGTGGTGGATTTTTATTTTTAGGAAGTGCAGAGTCGGTGGCGAACTTTACCGATCTTTTTAAACCACTTGATCTTAAATCGCAAATTTATCAAAGGCTTAGGCCTTTAATTCAGAAGGAGCCCATAGAATTTCCTAACTCATTTGCACCATATCAACCGGAAGCGAACCAGCCGTCGGAAGAGGTTCAAAACATGCAGTCGATGGCAGATAAACTGGTTTTAAAGTATTATTCACCGGCTGCAGTACTTGTTGATGGCAAAGGCGATATCCTCTACATTACTGGGCGAACGGGTAAATACCTGGAACCAGCTGCCGGTAAGGTTAATTGGAATATTTTTGCCATGGCACGTGAAGGGTTAAACTATAAACTGAATGACGTTTTTTACAAGGCTGTTAGGGGAAAAGAAGTGGTTACTTCAAAGAGCGCTGTTGTGCTAAATGAAGGTGGAGAGATTAGGGTAGATATCACAGTAAATCCACTCAAAGAGCCAGAGACTTTGCGAGGGATGGTAATGATTGTTTTTACAGACGTAGCAATACCTACTGTATGCGAAAAAACAAGTACAAATGGACAAATCCCTTTCAGTAATAAGCGTGAGGGTGAACTGGAGCAGGAGCTACTACAAGCTCGACAAATGTGGCAAGCTACCAGTGCAGAAATGCAAATATCCCAAGAAGAATTCAAATCAAGTAATGAGGAATTGCAATCATGCAACGAAGAACTTCAGTCGACGAACGAGGAGCTTACTACAACCAAGGAAGAAGTACAGTCTTCAAACGAAGAGCTGAAGACAATCAATTATGAACTACGGGACAAATTAGATGGTCTATCACTTGTCACAAACGATATGAAAAATTTGATGGATAGCACGAAGATTGCCACCTTATTTTTGGATAATGAGTTACTTGTTAAACGCTTTACAAGTCAAATGTCTGTAGTCTCAAGGCTTATATCCAGTGACGTTGGAAGGCCAGTTACTGACATCGCGTCAGATCTTATTTATCCTGAACTGACGGAGGATGTTAAGCGGGTGCAGCGTACGCTGATTACAGTTGAGAAACAGGTCATGTCTCGCGATGGTAGTTGGTTTAATGCATGCATTTTGCCTTATCATACATTGGAGGATAAAATCGATGGTGTAGTCATCACTTTTGTAAATATCACTAAATCCAAAACCTTAGAGGCGGATCTTAACAAATCAAAAGTGGTTTTGCAAAAGCATATTGAAGATCAAGATGGTGAGTTGTTACTGCTAAAGGATAGATCAACTGATGAAGTACAACAAGGCCATAACGAAGTTGCTGCATCTACTGATAAGCCACAGTAAGTTATAAATATTTCATCTCTCAAGGTATAAATATAAGTAGTTTTACACATAGTAATAACAATATTTATAAGTGAGAGGTGAATTTATTGGATATAATTTCATTAATGAAAAAAGTTAAGAAGAGAGAAGATGTTGTAGATATACAGGAGGCATTTAATATATATAGTCTTCTAAGAGCAAGATATGTCAGTACTCAAACAGTTCAATTATTTAAGAACTTTGTTCATGATGTAGATTGGGAAGTAATTCTAGGTGGATTTCAGAAAAACTTTGAAAATCAAATAAACAATTTAGAGAAATTAGGAGAAAAGTTTCGTATAATAATGCCAAACAGACCTCCGGTAGATGTGAAGTTTGCAACCCGGCTTAATGATATAACGGATGATTATATATATAAAAAGATATACCATGATCTTGTGGCGCAGCTTATGTCCCTTAGCCATGCGGTTCGTTCAACCAGTACGAATGATAATTTAAGAAATATTATCATAGAAGATTTAAAAATTCATTTTCAGGATTTTGATACCCTTTATAAGTTTGGTAAATTGAAAGGGTGGGAAGAGACATACCCTACTTACAAAACTGCTACTGTTCAGGAAAAAGAACAACTTTCTACGTCAGAGGCGTTTCATATTTGGGATCATATTGTCATGAGGTATGAACAAATTGAACTCATTAGCATATTTTCAAGTTTTGCTCATGATACTGAGTTTAAAGTAATACTTGAACATGGGTTATATATTTATAATAAGCAGGTTAATAAGCTTGAAAAGTTAGCGCTAAAGCTTAACATACCGTTGCCCAATAGATCGGCACTACCAGTATCGAGTCCCATAGATCCTGAAATGATTACGGATAAATTTATGTACAGAATTATTTTAAGTTGGCAATTATCTGCATTAGATGCTCACCTTAGAGCAATAATTGAGACTATTAGGAACGAACCATTGCGTAAGTTATGGACTGATATGCTTGATGCTGAACTCTCGTATTATGACAAATATCTTAAGTATGGAAAAATGAAAGGCTGGACAAGGATAGTCCCAATATATGGGGAACCAGTTACATAAAATTTAAAAAAGTATATATTACGCGTAATATATACTTTTTTTGCTCACTTTAAAATAACCTTATACTCTTTAAGCCAAGTGTTTACTTGAATTAAATATGCTATAAGTTGAGGTCCTGTCATAAGTTGTCCATACCAAGGATTCTTATATGCATTACCACCTGAATCAACTATTTCCTTAACATGTTTTTGGTCTATTAGCTGTAATAGCGGTGAAGATTTATCTCTTAGTATATTATTCATTAATTTTTGAACAGCCAAAGTATAACCTGGGTTATGAGTCTTTGGATATGGACTCTTTTTTCTCCAAAGCACGTCATCTGGAAGAAGTCCTGTAAGTGCTTCGCGTAAAACCCCTTTTTCACGTCCTTTATAATACTTCATATCCATAGGGATATTATATGCATATTCTACAAGTCGTTGGTCCGCAAAAGGAACTCTTACTTCAAGGCCGCTTGCCATACTCATTCTATCTTTTCTTGTAAGAAGTGTTATCATGAACCACTTTATATTTAAATAAAATAACTCTCTCATTCTATGCTCTCTTTGGCTTTCACCAGGAACACCTGGAACTTGCCTTAAACTTTCGTTATATTTATCTTGAACATACTCTTCTATTGGAAGATTTTGAAGATCAGGGGATAGTATACTTTTTCTATCACTTACGAATTTTGACCATGGGAATGTAGTTGCATTTATATCCTCTTCACGTCTAAACCAAGGATAACCACCAAAGAGTTCATCAGCACATTCACCTGAAAGCGCAACTGTAGAATTTTTTCTTACCTCTTTGCAAAAAAGATATAATGAGGAGTCTACGTCAGCCATACCGGGTAAATCTGTAGCAATAACAGCCTCTTTAAGATATGATGCTAGCTCAGGTGTATCAATTAATATATCATGATGATTAGAGCCAATATAGTCTACCATCTTATAAATCCAGTCTGCATCTGTATTTGGTTGAAATTCTGTAGGTTTAAAAAACTTTCTATTATCAACATAATCTACAGAATAAGTGTTTAAGTTGGGCATATTATTTTTTTTAAAGTAGGTGGAAGCAACAGCTGAAATTATACTTGAATCAAGTCCACCAGATAAGAAGGTACATACTGGGACATCTGCCACTAGTTGTCTTTCTATTGAATCTACAAGTAATGAACGTACATGCTCTGCAGTTGTGGATAAATTCTCATCATGGGTTTTAGCGGTAAGTTTCCAATACTGCGTAATTTTAATACCATCTTTATTATAAATTAAGCTATGAGATGGAGGTAATTCTTTTATATTTTGAAATATACCACTACCAAGAGGTCTTGCAGGCCCAAAGCCAAAGAGTTCAGTAAGACCTTGTTTATCAAGAATTGGTTCTACCAATGGATGAGCTAAAAGAGTCTTTATCTCCGAACCAAAAATCAATGAATTATCTTTAATTGTATAAAATAGAGGCTTAACCCCTAAAGGATCTCTTGCTAAAAATAATGTTTCATTTGTCTCATTCCAAACTCCGAAAGCATAAATGCCGTTTATATGTTTAACACATTCGGCTCCCCAGAAAATAAAGGCTACTAGAAGCACCTCAGTATCAGAATATGAGGTAAAACTAAATCCATTATCTTTTAGTATTTTCCGTACATCTTCTGTATTATAAAGTTCACCATTATACACGATAGTATAAGTGTCATTGCCTATTTTTTTTGTCATAGGTTGTGTTCCACCTTCTGGGTCAACGACCACAAGGCGTCTATGACCTAAAAGTGCATGTTTTGAAAAATGAAAACCGCTGGCATCAGGTCCTCTTTGTTTCAATGTATCGGTCATTTTAAAAAGAATTCTATTATCATTTTCAATATTAGCGTATAGATTAATCCATCCTGCAATACCGCACATTTTATCATCTCCTAAATTTAAATAACATTGTCATATATATGGTATGTAATTTAGTTTGAATGGTGTATATAATAAATGGATCTACAAATTTATAATTGATACTTGTACTTATAAACATACTGTGTTAAACTAGTAAATAATTAAATAATAAACTACCTAGGGTAGAGGTGCTGTGTCTATTAGTACTTATTCGGAGCGTGCATGTGAGGAGGAATAAGAAAAGGAGCTATGGCCGAAGAAAATATATTTGGTAAAATTATTTTCTGGTTTTACACATAATATGTGTAGGGTTGTCACTGATTTATTAGTGGAGAGCTACAAGGTACACGAAGTTTGTGTAAAAATATATATTTTATGCAGCAAGGGTGTTCCTTTGCTGTATTATTTTTTTTTGGAGACGTACGTTAACAGTACGAAAAAAAATTTAATAATAGTTACATATTAAGGAATACATAAAAGCTGTAAATTCTATTAGGAGTGATTTAATAATGGCAGTAATTGTTCAAAAATATGGAGGTTCATCTGTAGGTACAACAGAGAAAATTAAGGGGATTGCACAAAGCATAATAAAAAGAAAAAATAAAGACACGGATTTAGTAATAGTAGTATCGGCTATGGGAGACACTACAGATGATCTATTATCATTATCAAAAGGGATAGGAGAAGACCCAGATAAAAGGGAATTAGATGCATTAATCTCAACTGGAGAAATAATTTCAAGTGCATTACTTGCTATGGCAATTAAAGGACTTGGATATGATGCAATAAGTTATACCGCATACCAAATTGGAATTAAGACTAGTGGACAATATGGTAAGGCGTTAATTGAGGACATACATGGTAATAAAATTAAAAAAAGTTTAAAAGAGGGTAAAATTGTAATAGTTGCTGGCTTCCAAGGAATAAATGGAGAAGGTGACATTACTACACTTGGTAGAGGTGGCTCTGATACCACAGCGGTTGCACTTGCTGTAAAGCTTAATGGAAGATGTGAAATATATACTGATGTTTCTGGTATATATAGTGTAGATCCTAGAGCTTATAGTCAGGCAAAAAAACTAGATGAAATAGAATATGAAGAGATGCTTGAACTTGCAAGTTTGGGAGCTCAGATAATGCATTCAAGATCAATAGAGCTTGCTCAAAAATATGGCATACCTATATATGTAGGATTAAGCGACAGTGATATTAAAGGAACTGTAATTAAGGAGGTAAAAAACGTGAATATGGAAAGTAAACCAGTAACAGGTATTGCGACAAGTGATGATGATGTGGCAGTAACACTTAAGAATATACCTAAAGATGTAAATATATTGTCTACTATATTTGAAGCTATAGGAAGTAAAAGGGTTAATATAGATATGATAAGTCAATCATCACCAGTAGATGGAATGGTGAGTGTGTCATTTACAATTCCTAAAGAAAGCTTAAAGGATAGTTTAAAAATTATAGAAAAATTAACAGTTGATAATAAAATTATAGTTGATGAAGATATAACTAAATTTTCTATGGTGGGGCTGGGGATGAAGACAACCTCTGGAGTAGCTGCTAGAATGTTTAGGGTCTTTAGTAAAAACGATATTGAGATTAAAATGATTACTACATCAGAAATAAGAATTACTTGTGCAATTAAAACTAGCGATAAACTAAAGGCTATAAAGGTTGTTGCAAAAGAATTTAACCTATAAATAATATATTGATAAAAGGAGAGGTTTATGTGAGATTTTTCGGTAACATAAAAAATGATAATAATATGCTAAGTATTGCTGGGGTCAGTGCAAAGGTCTTAGCTCAGGAATATGGTACACCTTTATACATAATGGATGAACAGCTTATACGAGATAATTGTAGAAGATTCTATAGATCATTAAAGGCTAAGAGTGAACATAATAAGGTAGCTTACGCTGGAAAAGCATTTTTAACTATTGCAATGTGTGAAATTATAAAAAGTGAAGGCTTATATTTAGATGTGGTTTCAGGTGGCGAATTATATACTGCTTATAAGGCTGAATTTCCACTTGAAAATGTATTTTTTCATGGCAATAATAAAACAATTGATGAGATTAAAATGGCAATAGAACTTGGCGTAGGAACTTTTGTTGTAGATAACCTTCATGAAATGAAAATTATTAATGAAAATGCAAAGGAAAAAGGTGTTATACAACGGGTTATTCTTAGAGTAACACCTGGTATTGAAGCTCACACCCATGACTATATAAAAACTGGACAGATTGACTCGAAATTTGGATTTACTATATTAAATAACGAGCTTGAGGAAGTTATAAGGACTGCTTTAGGTTTATCAAATATAAAGCTAGCAGGACTTCATTGTCATATAGGGTCTCAAATTTTTGAGTTGGAACCTTATAGAGAAGCAACAAATATAATGACAACTTTAATTAAACATATAAAAGAAAAGTTTAATTATGATATAGAAGAATTAGATTTAGGTGGAGGATTTGGCGTTTATTATGATGAAGGTGATGAACCTAAGGAAATAGAAGAGTTTTGCTCAGTAATACTTGAGGCAACTGGAGCTCAGTGCAAAAAATATGGAATAAAACTTCCTATTATTGTTATTGAGCCCGGTAGGTCTATTGTAGCTAATGCAGGTATTACGTTATATACTGTTGGAGCTATAAAGGATATACCTGAGGTTAGAAAATATGTGGCAGTTGATGGTGGAATGACAGATAATATAAGACCAGCATTATATAATGCACAATATCAATGTCTACTTGCTAATAGAATAAGTGATCCATGTACTGAAGTAGTTACAATAGCAGGCAAGTGTTGTGAAAGTGGGGATATACTCCTTGAGGGAGTTAAGCTACCAAAGATAAATAGTGGAGATCTTATGGCTGTGTTATCAACTGGTGCTTATGGTTATTCAATGAGTAGTAATTATAATAAAATACCTAGGGCTCCAGTAGTTTTAGTTAATGAGGGTATTCACAAAATAATATGTAAAAGACAAACATACAAAGACATGATTAGTAACGAAGTATGTTTATAGATAACAAAGTATCAAATTATCCAGCGTATCTTGTAATATATAATCTTTGAGTTCAGGATATTTTAATAAAGATGTTGATAGTATGAAAAAATCAAGGAAATCCATTTTGGGTTTCCTTGATTTTTATTTCAGTAATTCATATATTTATTTTCTTTTCCTAATAAAGTTATTTTTAATTCTAAGAACCAAATCGCATATAAAGGTTCCAAGTAATGAAATGAATGTGTATATAAAACAGTAAATTAAAAAACTTGAATTAAATATAGTAAAGGTTGATATTAAACAGCATACAAAGGTAATAAATAAAATAACTAACCTCTTTTTAAATATAAATTGCATCGCTATAGATATTGCAAATATTAATAGGGGTAAAGTAAATAGGACCAAACCCATTGGGTCAACATTATTTAAATTAAGCATTTTGTAAAATACCCCCTTTAATTTTTTATGCAATAACTATACACCTATATAATCTCTATCAATTGTCATAACAGCATTATAATAAGGATAAGATTTTTTTAGTGCTTTATTAATGTCATCTTCGAGTTTAAGTTCATCACTTTGTGAAAATTTAGGATTGAAATCAATTACGACATCAAAGATTAAATTTTTATGATCGCCTTCGCCTACAATTCTAAAGTCATGAATTGATTTTATTATAGAAAAAAATTTTAATATACTTAAAAGTTCTAAGCGAGTTGAGTTAACTTCTTTATCAGTTGTATTTATAGGGTCCATGTGGATAACTAAATATAGGCTAAATTCATCAGAAATATCTTTTTCAGCTTTGTCTATAATTTCATGGATCTTAACTATAGATATATCACAAGGTACTTCAGCATGAATAGATCCCATACATCTGCCGGGACCATAGTTATGGATAACTAAATCATGGCAACCTGTAATATGATCAAAGGATAGTAATTTTGATTGAATTCCTTTTACCAGTTCCATATCAGGAGCTTCACCAAGAAGTGGGTTCATAGTTTTTCTTATAAGTGAGTATCCAGCATATATTATTATAAGGGATACCAGTATACCTATGTACCCATCTAATGGAAAATCAATCCAAATAGATAAAAGTAGTGATAGTGCGACGCAACTTGAACTTACTACATCACTTAATGCATCAGTTGAAGATGCTTCTAGGGCTGAGGAGTTTATGGCTTTACCCATAACCTTATTAAACTTACTAATCCAAATTTTAACACCTATTGAAACTAATATCAATAAAAAGGGTATAAGAGTAAAGATTACCTTTGATGGATGGATTATTTTATCAAAGGAGGTTTTAATAAATTCAAAACCTACTAAAATTACTATAAAGGAGACTATAAGACCAGAAATATATTCAAGTCTTCCGTGACCAAAAGGATGCTCTTTGTCTGCTGGTTTACTAGCTAGTTTAAAACCTAGAATTGTAATAACTGATGAAGCAACATCTGATAAGTTATTAAAGGCATCCGCTGTAATTGCTATACTATTTGATATTATTCCTATAATTAGTTTTGTAGCAAAAAGAATTAAATTTAATATAATTCCAACTAATCCACCTAGGTAACCATAAGCATCTCTTACTTTTTTATTAGCAGTATCATGATAATTTTTTACGAATTTTGATATTAAATAATTTGATAACATATTTACACCTCTGATTATATAGTATAATTTAAAAAATTGAATTTAAACATATTTCTTATAATTAATTATAGCATTTATTTAGTTTTTATAGAAATATTATGAAAGAAATTTGTTATACTAATAAAGGAGATAAGCAAAGTGCTTATATACATAATATTCATTGGAGGAATATAATATATGAATAAAGAATTAGAATTTGCCCAAAATCTTATTGATTATATTTATGATAGTCCAACAGCATATCATGCTGTTGCAAGAGCTAAAGAAGATTTATCTAAGGCAGGCTTTATAGAGATTAAAGAAGAAGAAAAGTGGGAGCTTAAAAAAGGTGGAAAGTATTTTGTGACTAAAAATGATTCTGCACTAACTGCGTTTGTAGTTGGAAAGGGAGAAATTGAGGAAAGTGGCTTTAAAATTATTGGAGCACACACAGATTCACCAAGCTTTAGAATAAAACCAAGCCCGGAAATGGTAGTAGATAATATATATGTGAAATTAAACACAGAAGTTTATGGTGGACCTATATTAAATACATGGATGGATAGGCCACTTGCAGTAGCAGGGAGGGTAACTTTAAGAAGTAAGGATATTTTGCACCCGAAAACGAAACTTGTAAATATTAGAAGACCAATTATGATAATTCCTAATTTAGCTATTCATATGAATAGGAATATTAATACTGGTATTGAACTAAATAAGCAAAAGGATCTATTGCCATTACTCTCAATGGTTAATGAAAATCTAGAAAAAAATAATTATCTTATTAGTGCCATTGCAAAAGAATTATCAGTAGATCTTAAACAAATTATTGATTTTGATTTGTTCCTTTATGAATATGAAAAAGGATCAATTATCGGGCTTAATAATGAATTTATATCAAGCTCAAGGTTGGATGATTTAGCTATGGTACATGCTGGGATAAGTGCGATATCTAGGGGGTCAGCTGTCCAGGCGACAAATGTAATTGTTTGTTTTGATAACGAAGAGGTGGGAAGCTCAACAAAGCAGGGTGCTGACTCAAATATGCTAGTTGATATTTTAGAACGTATCACAATTTCTCTGGGTAAAAATCGTGAAGACTTTTTTAGAGCTATATCTAAATCATTTGTAATATCTGCAGATAATGCACATGCTGTTCATCCTAATAGTCCAGAAAAAAATGACCCAACAAACAAACCGTATATAAATAAAGGTCCGGTTATAAAAATTAGTGCGAGTCAAAGTTATACAACTGATAGTGATTCAGATGCAGTTTATGAATTGATTTGCGAAAAGGCGGGCGTGCCGATTCAAAAATTTGTTAATCGTTCTGATGCTAGAGGGGGTTCAACTATAGGGCCAATATCTTCAACACATTTAAATATACGCTCAGTAGATATGGGAAGTCCAACTTTGGCTATGCATTCAATAAGAGAATTAGGTGGGGTAATAGATCATTTTTATGTAACAAAATCTTTTGAAGAATTTTATAAAATATAAGATTAAGTGAATAACACACACCAATATAAAAAACTCACAATATTTAATTGCGAGTTTTTTATTATTTTTACTAATAATTGAACACTTAGTTGGGGATAATAATTTCAACTAGTTCTAAAACTTTACAATATTATTAATAAAAAGTATTAAAGGGGTGTTTATAATGCCATATGTTATATTAGGGGCAATAGTTACAATAAGTATTTTAATTTATATAGTTGTAAGAAAAAATTTAAATCATTACGAAGAAGAAAACCTACTAAAAGATATACCAACCATAAATGTTAATAGAGAAGAGTTAGAAAAACATGCATTTGAAATAGCAAGGCATTACTCTGACGTAAAAAATACTAATTGTAAAAAAAAGCTTATTAGTAATTTAGATGGAAGTTACGCAAAAATTTTACAAGGGTACGAGAAGATAGACAAAGAAGGTAAAAATAAAAAAGAGGTGTTACCTGCTGCAGAATGGCTTTTGGATAATCTTTATTTAGTAGAAAAAGAATACAAAAGTATAAAATATAATATGCCACAAACATATTATAAAGATTTACCAGTAATTTACAAGGGAGTTATGAAAGGATATCCAAGAGTGTACCATATTGCAATCGAAATAGTATCTCACACTGATGGTAGAATGGATGAACATGTAATTGAAGACTTTATTCGCGCATACCAAAAGAATGCTCAACTGACGTCTGGCGAACTTTGGGCTATACCTATAATGCTCCGGATAGCTTTAATCCAGAATATTAGTAAGATAACTGAAAAAATCGTTAAAGCAGAAGAGGATAAAAAAGAGGCAGAAGTAGTCGCAGAGAGGTTAATTAATGCTTTTAACGAAGATAAAATTATTTTAGAATTATCACTTTTAAATAGGCAAAAGACTGTATTCACTTCGCACTTTACAGAAAGATTACTCAAGCTGTTAAGGGACAATGGCATTGATTCCAAGGAGGTTTATGATTTTATAAATGAAAGACTTGGAGAGAAAGACACAAGTTCAGAAAAAATCATAGTATTAGAGCATCAAATAGAGGCTAATTTTGAAATTTCTATGGCAAACTCTATTAATAGTATAAGAGTTATTGAAGGCCTAAATTGGAAGAAATATTTTGAAAATTTAAGTCCCGTAGAGATTATTTTAAGAGAGGATCCTGCACATATTTATAAAGAAATGGATTTTAAGTCAAGAGATAAATATAGACATGAAATAGAAAAATTATCTAAACATACAAAACTTGCAGAATCTTATATAGCAAAAAAAGCAATTGAATGTTGCTATGATAGTGAAATGCCAGAAAATAATACTTATAAAAAACACGTAGGTTACTATCTAATAGATGATGGAATAGGTGATTTAAAGAAAAAAATAGCATATAAAAATACTGGTATAGAAAAATTTATAAACATCAAAAATAAAAATATAGATAATGTTTATATAAGTACTATTTGTGTAGTTACTTTATTAATAGCGGGTTTAATTATTGCAAGTAGCTTATTAAATGATAATGACAAAGATTTATGGAGATATATATTGGCTGTATTTGTTATATTGGTACCATGTAGTGAAATAACAATATCAATTTTAAACTGGAGCATAAGCCTGCTATGTACAACGTCATTCATTCCCAAAATGGACTTTGAAGAGGGAATACCAGAAAAATATAGTACGGTAGTAGTGATTCCAACGTTATTAAATAATACTTCTAGAGTAGTTGAATTGATAAAGGACTTAGAAATATACTATTTAGCAAATTCACAAAGTAATTTATTTTTTGCATTGCTTGGCGACTTTAAAGATAGTGATACTGAGGATGAAGCATCAGATAAGGCGATAGTTGATGCTGGTTTTTTTGAAATAGAAAAATTGAATAAAAAGTATTGTACTCCAGATAAAAAGATATTTTTCTTTTTTAATAGAAGGAGACAATACAATGAAAAAGAGAATAAATGGATAGGATTTGAGAGAAAACGTGGAAAACTTATGGAGTTTAATGAATTCTTAAGAGGTAAGCAGAATACTAGTTACAATGTAATAAGCAGTAAAGCAGAGGATCTCAGAATGGTTAAATACGTTATTACTTTAGATGCAGATACAAAACTTCCAAGAGATTCTGCGAAAAAATTAATAGGTGCCATGGCGCATCCACTTAATAATGCTGTTATAGACAATGATAAAAAGAGAGTAAGTAGGGGATATGGTCTAATGCAACCAAGAATAGGGGTTTCTATTCTTAGCGCAAACAAAACCATATTTTCAAAGATTTTTTCTGGTGAAACAGGTATAGATATTTATACTACTGCGGTGTCTGATGTGTATCAAGATTTATTTGGTGAAGGTATTTTTACTGGTAAAGGTATTTACAATGTAGATGTCTTTAACTATATGTTAAAGGATGAAATACCTGAAAATACTGTATTAAGCCATGATTTGTTAGAAGGTTCATATGTTAGGACCGCATTAGTTACTGATGTGGAATTCATAGATGGATATCCATCTTATTATAACGCTAGTTCTAAGAGGTTACACAGGTGGACTAGAGGGGATTGGCAATTATTACGCTGGCTTAAAAAGTCCTCACCATTAAGCAAAATATCTAAATGGAAGATATTTGACAATTTAAGGAGAAGTTTACTTGCACCGTCCGTTATAATTTTGCTTATACTTGCTTTAGGTGGGGTATTGCCAGATAGTACGGATAAGTGGGTTATTGCAGCTTTTGTAGCTATTTTAGCACCTATACTTTTTGACGTAAGCGAAGCTGTAGTTTCTCCAGTTTTGGGGGTGAGTTTATCTGGAAAAATCGAAAATAGCAAGATGGCTATTGAGCAGGTATTTTTGATTTTTTGTTTTATACCTTATCAAGCATATATGATGGTTGATGCTATAATTAGAACCTTATACAGAGTGCTAGTAAGTAAAAAAAACTTATTAGAGTGGCAGTCAGCAGCTGATGTTGAGGTGAAAGTTGGGAAGAAACTTAAAGATTATATTGAGGCTATGTGGGCTTCAAGTGCAATTTCAGTTTTAATTTTAATTGTATCATTTAATGCAAGCATCAGTATTGGACTTCTTAGCATACCTTCTTGTGTGATTTGGATCTTAAGTCCTGTAATTGCATATGTTATAAGTCGTGATAGTGAGTCTGAATCTTTTGAAATTTCCATTGAAGAAAAGAATTACTTAAGAAAACTTAGTAGAAAAACTTGGGCGTATTTTGAGGATTTTGTAAATGATGAAAGCAATTGGCTTGGGCCAGATAATTACCAAGAAGATCCACCAAATGGAGTAGCGCATAGAACTTCACCAACCAACATGGGGATGGAATTAACCTCAAATTTAGTTGCATATGATTTAGGGTATGTTGGAATTATTAAGGTAACAAGCAGAATAGATAAAATTATGACTTCAATGGAAGGTATGGATATGTACAGAGGTCACTTTTATAATTGGTATGATACTAAAACTAAGGCGCCACTTTTCCCTAGATATGTGTCTACTGTGGATAGTGGTAATTTAGTTGGGTACCTTTGGGTGGTTGAAGAGGCGTTAGATGAATATTTGAGGGATTCAGTATTTAAGCCTGCTCAAGTTAAGGGATTGGAAGACACTATGAGGCTTGCATCTCAAGAGGTAGGAGTATCCAAAGATGTTAAGAATTTATATCAGGGCATATTAAATAAAATAGCTAGTGATACAATAGACTTTAATTGTTGGAAAACTATACTTAGGGATTTATCAAATAAGCTTGTAGAAGTTGGGAAAAATGAATATTGCATGGAATCATATTGGAATAAAAAACTAAAAGATGATGTAGGTGGGTATTTAGAGGAAATAAGTGAACTATTTCCTTGGTTTGATTATGCCTTTGAAAAAGATTCTGATTTAGAACTTACTAAGTCTATGAGGGATTTACTTGAGGGAGCAACAATAATTAGTATCCCAGAAAAAATAAATAATATATTAAATATTCTAGATGACAAATTGAAAAATGATAAATCGTTGTGGGCATTAAAAGATTTGTTACAACAAACAAAAGAAAAAACTCAATTTGTTATTAGCAAAATAGAGGGCTTAAAGGAAAGACTAAATTCTATGGCGGATGCTACTGATTTTAAGATGTTATATGATGAGGAGAGGGAATTGTTTAGAATTGGATATGATGTGGAGAATGATAATCTAGGTAAGAGTTATTATGATCTTCTCGCTTCTGAGTCAAGGCAAGCCAGCTTCGTTGCTATTGCAAAGGGAGATGTTCCTAAAAAACATTGGTTTAAACTTGGAAGAGCTATGAGTACCATGGGGAAAAGCAAGGGCTTAGTTTCCTGGAGCGGAACAATGTTTGAGTACATGATGCCATTACTTATAATGAAAAATTATCCAGGCACGATGCTAGATGAAACTTATAATGCTGTAATCGGTGCACAAAAGGAATATTGCAGTGAAAGAGGGGTACCTTTTGGTATATCTGAATCTGCATTTTATAAATTTGATATAAATTCAAATTATCAATATAAAGCTTTTGGAGTAGCTGGAGTAGGATTAAAGTCGGGACTTGAAAATGAATTGGTTATTTCACCATATTCAACTGTTATGGCACTCCAAATTGATTTTAGAGGAGCTTATGATAATCTTAAAAGACTTACGAATGAAGGCCTTGAGGGGAATTATGGATTTTATGAAGCTATAGATTATACTAAAAATAGAATGTCTAAAGATGATCCTAAGGCTATAATCAAGTGTTTTATGATTCATCATGAAGGTATGAGTTTGATGGCTTTAGATAATGTATTATTAAATAATATTCTCCAAAAAAGATTTCATGCATTACCAAGAGTGAAAGCTACAGAGTTATTACTTCAAGAGAAAGTTTCTAAGAGAGTAGTATATGATAGGGAACGTAAATTTAAGGTAGTAGATACTTCTGTAGGAAAGCAAAAGATTATAGTAAGAAAATATACTACAGCAAAAACGGAAACTCCGGAAACACATTTAATTTCAAATGGAAATTATTCGTTAATGATTTCTAATAGTGGATCAGGGTATGCTTTGCGTGATAAAACTATGATTTACAGATGGAAGGAAGATGTTACAAAAGATAATACAGGTATGTTTGTTTATATCAAAGATTTTGATGAAAATGAATTCTTTAGTGCGGCTTATGAGCCTTGTAAAAAGGCAAGTGATAGCTATGAAGTAACATTCGCATTAGACAAGGCTGAGTTTGCAAGAAGTGATAAAAATATTGCCACCCGTATGGAAATTACTGTGGCTACAGAGGATGATTCAGAGGTAAGAAGATTATCAATTACCAACAAAAGTACCAAAAGTAAAATTTTAGAGATAACAAGTTATTTTGAGGTAACTCTAGCTCATTACGATGCAGATATAGTACATCCAGCATTCGGAAATTTGTTTGTTAAAACTGAGTATGTTGATAATCCTAGTTGTATTATTGCAACGAGAAGACCGAGGTCTAAGGGTGAGAAACAGCCATGGCTTATGCAAACCGTCGCAACTCAGGGAAATGTTATTGGAATCATTCAATATGAGACTAGCAGAGCAAATTTCATAGGCCGTGGGGAGAATACAATAGAGCCTATAGCAATGAGGGTAGATTCAGTATTATCTAATACTGTTGGAGCGGTGCTTGACCCTATAGTAAGTATAAGAAGAAAAGTTAAAATTAAACCTGGTGAAACCTGTATTATAGCATTCACTACGTCAATAGCTAATACAAAGGAAGAAGTAATAAGCTTAGCTAAAAAATATAGTGAATTTCATAATATAAATAGGGTATTTGAACTAGCTTGGAGTCAAACTCAGGTAGATATGAAATACTTAGGTATAAAATCTACTCAGGCAAATTTATATCAAGTTATAGCTTCCAAAATTTTATTTTTAAATTCTACATTTAGACAAAGAGAGAAGTATATAAAAAATGTAAAAAAAGGACAATTCACTCTTTGGGGATATGGTATTTCAGGAGATTTACCTATAATTCTTCTAATAGTTCGCGCGAGCAAAGATAAAGATTTAGTTCGCCAACTTATAGATGCTCATGAATACTTAAGCCTTAAAGGATTAAAAGTAGATTTAGTGATAATAAACCTTCAAACGACCTCATATGATCAGCCGCTACAAGCTGATATTAAGGATTTAGTAGGTGGAAGTCACTTAAGAGAAAAGGAAAACAAACCCGGTGGACTATTTATACTTAATAAGGCTAATATTATAGACGAAGATATAGAGCTATTAATAGCTATAGCTAGGTTGGTTATAGATTCATGTAAGGGAATGTTAGTATCTCAAATTCAAAATAATAATAAGAGATTAGAGAAGGTACCATTACTTCAAACTTTGAAAAATGAATTCACGGTTAAGGATCATAAGTTTAATATGAAGCCATTAGAGCATTTTAATGGACTCGGAGGCTTTGATGTAGAAGGTGAAAATTATACCATTCTACTTAAAGACTTTAATAATACCCCAGCACCATGGATAAATGTAATTTCAAACGGTAATTTTGGGTTTCATATATCAGAATCTGGATCAGCTTATACTTGGAATAGTAATAGTCGGGAAAATAAAATTACTACTTGGTCCAATGATTGGGTAAGTGATGAATGCTCAGAAGCTATATATTTGAGAGATGACAACGATGGAAATATATGGAGTATTACACCTAAACCTATAAGGGATGGTGGAGAATACTTAATAGAACATGGTTTTGGGTATTCGAACTTCAAACATGAGGTCTTTGGAATTATGGGTGAAGTAACAATGTTTGTTCCCATGGAGCATAATGTTAAGTTATGCAAGATAAAACTAAAGAATAATAGTGATATAGCTAGAGATATAAGTATAACTTATTATGCCGAACTTGTTATGGGCGTAGTAGCTCAGCATACTGCTCAGCATATAGTTACTTATATTAATGAAGAAGAAGAATATATGTATGCAACAAATTGTTATAATCAGCATTTCGGTAAATTAAAGTCTTATTTAAAGCTATTTGGAGGTGCTGAGCAAAGCTTTACTGGGGACAGAAGTGAGTTTTTAGGAAGAGGTGGAAGTGCTCAAAATCCAGAGGTTCTAAAAAGAATAAGACTTTCGAACAATGTTGGAGCGGGCCTAGACCCATGCCTCGCAGTTACTTCGAAAATTCATTTAGAGCCTAATATGGAAATAGAATTAATAGCAATGCTAGGTGAAAATGAGAATTTAGATAATATTTCAAAAGTCGCAAAGGAATTTGAAGATTTTAAAAAAGTGGATACTGAACTAGAAAATGTTAAAAAATATTGGAACAGGATACTTCATACAATTCAGGTTAAGACACCAGATAAGAGCATGGATTTAATGCTTAATGGATGGTTAATGTACCAAACTATAGTATGTAGATTATGGGCAAGAACTGCTTTTTATCAATCTGGTGGAGCATATGGATTTAGAGATCAACTCCAGGATGTTATGTCACTAAGCATGATTGAACCAAGCATGACAAGAAAACAAATTTTGTATAGTGCTTCAAGGCAATTTGTTGAAGGAGATGTACAACATTGGTGGCACCCGGTTGTAGATAGTGGAATAAGAACAAGATTTTCCGATGATTTATTATGGTTGCCTTATGTCACTATGGATTATATAAAAAATACAGGTGATTTTGATATTCTTAATGAACAAGCGGAATATTTAATGGATACACCACTTGCAGAAGGCGAAGATGAAAGATATAACATTTCAGGAAGGGCAGATTTTACAGGTAGTATATATGAACATTGTATAAAAGCTATAGAAAAAGCCCTTAAATTTGGACCTCACAATATCCCTCTTATGGGAAGTGGAGATTGGAACGATGGAATGAGTACTGTGGGTAATAAGGGAAAAGGTGAAAGTGTGTGGCTAGGTTGGTTCTTATATGATATATTAGAAGATTTTTCAAAGGCTTGCACATATGAAAATGATGATGAAAAACTTAAGAAATACAAAGATATGCAAGAGTATATAAGAACAAATCTAGAAGAAAATGCATGGGATGGCAATTGGTATAGAAGAGCATATTTTGATGATGGAACGCCACTTGGTTCATCGCAAAATGAAGAATGCAAGATAGATTCTTTATCTCAGTCCTGGGCAGTAATATCTGGTGCCGCAGATAAAGAAAGAGCGACAGAAGCTATGAAGTCATTAGAACGTTATTTAATAAAAGAAGATAATGGAATGATACTACTATTGACTCCACCTTTTAGTAAATCTTCTTTGGAGCCCGGTTATATTAAAGGGTATGTTCCTGGAGTTAGAGAAAATGGTGGGCAATATACACATGCTGCGACTTGGGTAATCCTTGCTTTTGCTAAACTCTATAAGGCTGATACAGCAGTAAAACTTTATAACATGATAAATCCTATAAATCATACAAAAACTCTGCAAGAATGTGAGAGATTCAAAACAGAGCCATATGTAATGACTGCTGATGTATATGGAAAGGAACCTCATGTAGGAAGGGGAGGCTGGAGTTGGTATACTGGAACTTCAGGATGGATGTATAGAACCGGAATAGAAGCTATTTTAGGTCTTAAATTAAAGGAGGGAAAAGGATTTACTATTAAGCCTTGCGTTCCAGAGGAATGGCTAAATTATGAGATTATTTATAAAAAGGATAATTATGAATATGTAATTGAGGTTAAACGTATTGGAGACAAAGGAACATGGCTTGATGGTAAGTTATGTTGTGATGGGTTTGTTCCATTTATTGATGGGATCCATAAAGTTGAGGTTATAATTTAAAAAAACAGATGACTTCTAAAACGAAGTCATCTGTTTTAATATTTTATAGATTTAAAAAGTTAAAAGTTTTTATGAAGATGATAGTCTTTTTTATAAAAGAAATTAGTATTCTTCATCAAAAAGTTCTTCTCCACCATAGTAGGTATAATCAAATTCCACATTAGATATATTCATAGCAACTATCGGGTCAGTTACTGGGTCTGGAAGCATAGTAGAATCTGTTTCGGAATAAGACCTTATATCTGATGGTTCCTGATCATAAAAATCTCTTTGGTGTGGTGCATATTCTCTTATTTGATCTTTCATTTTCGTACCTCCCTTTATTTATATAGTAGGAATATATATTTATATTATATATTGATGTTATATAGTGTTCCACATATGAGAAAAAAAATGAAGGTAATATTAGGAACATTATTTATAAAATAACTGCATATAATAGATTTGATTAGGAGAAAATAAAATTGTATAAAAAAGAGGAAATTATAAAAGAATGTAGAATATATATAATGACTATCAATAAATAACCGTTATGAATAAACAAGCATAATTGGCAGTTGTTGATTTCTAAATTTAAAGGAGGAATAATAATGACTGAATTAAGACAAATTTATAAATGTGAAATATGTGGTAATATAGTTGAGGTAGTTCATAATGCTGGAGGTACTTTAGTCTGCTGTGGACAAAATATGATTCTTCAAGCAGAAAACACTACAGATGCAGCAGTTGAAAAACATGTTCCTGTATCTGAAAAAATAGAGGGTGGAATTAAAGTTAAGGTTGGAGCAGTAGAACATCCATCACTTGAAGAACATCATATTGAATTTATTGAAGTACACACAGAAAACAAGGTATATAGAAAATTTTTAAAACCAGGTGAAAAACCAGAAGCTGAATTTAAATTAGAAGAAGAAGTGTTATTCATACGAGAATATTGCAATTTACATGGTCTTTGGAAAGCATAAAATTGCATTCTATTGACAATTTAATAGAATAAGTATAATGTTATTTAAAGAGATTTAAAATATATTATAATGTTATAGTCGTTGATGAGAAGCAAGTAAATTTAAAAACAAATTTTTAGAGAGTCGTAGAGGGTGTGATTACGATAATTATGTTTAAATTGAATGGGTCTCTAAGATTCAGGATGAAGTATAGTAGTCCTTGACGTAAGCCTTACGTTATAGAGGTAGGATATCATTAGTGTATCTGTTTGAGTAGAAGCCTTAACATAGTTTCTAAGTATTAGGTGGTACCGTGTATATTCGCCCTATGGATTTATCCATAGGGCTTTTTGTACGTCCAGCATGTTAGCTGAGCCGATAGGCTGAAAGAAGCCTATGTCGCCTAACCAACGGGAAGACAACCTGAGAGCAAGGGATTTACTGGCAACGGTAGGGTC
>NZ_JAHLDV010000031.1 GCF_018861865.1 Clostridium frigoris
AAAAGTTTAGTATTCAGTAGGTGTATTAAACTTACCCAAAATTATAATTCAAACAAAGTAAAGCACCAACAATTCGTTGGTGCTAATGTTTCACTTAATTTGGGACATTTTTAAAAATGATTGACAGTAAATTTTAAAATTAAGTACAAAATCCAAATTATCATTAACTATTATTATGATAATAGTTAATGATAATTTGGATTCTAACACTAAATCATCTCCTGGGTCGCTGCTAGAGATTCTAGAAGATGCATTGACAACTTCAGAAGGTGTTTAATTCTTTTACTGAAGTTTTCTATTTGTTAGGATATGTAACTTCCACTTATAGAAGTGAGAGATTTTCCTTCTAAAATGTCGTTAAACTATTAATTTCTACTTTGAAATAATGGCTTGCACTCTGCCAACCTGTCCATCTTCTAACATAACCTTTATTCCTCTATGATGTACTGCTGAGTTTGTTAGTATTCTTTGAACTACACCTCTAGTTAGGTTAGTTGTTCTTTGGTCCTTTTTTAACACAACATCTACTGTAGTACCAACTGGTACATTGCTTCTTGTTTGTCCTCTGTTATCATTTTGCGTATTCATGAGCTTGTAGTCTCCTTTAATAAAATTACTTAAAAACATATGTGTTATCTTAAATATAACCTTTATTTACATAAGCTTATCTAAAACAATACTCCATTTACCATTGTTTTGTCAAAATTAATTTTTTAAATGAATTTATTATAATAACTAATATGGAATAAAATAAATTAGTATGGAAATCCTACTATAGAAAATATTTTTTTAGAAAGGAGATATTGTGATGTTAGAATCATTATTATTCATACCTGACAATTTTATAAACCCAATTATATCATCTACTTCTATTATAATTGGTGCTATTTTAGGAGGAATCTTCAGTTGGTTCATAAATAAAAATTCTACCGCAATATCAATTAAGACACAAAGTAAAATTGAGAAAACTAATAGAGAATATGAGGAGCAAAATAAAGCATTAAAGCTCAGTGAATATGCAACAATTATTCAATTGGATATATGCACAACATTATTTCAGAGCTTACGAATGTTAAAAGAATTTGATAATGAGAACAAAATTAATATTTATCCTATCCCTATGAATTTTAATTATGCAAAATCGATTGTGGCTTTAGCAAATGATTTTAATCTGAAAGACATTAGTTACATTTATCAATTATATGGAATTATAGAAAAATTAAATAATGATACAAAAGGTTATCATTACGATGAAAAACATTATACTTTAATAAAAGAAGATTATGAGATGTTTATAAAAAAAATTTATGGAGACAATTTCTTAAAGGCTTTAGAATTTGATATTGATATAATTACATATGAAAAACTATATATGAATGAAATTATAAAACTAGGCTACAAAAATGTTCTTATTAAGTTACATAACATCACTCATTAAAGCCTATAAAAATGGAAATTAAGATAAATATTAAAAATAATAGAACTTTTGATAAAATATAATATTATTTTTTAATATTATATTGAAATTTTCAAAGAATTAAGATAAACTTATTAGTAGAGAACACAACAAGTTAAGTTTGAATGTATATAATAAAAATGTGGAAATTATAAATTAAACATAAATTCTATAGTATCTACCATTCTTGATTTGCTGCCGAAGGAGGAAGAATTTATGTCAAGCAATAATATTGAAATGATGAAAAAGATTATTGAAGAAAAGAAAAAGAGAAGTTCTGAGCAAAGTGGACTTTCAAGAGCTACTAAAGTTATTGGTAAAAAAAGTAAAGCAGCAAGAAGTACTAAAAAAACTGGTGGTGTATTTGATAAATAAAAAGTTAATCTTAATATGAACTTTATTACATAAAATAATTCAAATTAAATTAATAATAGTTAAAAATGAACTTCTATTTTAGGGGTTCATTTTTTAATGCAATCTTTTAACCATTTTAATAGTTTATAAAATTAACAATAAATTAAGCATACTGTGATGGTTATGAAAATACTTATACTATATAAAGAGTAAATGACATAAACAAAGCAGGAGGAATTTATGATATATCTTGATAATGCTGCCACTAGTTTCCCAAAACCGGTGGAGGTCTATTCCGAAGTATTAAATTGCATGGAAAATTATGCTGCTAATCCAGGTAGAGGGTCTCATACTATGGCGATTGAGGCTTCCTCTAAAATTATGGATACAAGGCAAGAACTAAGTGAACTTTTCAACATTCCTAATTTATTAAATATTATATTTACATGTAACGCTACTGAATCTTTAAATATTGGTATAAAAGGAATACTAAAGCCAGGCGATCATGTTATTAGCACAGTAATTGAGCATAACTCCGTTTTAAGACCATTGATTTATCTAAATAAAAAAGGGATAACGTATACTCTTCTCGGGGTAGATGAAAATGGATATTTAAATATCAACAATATAAAAAAATCAATACGTAACAATACTAAGGTTATTATAATAAACCATACTTCCAATGTATTAGGAACTGTTCAGGATATAAGAGGTATAGGTCAAATTGCGAAACAATATGGAATAATATTTATGGTTGACGCATCTCAAAGCGCAGGAGTTATACCAATAGATGTAGTACTTGATAATATTGACTTATTAGCTTTCCCTGGTCATAAAGGATTATATGGACCACAAGGTACAGGAGGATTATATATAAAAGAAGGGATCAATTTGGATTCATTTATTCAAGGAGGAACTGGGAGTGATTCACTGTCTATGAAGCAACCTAACTTTTTACCTGATAAATTTGAGAGTGGAACCTTAAATACACCAGGAATAGCAGGATTATATGAAGGAATAAGGTTCATTAGAAAAATAGGAATAGAAAATATAAGAAAACATGAAATTATGTTAGTAGAATATTTAGTAAAAGAATTAAGAAAATTATCTTATGTTAAAATTTATGGAGGAACTGATTATAAAAATAGGGGAGCGGTAGTTTCTTTAAATATAGACACTGTAGATGTATCTCAAGTAGGGGATTTTCTTAATAAAAATGGAATAGCGGCAAGAACAGGTTTTCACTGTGCACCACTAATACATCAAATAATTGGAACAGGACGAAGAGGAACAGTTAGAATAAGTCCAGGATATTTTAACAGTTTTGATGATATTGAAAAACTTATTAAAGTACTAAAAGATATACATGAAAAAAGACCCTTTTTATAGGGCCTTTTTATGTGTTTTAGTATTATTAGTATTACTGTGATTATCTTTCTACTACTAAAGCTGCTAGTGTTGGATTGTTAAAAGTTACAGTTGATGTTGTAGCTACCGTTCCAGCAGTAAGTGTAGCCGCTGTGCTTGCCGATATGAAATAAGTGCAACAATCACTTTCACAGTCACAACCATTATCGCAATCGCAATCACAAACAGTAAAAGCAATTATATCAGTTGCTGTTGCTGCTGTAGCATATACCCATGGATTTCCAATTACAGTTGCAACAGTTTCACCTTTACAAAGTTTGTTTAATTGGAATGTAACAGCCACTGATGTACCAGCTCCAGGTGCGACAACTATATTGGTTGAAAAATCAAATTTAACGCAGGGATCATGAAAACGACCTGTGTCTAAACTAATTGAAGCTAGTCTTGGAGTTAATACTGCAGTGCCAGGAGTACCTACAACGGTTCCTGATGTTGCTGTTACTGTTACTAGGCTTGAATCCTTACATTTTAATAGAACTTTAGTCCCTTCATCTTTTTGTTTTTTACAGCTACAATCTTTCTCATCTTGATAATGGCCTTTTGAATTAGAATTCATATATTTATTCCTCCTTAAATTTAAATGCATTATATTTAGTAAAAAGAATTCTAAATTGACTATTTACAAAAGCTGGCATATTAGAATTCTTATAGTATAATATATGATTTATACTTGCAAATGTTCTAATTAATTGTAATTTTTTTAGAAATTACTTACTCATCATCTTCACATTCATCATCAAATAAAGGCTTAAGTTTCTGATCCGGGAAGAATTTTGGAACTGGTGCTCGATCAAATTTTTCACAAGGATCATCTTCGCATTCCTCTTCGCATTGGCAAGGTATAGGACAATATCCATATGCAGGAATTAAAAGTTGAACAATTAGTTCGCATTTTACAATAAGATGAAATCCTAAGGTTATATCTAAAACACTTTCATCGCAATCATCCGTGCAAAAGATTCCATCTAAACATTCTGCTACTAATTCAAGCTTTATAATTTCAGAATCAAGATCACTAGATTTACCAGTTGGAACAGTTGTAGCAGATATTTGTGCAATTGAATCTGGACAATATAGTTTTGGTATTACTTCTGTACGATTAATCTCATAAAATTCACATTTTGTTTCTCCATCACAATTTATATATTCAGCATAAAATGAAATTACAAAACATACTATTACTTTTTTGTAACTAGGATTTTTTTTAAGTGGAATTTTCTCTACTGAAATAAGCTTTAACTTAAAATCCCTGCATCCTGTAAATACTCTTGGGTCATCAAGTGGATCACTTCTTAATTCAGCATCTGTATCTACCGTATCGGGTCCGCAACCATAAACTAAACATCTTTTAATTAAACATTGGTCAAAAACCTTTGGGATTTCAACACAAACTAGTTCTGACGGATCTGGAAGGTGTCCCTGCTTATTAATTACACCTGGTCTTGCAATAAAATCATTATGAGAAATAGTCATTAATTATCCTCCTTTTATGTTAAATGATACACTTTTAATTCGTGTTCTCTTTTTTATAGTATGCAGGTACACATAAGTTGTGATTGATAAATTTATTAATTTTAAAAAAATTTATAAGTTGCATTTTATTTTAAAAATTATATTATGTGAATATGATATGCAAGTTTTATCTAATAGTAAACTTATAAAAGGCTCGTTTTATTGAGCCATTTATTTACTACAGATTATGTGAAGCCTTAGTGATTTAGTGCTACCATAGCCCATATATTGCATTTTTAACACAATCAACTTGAGTAATTGAAATTTACTTTGTCATAGCTCTTACTCGCACTCTTCACAGTCATCATCATCAAATAAAGGTCTAAGCTTTTGATCTGGGAAAAATTTTGGAACCGGTGCTCGATCAAATTCTTCACAAGGATCATCGTCGAACTCTTCTTCACATTGTTTAGGTACTTGGCAATAACCATATGAAGGAATTAATAATTGAACAATTAACTCACATTTTACAATAAGATGGAATCCTAAGGTTATATCTAAAATGCTTTCACCACAATCGTCCTTAAAGAGAACTCCATTTAAACATTCAGCTACCAATTCAAGTTTTACAATTTCAGTATCCAGGTCAGTAGATTTACCAGTAGATATAAAAGTAGCGGATATTTGTGCTATTGAATCCGGGCAATATAGTTTTGATATGACTTCTGTACGATTAATTTCATAAAATTCACATTTATTATTACCATTACAATCTATAAAATCAGCATAAAATGAAACTACAAAACAAATTATCATTTTCTTATAATTAGAATTTTTCTTTAGTGGTATTTTCTCTATTGAAACAAGCTTTAGCTCAAAATCCCTACATCCTATAAATATTTTTGGATCATCAAGGGGATTACTTCTTAACTCATCATCCGTATCAACTGTATCTGATCCGCATCCATAAACTAAACATCTTTTAATAAGGCACTGATCAAAAACTTTTGGAATTTCAATACAAACTAACTCAGATGGGTCAGGAAGGTATCCTTGTTTGTTAACAAGACCAGGTCTTGGAATAAAATCATCATGAGTAATATCCATTATTTATCCTCCTTTTATGTCAAGCAGTACACTTTTAATTCGTGTCACTTATGGTATAGTATGCAAGTAAATATTAGTTGTGATTGATATACATTTCTATAACCTAAGCGTTAATTTAAAATCATATAATACAATATTATTTATGTACTATGTCTATTACTTCTAATATTAATTATTAGGTTATATATTACTTTATTATAAAATATAATTTCTATAAGGAGATGAGTGATATGACATTATGTAGTCCATGTTTATTATACGATGGTGAAGATCATATATGGAAATTCTATGTAAATGATAATAATGATTTACTATACAATATAATGTATTCTGAAGATAAATGGACTAAAGAGAAGAAAATTGATAATGATGTTTTAGATTTTGAGGTATGCTTAGATACTGATAACAAAATTTGCATTATATATAGTGTGAAAGTCGGAGAGCTTAAGTATTGTGTATGGGAAGTTAACAATTGGCTTGGAAAAACTATTTATACTTTTGAAAATAAAGACTATGATATGTTAGAATTAACTGTTATTACAATTCATAGATCAATAAATATATTTTTCATTGCAAAAAACAACTTAAATAAACTAAATTGTTCTCTAATTCATTTATGTTTAAATAAGGAGGAGAGTGTATTTAATACAATAGATACCATACCGTTTCAAAAGGATATTTTTTCTCATTATGAAGTACAAACTTTAGATAATGATAATTTATCTTTAATATTTATTAAAGGTGAAAAAAATGAATCAGCAATAAATGTCACAGAATACAAAAATAATAAATGGAGCATTCCAAAAAGATTATATGGCATTATCGGTAGTAGTGTTAATTTTTATACATCATTACATTTAAATAATATAAATATTATGAATATGTCTAAAGAAGGCTCTTTATATCTGTTAGAAAATGTACTAATCGAATCAGATGGGAAAATGAAAAGTTATAAAATACATGAAACTCCTGATAAACCTACTAATTTTTGTATAGTTGAAATAAAAGGAATCCTTTGGGCTATATGGTCTGAAAACAAAAATATTTTTGTGTCTTCATATAAACACAAATGGAGTGAACCTTACAAATATTATACAGACGTTACCGATGAATTTTTAATATACAAATATTTATCTTTAATTAATAAAAATAATGATATCAAATGTAGATATATATTAGGAACAAATTCTAAAGAAATAAAGTTAGTATTACCCACCTACACAAAAACTGTGGATCTTTCTACAATCAATAAAACAAATAAAAAAGAAACTCTAGATCCTTCTATTGAAACAGGCAAAAAAAATTTAAAAGAAGAAATTATGATTTTAAAAAAAAGCAACAGAGATCTGAAGAAAGAACTTATAGATTTGCAAATAAAATATCAACAAAAATTAAGAGTTATAGAGGAATCAGAAGATAATTTCTTTAGACTCACAACTGCAAAAAAACAAGCTGAAGAGAAACTTTCTATAATAGCTGAGATTCAAAAAACTTCTATGAAAAAGTTAAAGGTAATGGAAGTTGAAAAAATATCTAGTACGGTACTACTAGATAACTTAACAAATAAATCACAGCAACTTACTAATGAATATGAAGGATTAAAAGAACAAAAAATATCTAAATCTAATGTTATAAGTGACTTGAAAAATAAATTGCAACAATTAACTAATGAAAAGGAAGCATTAAGACAAGATTTAGATTTTGAAAAAAGCATCGGGATTGTAGATAGAATTTTTAAAAAAAGATCTTAAAAACAAATATAATATTAACATAAGAAACTCAAGATAAAATATTTCACTTAAATAAATAAACGAGCTTAGTTATCACAATAATAGTATGTTTTCATATTATAGAGTATCCAATAATTTCATTTAATATAAAATCATTTATAAACCTGATTAGCAACAAGGGGGGACTACAAGACTATGCAAATAGAAGAAACCGAGTATTTAGTTGTTTACCCAGGTCACAATAGTACAACACTTCTGTATCAAAGACTTTTAAAGAAGTCTTGCAATGTTGAATTAGTGTCAACACCAATAAAAATATCTTATGGTTGCAGTCTATCCATTAAATTTAAAGAAGTCTACATTGATATTGTTAATGCTGAAATTCTAAAAATTAGTATAAAACCCAAAGGGATATACAAGATCGTAAAAAAAGCAAAATTTAATAACTACGAAATGGTTTAGCTTACACTTATATTATTCTTGGATTTGGTTTTTCCGAATCCTTTTTTTTTATTTTGGGCATATTTTTTGAAGTTAAAGCATATTTTTTATTAATAAGGCTAAAGGGTGTGAGTAAAATGGATACAATTATAAGAAAAAAAATCTATTTTGTTTCAAATGTTAAAACTGGAACAATAACTATAATTGATGGTCTTTGCAATACAATATTAAAAGAAATTCCAGTTGGAGAAAGACCATTCAAATTAGCAATAAGAGATAATAATACCATTGGTGTTGCATGTGATGTCAATAATACAATTTCTTTTGTTAATTGCAAAAGTTACAAAATAGAAGAACACTTTATTTCTAATGATGGTAATTTCCTAATAGATAAGGCAAATCAAAAAATATATGTTTCAAATACTTCTGAAGTAATTATCTATGATATAAATTTAGATAAAATACTAAATCGTATTCGCGAATTCTCAGCAATTACTGATATAAAACTTAACATAAAAGGATCTAAACTATATGTATTAGACACATTATTGAAACAACTAAGAATTTATAATACTGATACTTATACACTTATAAATTCATTTGAAAATTTAGGTATTAATCCAACATGCCTTTTAATTTCAAAAGATGATAAAACCGCATATATTTCAACAAAGATTGATATTTTAAAAATAAATATTGATTCAAAACTTATCACTAACATAATTCTGCTCAAAGGATCTTTAATAACTGGAATGATAATAAACGAAAACACCTTATATGCATCAAACTTAGGGCTAAATAGAATAGAGTTAATCGATATTAATACTAATAAAGCATATAATTATGTTCTTACTTCAAGGCCTCAACCTACTAGTCTTTTTATAACTGATGACAATACTAAGCTATTAGTTTCTAATAGAAGCTGTGATGATTATGGTGGAATTGATATAATAGATTTAAAATCAAATTTTTTGATTAGTTCGATTCTCATGAATACAATTAATAGTCAGCCATATAATATTATTTCAATTAACATTCCTTTTACATACACTCCGAAAGTTGCAATTATCAATTTAAATGCAGTTAGTAACCAAATAGCAATATTAGCAAAACGAGTATTTTCCACATACATTGAAACTATAAAATTCCCTATAATAAGTTTTAATTTACCTAAAGAAACGAATTCTTCTTATATATATAAATATATGAAATTTGAACCGGGTATAATAGTGCCATCCACCGAATTCAGGAGTTATACCCCTACAACCTCTGAATTTTCAAGCATTAAATTTATTTTGAGAGTTAACTATATAACTTATTATCTTAAAAACAATATAAATAAAAGTATAAATGGTTTTTTTGAAAAACCTATAGATATTCTTTTAAATATTCCCAAAGAACGTAATTTACATGAATTTGAGCTTAATATTAAAACCACCACTAAATTTATAGATAGTCCTAAATTTCTAAACAATGTATTTAACTTTGGCGTTAGTACTTTAATGGAGCTAAAAGTAATAGGTGAAGATGAAATATATCTAACTAATTTAAAAGAAAATGATAATTTCGAAGAATTCACTGTTTTTGATAGCTCTATTTTCCCTGATGATACAATCATTCCTTTTTAAATACAATGCAATTAAAGTAAGTAGGTAGCACTAGAACTTAATTATTAAGATTCTAGTGCTCTTTTTCGTTTGGTTTTAATTCTTCTACTATAAATTTATCAAAATAAATTTCCTCTATAAAATTATTTTCATCGAAACTAGTTTTACGTCTTTTATTGTATTCATTAACATTAGGTTTCAGCCAATAAGGTGTTGAAATATCAAATTTGTAACATAACTCTGTTATACACATTTTTAGATTTTCTTGGTAACTATCATCTATTTCGGATATTGTAACTTCATCTCTTATAATTCTATTATCTTTTATTAATTTGCCCCAAATTTTTAACATTTCTGCCTCCCTTAATTGTATATCATATTAAAAAATATCATTTATTGTGTCTAATATTTTTTGCTAGTCCTAAGTTTATCATAATTATTAAATAAAGTCATGCTATATGTAATCATATTATAATCCTTTATGCAATAGTATAAATTGATTATTTTTGTGGAATATTGCACATACTTATTTTAATATATCTGTTAAATAAAATTTAAAAATATGTCTTGATATTTAATTTTTTAATTAATTATAAGTTATATAGTTGTGTGTTTAAGTATAAGACATAGGAGGGTTAAAAATACGTGGTAAATTTAGGTGTAATTCATTATGCATATATCATTATAATTATCATAATTACAATTATAATTTCTATAAAAAAAGATGTAATAGTTCCATGTATTTTAGGAATAGGGGTAATTGGTTATATATTTACAGGTAATAGCATAAGCGCTATTCAAATTATATATAAGGCTATAGTGGTATCAGGAAAAGAATTCATTGAAATAGTTGTAGTTATTGCATTGGTTAATGCAATGTCTAGTGCATTAAATGATTTGGGTGCAGATGAATTAATTATAAAACCTATAAAAAAATTAATGATAAACAAAACTATGTCATTCTTTGTTCTAGGTGTTACCGTAACGTTGACTTCGTGGTTTATTTGGCCAACACCAGCCGTAGTTTTTATAGGCGCCCTAATGGTGCCAGCAGCAATACAAGCTGGTTTGCCAGCAATATGGGCTGCAGTAGTTTTATGCCTATTCGGTAATGGCGTAGCTTTATCAAGCGATTTTGTCCTTCAAGCAGCACCATCAATAACTGCGAAAACTGCAAACTTACCTAATTCATTAGGAATAGTTAGAGAATGCCTTCCATTTTGGGGTATAATGAGTATAGTCACTATTACTATAGCATTTATACTTATGAGGAGAGACAAAACTACAGAAATCAAAATAAATAAAGCTTTAATTGGAACCAAGAAATCATCACAAAATAATTTAATAGGTACAAAGGCAATGGCAGTAGCTACGCCTTGTGTATTTATAATAGACATACTTTTTATAAAAAAGTTTAACTTCATAGGCTCTGAATCAACAGCCTTAATAGGCGGAACAGCGTCAATAATAATGATAATTTGCTCTATAATTAATACTAATTTTAAAACATCATTAGGTGAAGTTACTAAATATGTTAAGAATGGTTTCACTTTTGGTATAAACATTTTTGCTCCAATTATAATTATTGGTGCTTTTTTCTTTCTAGGAAGCGAAGGTACTGCTATTACAATATTGGGTAATGGAGCCACCGGAATTCTAAGTGACATAGGAGTATATGCTGCAAGTAAGATACCCTTATCTAAATATTCCGTCATAGGTATACAAACAGCAGTAAGCACTCTTCTTGGTCTTAGTGGCTCAGGCTTCGCTGGTCTTCCGTTAGTTGGGACTTTAGCTAATACATTTTCAACTACAATTAATATTGATAAAGAACAGGTTGCAGCATTTGGTCAAATAATTACCATTTGGATAGGTGGAGGAACTATAATTCCTTGGAGTGTGGTTGCCGCGGCAGGAATATGTAAGGTTGAACCTTTTGATGTTGCAAGGAAGAATATTATTCCTGTAACTTGTGGAATAGTTGCTACAGTAATATTAGCACTATTAATTTTATAATTATTAATACTAATACTTTAAGTAATAGTGACCAATGTCTTAATTAATGGTAGCATGATATATATACTAATATATTTAAGGAGAGCATGCATAAATGAATATTCAATTTTTCGGAACAAAAAAATGTTTTGATACAAAAAAAGCTGAACGTTATTTTAAAGAAAGAAATATAAAATATCAATTTATTGATTTAAATATTAAAGGACTTAGTAATGGTGAATTACAAAGCGTAAAAAAAGCTGTAGGATTAAATAATCTAATAAACACAAAGGCTAAAGATTATAAAAAATCTAACTTAAGCCAAATTAGGGGAGATGAGATTAAAGAAGACATTTTGTTGAAAAACCCCCAACTTTTAAAAACCCCTATAGTACGAAATGGGAAAGATGCCACTGTTGGTTATGCTCCAGAAATTTGGACAACCTGGGAATAGCAATGTTACATAGGAGGGGTTTAATGAATAAAGAACTAATTATAAATAAAACAATGGAATATGTAAAAAGCAAACTAGAAGGGGAAGGAACAGGGCATGATTACTTTCATATATTGAGAGTTTACAAAACTGCAATTTATATATGTGAAAAAGAAGGTGCAGATCTATTTGTGGTTGGACTAACTGCCTTATTACATGACATCGCGGATTGGAAATTTAATGATGGCAATAGTGATATCGGACCTAGACTTACGAGAAAATGGTTAGGAGACTTGGGCGTTGATGACTTTATTATTAATAAAATTAATATGATTATAAAAACTATGTCATTTAAAGGTGGTACTACAAACTCTAAACAAGAAACAATAGAAGGTAAGGTAGTTCAGGATGCTGATAGATTAGATGCAATCGGTGCTATAGGAATTGCAAGAGCTTTTGCATATGGTGGATATAAACAAAGAGAGCTATATAATCCAAATATTAAACCACAAAAATATAAAGATTTTGATCAATATAAGGTAAGTGTGGATACAACAGTTAATCATTTTTATGAAAAACTTTTATTACTGAAAGATTTAATGAACACTCAATCAGGTAAAACTATGGCAGAAGAAAGACATAAATTCATGATGACATATTTAAATCATTTCTTCAAGGAATGGGATTGTATTGAAACAAATTAAAAGTTAAGGTGGATTAACTTGCAACGTTAATCCACCACTTAAAGTTGCTCAAATTCTTCTAAGTTCGTCTATATTAACACATAGAATAGTTGCTATTGTTTCAATTATATTAAATGATGGATTTTTTTTACTTCCTCGTTCCAGTTCTTCTAAATAAGTTTGTGATACATGCACACTCAAATTCTTAGATAAAGTTGATATATCTTTGCTTGTTAAAGATTTATTAAGTCTTAATTCTCTAATCTTAGCTCCATTAAGCATATAAAAACCTCCTTATATAGATATATAATACATATAAGCTTATATCTTTATCATACTAAGTTGTACTACTTAAGTATACTATGAATAAAAGAAATAGCTATGTTACTATTATGGTTTTTTTGTTAAGATTAGAAGTGAATTAGAAAAAGTTGCTAGGTATAGAACATTTCATTAAAGCAGAGTTTAATAGTTGTAAAATTGATTTACAATTTGTTAACATATTCGCCATTCATGTGCCATAATGTATCTTTATTATATAATTATGACTAAAAATAATTGCATTAAAAAAACAAGGTATTACTGTTGGTATTATAAATACAAACTAATTTTATATATGATAAATTTGTAATTAAGGAGATTTTTATATGATGGAAACTATTTTGATAGTTGATGATGAAGAAAGAATTAGAAATCTTGTATCTATTTATTTAAGAAAGGAACAATATAATATTCTGCAAGCTGAAAATGGAATGGAAGCTATAAATGTCTTCAATAAAAATACAGTAGATTTGGTTATTCTAGATGTAATGATGCCAATCATGGATGGATGGGATGTATGTAAGGAAATAAGAAAGACTTCTAATATCCCAGTTATAATGCTTACTGCTAAATCTGAGGAAGATGACGAATTACTAGGTTTTGAATTAGGCACTGATCATTATATCACCAAACCTTTTGTTCCAAAGCTACTAGTCGCTAAGGTTAAGGCAATTATAAGACGAACTTATAGCACCGAGAGTGTTGTAAAAGAAGAAGACAACTTTGATGGGCTTGTAGTTGATAATTTAAGCCATGAGGTTACAGTCGACAATATAGAAATCAACCTATCGCCAAAAGAATTTGAACTATTAAATTATTTTATACTTAATAAAAGAATTGTATTAAGCAGAGAGAAAATATTAGATGCTTTATGGGGTATTGACTATTTTGGAGAGCTAAGAACAGTTGATACAGTTATAAAAAGATTAAGAGAAAAGTTAGGTGAAAAATCTTATCTTATATCAACAGTAAGAGGTACCGGATATAAATTCGAGGTGAGAAATGAAAAGTAAAAAAAGTATTACACGAAAACTTTTCGCTATAACTTCTATAGTTTTTGTGGTTTTCATAACAACTAATTTAATAGTGCAATCTGCATTTTTTGGTCAATTTTATATAAAATGGAAAAGAGACACTTTGTCGCATGATCTCGTTAAATTTAAAGATAAATATAGTTTGCTTAAAACAAATGATGAGGAGACTAGCTTAATTAGTACTTTTGAAGATCAGAATAGTTATAAGATAATTATAAGAGATAAAGCAGGTAATTTAAAATATCTTACAAAAACAGTTGACGCAAGAAAGGACTCTATAAAAGCAAGAATTATGGATCAACTAATGTCAAGTCAAATAGAAACTATAGGTGGGGTTGCTAAATTCAAAAAAGATAAAAAACCTTTAATCTTTCTTACCGATAATAACCTAGATTCGGAAGCAAGTGAGACTAGCATTTCCTACAGTGTTGCCGGCATTTCTTATGATGAAAAAAAAGATGAATTTATATATGTATATACTTCATTACAACCGGTAAATGAAGCAGTTCAAGTTATTAAGGAATTTTACTATTATTTTTATATAGGAGCCATAGTAATAATTTTATTCCTGTCTTTAATATATTCAAATATGATTGCAAAACCATTGATAAAAATAACTAAAACAGCAAGTAAAATGGCAAAGCTTGATTTTTCAGAAAAATGTGTGGTAAAAAGTAATGATGAAATTGGGGCTTTAGCGACTTCTCTTAACCTGCTTTCAGAAAATTTAAATGAATCTTTAACATCGCTTAAAGATGCTAATTTAAAATTAGAAAAAGATATTGAAAAAGAAAAAAAATTAACAGAAATAAGAAAAGACTTTGTGGCAGCAGTTTCTCATGAGCTTAAAACACCAATTACACTTATAGAAGGGTATACTCAAGCATTAAATGATGATATTTTAGAAGGCGAGGAAAAACAATATTTTATAGATGTAATAATGGATGAATCAAGGAAAATGAACAACTTAGTATCTGATATGCTAAATCTATCTCAACTAGAGTCAGGAAATTTTAATTTGGTTCAAGAAGATTTTTATATTGATGAACTAGTAAAACCACTTGCTAAGAAATTTTCATCCATGCTTAATGAAAAAAATATTAAACTTGGTATAAATTTAGTTCAAAACATAAAAGTAACCGCTGATTGGAACAGAATAGAACAAGTTCTAACGAATTATATGACTAATGCAATAAGGCATGCTAATAATGGTGGCTCCATAGCCGTAACAATTCTCGATAGAGAAGATACTGTCTGCGTTGAAGTTGAGAATAGTGGAAGTAAAATTGATGAAGCTGAAAATAATAAAATATGGGATACTTTTTATAAAATAGATAAATCAAGAACTAGAAAACTTGGAGGTACAGGACTAGGACTTTCAATAGTTAAAAACATAATATTACTTCATGGTGGTAGTTGTGGAGTATGCAACACGGAAATGGGAGTTAAATTCTATTTTATTTTAACAAAACACTAGTGACTTATAATTACAATTTGTATTATATTGTTTGAATAAGTCACTTCCTCTTTTTGAGTGATAGCTTTTTATAAAACTATCCAATTGTATTTGTACTTTTCACATTTACTTACTATATTATCAAGGTCAAAATTGTATAAATCATTATAATAATCGCAAACTAAACCATTCAATATAATAAAAGTTATATTGAATGGTTTAGTTTTTGTCTTAAATTACGCTTTTTACTCATTTTATATGTGATTTTCCTTGTTTTATGGTATACTTATGCATGTAAACATTATGTTTACATGCATAAACGCTTTAAATTCAATAGTATACATAAGTATACAATTATTTTTTATAAAAATTGATAACTAACTAGAACTAAATTTTCAAATGAATTGATAATAAATTGATAATAAATTGATAATAAATAAACCCAGATAAGTATTTTACATGATATTATTAATATTGTAGCGACCAGGAGATGATTTAAGAGGCAGTGACAATGTTTTAGTTATAAATAGGTTAAAATGTAAAAATAATTAAATTGATAATATAAAATACTGGTTTAAGAGAGGAAGTATATGATGGATGCAATATTAAGTGTAAGAATAAGTGATGAGTTAAAACAAAAGTTTAATGAATTAGCTCAAAGTGAGGGCATAAACAATAAAGAATTTATGGAGCAAGTAGTTAAATACTATGAATTAAATAGAGCAAGAGAAGAAGACAGTACTATGTCATCCGATATAAATGAATTACAAACAATAACAAGTAGAATTTCTGAGATATATATAAATATAGTCGAAAGAAATAGTATAAAAAGCTTAGAGGCAAAAAATGTTCATAAGAATGAACTAGTAGACAAAGAAAAAGAGGTTCAAAAGCTTTACGAAAACATCATTTCATTAAAAGAACAGAAAAAAGAAGAAAGCAAGAAAATTAACTTGCTTGAAAAAGAACAATCCGATAATAAACATATTGTTAAGGAATTACTGGAAAATACTAAAAGTTTGAAAACGCTAAATAACATGCAAGGTGAAAAAATATTAAAACTAAATGAAACCAATGAAAAATATATTAAATATAAAGACGAAATCTTAGTCCTAAAAACAGAACTTGGTAAACTAACAAATGAGAATATACAATTAAAACAGGACTTATCAAATAAAAATGAGGAAACTACAAAATTAACAAACCAGGTAAATGAATCAAATCAAATTAATAAGAATAATATAGATGAGTTAGAGAGAAAATCTAAACTAGACATTGAAATGCAAAAAGAAAGAGCAATTTTTCAAATGGACAAAGAGCTTTTAAAATTAAAAGAGCAACAACAATTAAAGATTCAAGAATTACAAGAAAGCTTTAATGAACGAATTAATAAATTACTAAAAGAAAAAGAGGAAGCTGCAGAGAAATTTAGAAATATGGTTTCAGAAATAAATAAAGCTCGAACTGAGCAGATTAGTATTAAAGAAAAGTAGCCTCATTAATATGTCAAACAGTTATAGAACAGAACATAATAAAAAAGATAAATATTAAAGGAGCATAACATATGGTTAAATCAATTATGAAAGACATATTCTTTCTTAATCAAAAATCAGAACTTGCTACAAAAGCAGATGTTCAGGTGATACAGGATTTGCTTGATACACTTAAAGCGAATAAAGAAGGTTGTGTAGGAATGGCAGCTAATATGATTGGTGTCAAAAAAAGAATTATTGTAATCAGTATGGGCGATATGAACGTTCCGATGATTAACCCTGTAATAGTGAATAAATCGGGTAAATATGAAACAGAAGAAGGATGTCTTTCACTTATAGGTGTTAGAAAAACTAATAGATTCAAAGAGCTAGAAGTAGAGTATTTTGATTCAGGATTTAAGAAGCGAAGGGGAAAATACTCAGGATGGATTGCTCAAATCATTCAACATGAAGTAGACCATTGTGATGGTATAGTCATATAGAAAAAAAGGTAAGAAATCTGTTTAAGGTGAAATCACAGCAATTAAAGGAAGATTAAGGTGACTGGCATGTTTTGGAAAGAAAATAATGTGTATAATGGAAGACAAATATAATATTACCTATAATCATAATTGTTAATGACTTCTATAATATTGTTAATTAAGTCAGTAGTTCTTTATATTGAAGTTTCTTATTTTACTTTTAGTATTGTATAATATCGGGCTCTCAATGGACAGTGATATAGTTAGGCACGTTCCGACTGCACCATAAAAAACACGAAGATCTAAAATTTAGATCTTCATGTTTTTTTAGTTTGTAATGAATTAGAGACGAGGTTTATACAACAGAAATTTTATTTAGCATTTATATCCAATACAGAAGTTCAATTAGTTAAAAAATTTATAATAATCTTACAATTATACTATAAAATTCTAAATAAGTAAATCAAATTACAGACAAAATTGACTAAATTGTTACTATATGATATTGTAATTAAGAATATACATATTTAGTTTTTATAAATATCAAAACAAAAGGAGTTATAATGAAATTTGAATATAAAACACTTGCTAATATTAGACACAAAGTTTTTACGGCTGTAAGTAAGATGGCTTTTGAAGACAATTTAAAAGAAATGGGAAATATTCCATATGAGATTGTTCCTGGAGATGTGGGTAAGTTTAGAGAAAATACATTTCTTGAAAGAGCAATAGTTAGTGAGCGAATCCGTTTGGCAATGGGACTAAATTTAAGATTAAGTGATAAATCAAGAGCAATTACGGAAGGATTAGAGGAGGCAACAAAACCTTCAAAATATTATGAACCACCACTTGTAAATATTATAAAGTTTGCTTGTAATTCTTGTCCAACAAATAGCTATGAAGTTACAAATATGTGCCGTGGCTGCCTAGCGCATCCTTGTGTAGAAGTTTGTCCTAAAGGTGCAGTTAGTATAGCCAATGGGAAAAGTGTTATTGATCAGGAAAAATGTATAAAGTGTGGTTTATGCGCTAAAGCGTGTCCATATTCAGCAATAATAAAACATGAGCGCCCGTGTGCTATGGCATGTGGAGTTGATGCAATATATACAGATGAATATGGTAGAGCATCAATAGATTATAGTAAATGTGTTAGCTGTGGAATGTGTTTGGTAAATTGTCCTTTTGGAGCAATATCTGATAAAAGCCAAATATTTCAACTAATTCAGGCAATTAATCAAAAGAAAGAAGTAATTGCAATTGTAGCTCCATCATATTTGGGGCAGTTTGGTAAAAATGTTGGATTTAACGATTTTAAAAAAGCGATGATTATGCTTGGATTTAAAGATGTTGTTGAAGTTGCAATTGGTGCAGATATTTGTACTATTGAAGAGGCAAATGATTTTATTAAAAATGTACCTGAAAAGCTTTCATTTATGGGTACATCATGCTGCCCTTCATGGTCTGCTATGGCTAAAAATTTATATCCGCAGTATGCCGAAAATATTTCAATGACTTTGACTCCAATGGTTTTTGCAGCTCGATTTGTGAGAGAAAAACATAAAGATGCACAAATTGTTTTTGTTGGACCATGTAGCGCGAAAAAATTAGAAGCTTCCAGAAAAAGCGTAAAAAGTGAAGTGGATTTTGTAATTACATTTGAAGAATTATCTGGAATGTTAGAAGCCAAAGAAGTAGAAATAATTGGTACAGATATAAGCTTGAGTAATGAAGCAACTGCGTCAGGAAGAGGCTTTGCGGTTGCCGGTGGAGTTGCTAAGGCTGTATCTGATTTGATAAAAAAAGAACATCCAGGGCGAGAAGTGAAGATTAAAGCTGCAAATGGGCTGAGAGAATGTAGAGAGATGTGTAATGATGCCATAAAAGGAAAGTATGATGGATATCTCCTTGAGGGAATGGGTTGTCCAGGTGGCTGTGTAGCTGGAGCTGGATGCATTGTCAAACCTAACATGTCTGGTTTTCAAGTTAAACAAGCAATTAAAAATTCTGAGCTTAAGATTTCAGATGAGTCTAAATATGCTGATAAGATTTACTTGTTAGATGAAAAAAATCTAAAGGAAGAATAGAAAATTAATGATCCAGTTGGAGTGAAATAAATTCACTTTGACTGGATTTTTTTAATTAAAAGATATGAGGAGATTATATGCAATTTTGCGTAATAGGTTATTATAGTCTAAGTTAGATAGCAAGAGATTAGAGGTTATAATTAACGCAGCCACGAGTGGATTAAGCTTTGAAATTTAAAGAGGTATGTCTTAGTGTTTATATGAAGTACGAAGCAATAGATTTATGGATCGAATTAGAGATTAAGTAGGATATGAGCAGTAGGAGGTCTTATAATGTGCAAGAAATTCAAATAAAGCATAAATCAGTTTTTTTCTATTTAAAGAACTGTTTTATTTGTAAATTCTATCTAGATAGCATACAATTTTATTATATTGGCTACATATTTAAGTCTTTCTTATTAGTCTTTCTTATTAGTCTATGTTAAAATTAATAAAGGCTATATAAATAGAATTGATTTTAGATATTCTATAAGCGAAGAAGTCTAACGTGGTTAATTTGCCACAATTAATATATAGAATAAGAAAAATACTCAATGACTTGCTAAACATCTGAATGCTATGAAAATAATTAAAAGTAGCTTTCAAAAATAACAAGTTAAAAAGGCAGTATAAATTTAAAGGATGGTGTATTAAATGTTAAATAAACGTAATATAGTAATAAAACCACAGCAAGAAGAGGAAATTCACGAAAATATAATGCCAGAAGAAACAAGGGTAACAATAACACCAAAAATAATAAAAGAACTATTAGATCAGTCTATAATAGGCCAAGAAGGCGCTAAAATAGAGTTATCTATAGAATTACATAATCATATGATAAGAATTGCAACCGGTATAGATATAGAAAAGCATAATATATTACTAACTGGACCAACAGGTACTGGAAAAACTTTACTAGCCAAAAAATTATCAGAGATTGCTCAAGTACCATTTGTTATTGGTGATGCTACAAGTTTGACCGAGGCTGGATATGTTGGTGATGATATTGAGAGTATGATATATTCACTTTTAGTAAGGGCAGATGGCGATATTGAACTTGCCCAGAAAGGAATTATATTTATTGATGAACTTGATAAGATAGCTAAAAAGGGTGAGACCATGACTATTACAAGAGACGTATCAGGTGAAGGAGTTCAGCAAGGGTTACTTAAGATGGTTGAAGGTAGCATTGTTAGAGTGCCAGAAGGTGGAGGGCGTAAAAATCCCACAAGTAAAATGATTGAAATAAATACAACTAATATTTTATTTATCGCAGGTGGATCTTTTGATGGTATTGAAACTATTGTAGAAAATCGTCTTAAATTTAGTCCAAATAATAGATTAAAACAGTTTAGTAAGCCAGGAGTTGTTAGAACATTAGGATTTAATGTATCTAGCACTGTAGAATCAACTGTAAAGAATTATGAAAAAGATTATGAATATACAAAGTATCTTAGATCTAACATAATTAAAAAAGATTTGCAGGAATTTGGATTGATTCCTGAGTTACTTGGTAGATTTCAAGTATTGTCAAATTTAGATCCATTATCAAGAGATAATCTTATTGAGGTACTTAAGCTTGATACTAGTGTATTTGAACAGTATAGAAAGATATTTTCTTATTTGGGTAAAACTCTTAAGTTTAACGATAATTGCTTTGAAGCAATTGCAGATATTGCTATTGAAGAAAAGATGGGTGCTAGAGGACTCGTTAGTATTGTTTCAAGAGTTTTAAGAGATTTAAGATATGATGCCCCTTCAGAAGACACTAAAGATTACTATATTGACAAAGATTATATACTTAATGTTTATGGTAAGATAAATAAAGATTTACCTATAAAAACTGATATAGAAGTTAAAGTAGAATCACAAGTAGCAGTTGAATCATTAGAAACTTCAAACCAATAGTATTATTATACTGACAGTATTATTTAGGTACTCTCATATATTAAATACTTGTTTAGTATATATGCTCAATAAAATAAGTTTACAATCATTAAATTAAAATGATTGCAGACTTATTTTTTTATAAATATACTTAACGGCTCTTTGCAAATTGCCACTTTAAGTTAGATATGTACTTTGATTTTATTATTGGTAGTAACTCGGATGGGATAAGAAGTAAAAAAACGAGATAAAAATAAAGGAGATTATTATGAAAAGAATTGCAATAATATCAGATATTCATGGAAATTTACCAGCACTAGAAGCAGTATTTAAAGATATTAGTGATAGAGGAATTAAAACTATTTATTGTCTTGGAGATTTAGCTGGGAAAGGTCCTAGTTCTGCAGAAGTGGTAGATAAAATCAGAGAACGTTGTGAAGTTGTAATTAAAGGTAATTGGGATTATTACATGTCTGAAGAATACAATGAACCTTTAATGTGGCATAAAAACAAATTAGGAGTTGAAAGGTTAAAATATATGAAAGAGTTACCCATATACAAGGAATTTTATATAAGTGGAAAATTATCAAGGTTATGTCATGCTTCTCCAAATGATCTTTTTCATCGAGTTTATCTTTCAACCGAGCAAAGCGAACGAATGAAATTGTTTACTCCGACGCCAACTCTAGCTATTGAAGCAGATGTAGTTGGATATGGAGATATACATAAAGCACACATAGATACTTTCAACGGAAAAACTACTTTTAATGTTGGAAGTGTTGGTAACCCATTGGACATAACCCAATCCTCATATGGAATAATTGAGGGTAAAATTAACGATAAAAATAAATCATCATTTCTTATATCTCTTGTTAGGGTACCATACAATATAAATTTAGCTATCAAACATGCTAGAGTAACAGACATGCCAGATAAGGAAGAATATATTAACGAATTAAAAACGGCAATATATCGAGGGCATAATACTAAATAATATTAATGGTATTTTCTCATAACAAATTCAAACTAAAACCCATTAGACCTGATTTTAGTGAAACATACCAAAAATTGCACCTGAAATAAAAGGTATTAGCCAAATAATCCACACAATAATACTAAATTTATGGAAATTAACCTTAGCTTTTTCATCATTTTTAATTAAAACAATTGTAGCCCAAAGTGCATGAAAAAGCATGAGAATTATTGCTAATAAACCTGTTACACCATGGAAGTTAATTTGAAAACCCTCGTTAACAATTTTACTCATAAGTGTTGTTCCTAAGGTATCGAATACTAACCCTAAGTAAAAAACTAGCAAATGCCATTTTTTTAATTCACCTTGTTTTTTTTCACTCCATACACCTATTGTATAAAGTATAAGTGCTAACGTAATAGACATAATTGCACAAATTAACATAATAATACCTCCTAAATTATAGTTTGCTATAATTTAATTTCATGTGAACAATGTTCATTTAATGTTAAAAAAATTACTTATATCAATACTTGTAAAGATTAAAGTAATTCTTTAAGAATAATTTCAAAGGATGAATACTTAAAGACGGGCATTTGCACCATTGTAATATAATTCATTAATATAAATTTAGCTGTTTCATAGGAATTTAATTTAAGATTAATTTTATTATTTCCTTCTTCTTTTAATAAAATTTTTTCTATCATAATTACTAATTTTTCTATATAAATATTTTGTTTTTCTAAGCTTTTTTTAATGCAGTCAGGATTTTCGTAAAGTTCGGGTTTAAGCCACACTTCTTTAAAAGTTTTAATGAAAATGCTTAGTTTATTAAATATTTCATTCAATTTATTATATAATGTATCATCTGAATTCAATATATCTTCAAGTATGTAGAAGTGCTCTTTCCAATAATCAGTCATCATATTAATGATAAGTTCTTCTTTATTTGAATAATAATTATATATAGTACCAAGTGCTATACCACATTTGCTTGATAAATTTCTCATGCTAAACTTCGTGTATCCTTCATTGTATAAAATTTCTTTTGCTTTGTTTAATATAAGCTGCTCTGGATTTTCAATTATTTTTGACAAACATAACACCTTCTAAAATAAATTATAAAGCTCACGTGAACAATGTTCATTATAAAATAATTAAACCTACTTGTCAATATAATCTTATCCTTATTGTATAAAGGAGCAAAATGGTTTTTATGAAAAAGTTTTTGGTAGTATACTAATGTTGGAAAAGATTATTTATATGAATGATAAAAAGCAAACTTATAATAATAATAATAAATATTAAAAATAGTGCTTTTAAAAAAGGTAATCGAAGAATAAATAAAGTTTAAGGAGAGAAAATTTATGATAGATTTAGAAACTCTAAGTGTAGAAGAAATGACTGGTCTTAATTACATGTGCTCATGTGGCAGAAATCATAGTGTTGGGATAGAAACTATAAAGGTTGGAAGTGGTGTTATAAGTCAGTTGCCAATTGTAATCAAACGTTATGAAGGCAGGAAAGTGTTTATTATAGAAGACACTCATACTTATGATGTTGCAGGTAAAAAAGTAGAATCTTTATTAAAAAACAAGTTTAAAGTAAGTAAATACATATTTAAAGAAGAACATTTACATCCTAGTGAATTATCTTTTGGTAAATTAATACTAGAAATTCCAGTAGATACATCAATTATAATTGCAGTAGGATCAGGTACTATTAATGATATCTCAAGGTTCCTTAGTTATAAGATTGGTATTCCATATGTAATTGTAGGGACAGCACCATCGATGGATGGTTATGCCTCAGTAGTCTCACCACTTATTCGAGATGGTGTTAAAGTTACTTATGACGCTGCATATCCACTCGCAATTGTTTGCGATATTGATATTATGAAGAGGGCTCCTATGCAGATGATTCAGGCAGGACTTGGAGATATCTTAGGTAAATATACAGCCTTAGCTGATTGGCATGTTGCGAATATTTTAAATGGTGAATATTTCTGCCCTGAGGTTGAAAAACTAGTCCTTAGTACTTTGAAAAAGTGTGAGCAAGCTTCAGGTGGCGTAACAAGTAGAGATGCTAAAACTGTAGAAAACATAACTGAAGCATTAATTTTATCAGGTATTGCAATTGGCATGGTTGGAGCCTCAAGACCAGCTTCTGGTGGAGAACACTATATGTCGCATTGTTTTGAGATGATGTTTATGAATAGTGGTAATAATACAAACTGGCTTCACGGTAATACTGTAGGTGTAGGTGTAGGTGTTGGAATTGTAGCTTATGCATATAAATATGCAAAAGACATAGATCTTAATGAAATACTTAAAAAGGGTGACTATTTACATCTGGATAAAAACAAATGGATGAAAAATATTACAGATGTATTTACTATAAGTGGTACAAACATTATTCAATTTAAGCAAGATAGTATTAATTTTAATACGAGTGAAAGAGAAGTTGCTATGCAAAAGATAGTATCTAAGTGGAGTGCTATAAAAAACATTTGTGATGTATTCGTACCAGAACCCACTGAAATAATTAAAACTTTGAAAAAAGCAGGTGCAGTGTGGAATCCTAAAGATTTAGGCTTTGATAAAGAAATATTTAGAAAAAGTTTTATTGCTGCAAAAGATATGCGTAATAAGTATGGCATTCTTCAACTTCTTGAAGATATAGGAAAGCTTGATGATGCTGCCGATTATATAACAAATATTTATTATAAATAAATGAGATATCACTCTACTTACCTCTATTTAAGGTAATTATGTTGAAATACATTCGACATGATTACCATTTTGTTTGTTTTAATGTTTGTTTAGGGTGTGTTACAAAACAACTCTTGTCAAATTAGCCAAAACTGTTTGTTTGTAATTATATGTAAAATACCAAACAGTTGTCCTTTGTGGTATACTTTAAACGGAAAATATGTTAATATATAGTAAAATATATGACGAATATAAAGTTAATATAATAAAAGGGGTTGTTTATATGAACATTGCTTATACCAAGGTAAGTTCAAATCAGCAAAGTGACGACAAACAATTTTCAGAACTTAAAATTTACAACATAGAAAAATGGTTCAATGAAAAATTAACTACAGTCGAAATCCGCCCAGAATTAAATGCAATGCTTGACTTTATAAGGTCTGGAGATACAGTTTACGTGTTTGATTTTAGTAGGTTTGCCAGTTCAACCACTGAACTTCTTGATCTAGGTGAAAAGTTAGAAAGTAGGGGAATTTATCTAAAAAGTATTAATGAAAAGTTAGATACTAGTACTGTAGCAGGTAAACTTATGTTTACTATGATTAAATCTATTGTCGAGTTTCAAAAGAATACTTCGTTAGAACGTCAACAGAAAGGTATTGCAATTGCAAAAGCAAATGGGAAATATAAAGGCCGTAAAAAAATTAATTACCCATTAAATTGGGAAGAGATTTATAACAAATATAAGGATAGAGAATTAACAGGAACTAGCGCAATGGAGTTATTAAAACTTAAAAGGAATACTTTTTATAAACTGGTTGATGAATATAAAAGGACAAAATAATTAATATAAGAAAAATATTTATGAAATATTATATTAATAAAAATAACGAAACTGTTGTATACTGTTTTGTAAAGGTAGTAATTAAAAAATGAAAAAAAGTATTTTATTATTAAAAAGGGGGTGTATAAATGATTAGGGACGCAAACTTAAATGATTTACATGATATTTTAGAAATTTATAATGATGCAATATTACATACGACAGCTATATATGATTATAAAGCTCATACTATTGAGGAGCGAATTCAATGGTATGAAAAAAAGATTCAAGAGGGATATCCAATAATAGTGTTTGAAGAAAATAGTAAGGTTATTGGATTTGCAACATTTGGATCATTCAGGCCATGGCCAGCGTTTAAGTACACTATTGAACATTCTATTTATGTTCATGAAAAATACAGCAATAAAGGGATAGGAACCACACTACTTAAAGAGATAATACGAATTTGTGATGAAAGAGAGTTTGCAACCATGGTAGCTGGAATTGATGGTTCAAATGAAAATAGTATAAAAATGCATGAAAAGTTAGGTTTTAAATATTCAGGTACTATAAATAAAGCTGGATATAAATTTGAAAAATGGCTTAATCTAGTTTTTTATCAATTAGAACTTAAAGGTCCTAATAATCCATTAGAGAATTAAAAAATAAAATTACATAGAAAGTAGGGGAGACATCATGTCTGAATTATGTGATATCTATAATATTAAGGGTAATAAGACCGAAAAAGTCTTTGAGCGTGGTGATGCTTTAAAGGATGGTCAATTTCAGCTAGTCACAGATATTTGGATTATTAATAATAATTTACAAATATTAATTCAAAAAAGATCTAAGAATAAAAAAATCTCTCCAAATATTTGGGCAACTCATGGTGGATGTGTAGCTACCAATGAGACTAGTGTAAATGGTTGTATAAGAGAATCTTATGAAGAAATTGGAATTGTACTTAAAATTAAAGATATAGAACTATTAATTAGAAGTACCAATGATAATTTAATTATGGATAGCTATATAGTGATGCAGGAATTTAATATTTCATCAGCTGTATTACAGATAGAAGAGGTTAGCGATATAAAATGGGTATCACTAAATGAATTAGAGGATATGGTTAAAAATAAATATTTCTTTAATTATCTAGAACTACCATACGTAATTAAATTTATTAATACCCAAAAATCAAATAGGCAATTATAACTATTACATATAATTAAACAATAAACTATTATAATACTTTATTGTTTAATAGGAAGGGGCTAACATGGAACCTTTTACAGAAAGAGTTGTGGAAATAATTAAAGGTATACCCACAGGTAAGGTCATGACATACGGTCAAATTGCAACGCTAGCTGGAAGCCCTAGAGGGGCTAGGCAAGTAGTTAGGATTCTCCATACCTTAAGTAAAAAATATAAACTGCCTTGGCATAGAGTTGTAAATATAAAAGGGGAGATTAGTATAAATGATTGTGAATCCCATAATGTGCAGAGAATGTTTCTTGAGAACGAAGGTATAAAATTTAATGAGCACAACTCTATCGATTTAAATGAATTTCAATTTAAATATTTGACTAAAATAATAAAAAATACTTCATAATAGTTTATGAAGTATTTTACCACTATTATTATTATGAGTACTATATAATAATAGAAAGTAGTAGCTAAGCCTTTCTACTTCTGAATATAAACACGATAATATTAACAGCAGATAACCCTACTAAAATGTATATAAATCTAGCTAGGAATGGTATACCTCCAAAGATTGTACTAACTAAATTAAAATTTAATAAACCTAAAAGTCCCCAGTTTAATGCGCCAACCAATACAAATATAAATGAAAGTTTGTCTATATTATTAAGTTTATACATAATTACCTCCACACTATTATAATTATTTCTAGTTGTTTAAATTATATTAGAAATATAATATTTTAGAACTATTTAATGACTTCTTTAGAGTATTATTAATATGAGTGGAGATGAATTTATAATTTCAAAGTTTATTTAGATTTTATAGCTAGCATATACGAACATTTACATTACTATTTACAATATTGTATGTTATAATATGAATGATAATCGTTTTATATCTTAATACGTACGTGTGGAGGCAAAATATGAGAAATACTTATAATACACCATTAAATAGTAGATACGCATCAAAAGAAATGAGTTTTTTATTCTCAGATGATATGAAATTTAAAACTTGGAGAAAGCTTTGGGTAGCCTTAGCTGAAGGTGAAAAATTATTAGGACTTAATATAACGCAAGCTCAAATTGATGAGCTTAAAGCCAATGTTGATAATGTAAATTATGAAGTTGCTGAGGAAAAAGAAAAGGAAATAAGACATGATGTAATGAGCCATGTATATGCATACGGTGTTCAATGTCCAACTGCAAAGGGAATAATCCATTTAGGAGCTACTAGCTGTTATGTAGGTGATAACACAGACCTTATCATCATGAAAAAGGCTTTATTATTAATTAAGAAAAAATTAGTTAATGTAATTAGTAAATCTTCAACATTTGCATTAAAATATAAAGATATTCCTACTTTAGGTTACACGCATTTACAACCAGCACAATTAACTACTGTAGGTAAAAGAGCTACACTTTGGATTCAAGATTTAGTAATGGATCTAGAAAATTTGGACTTCGTAATTAATAATATTAAGTTACTTGGAGTAAAGGGAACTACTGGAACTCAAGCTAGCTTTATGAACTTATTCGAAAACGATGAGAAGAAGGTTAAAGACTTAGATAAATATGTAGCAAATAAAATGGGATTTGTTGATACATATCCAGTTACTGGTCAAACTTATTCTAGAAAAGTAGATTCTATAATTTTAAACACACTTTCAGAAATAGCTCAAAGTGCTTATAAATTTAGTAATGATTTAAGAATACTTCAAAGTATGAAAGAGTTAGAGGAACCATTTGAGAAAAAACAAATCGGATCTTCTGCAATGGCATACAAAAGAAATCCTATGCGTTCTGAACGAATTAGTTCTTTATCTAGGTATATTATAGTAGATTCATTAAATCCTGCTATAACAGCAGCAACACAATGGTTTGAGAGAACACTAGATGATTCAGCTAATAAGAGAATATCTGTAGCTGAAGCGTTCCTCGCACTTGATGGAGTATTAAATTTATATATGAATATAGCAGGGAACATGGTTGTGTATGAAAAGGTAATTACTTCTCATGTGAATCATGAGCTACCATTTATGGCTACAGAAAATATCCTTATGGAAGCAGTTAAAAAGGGCGGAGACAGACAAGATCTTCATGAACACCTTAGAGTTCATTCTATGGCTGCAGCAAAACGTGTCAAAGAAGAAGGGCTAAACAATGATCTTATAGAAAGAATCATAAATGATCCAATCTTTAAGATGTCAAAAGAAGAGATTATAGCTGTAATTGATCCAATTAAATTTGTTGGAAGAGCACCAAGTCAAGTAGTAGATTTTATAGCGGAATATGTAAATCCAATACTCACAGCTAATAAAGATGCAATTGGCGTTGAAACAGCTATCAACGTATAATATCAAATATTATATAAATTAAACTGCAAAAGGCTATCAGTAAAAAAAACTGATAGCTTTTTAATTTTATAAAAATTAAAAAATTCTATTATATTTCAAAATAAGTATGATTTTACCCCCTCTTTTGTAGTATAATAATGTCGTGAAATGTAAGTTTCACGACATTATTATGTATTTTGGAGGTTATTATGAAATCTGATATTAATGGTATTTATAACAATGAACTCCCACCGTTTCTAAATGATTATTTTAATTATTTAGCTACTATTAAAGGCTGTTCTATTAATACGATTGTTGCTTATACTGCCGATTTGTCACTACTATTAAAGTTTCTAAAAATGTATAAGGGTTTAGTCTCTTCAGATAAGAACTTAAAGCTCGAAGACATTATAATTAGCGATTTAACCTTAGATGAATTAAAAACTCTTACGCTCCAAGATTTATACGCCTTTATCTCCTATCTTGGTAAATATAGAGCTAATGGCAATTATGCTAAGGCTAGAAAAATTGCATCCATAAAGTCCCTATTCAAGTATTTAACAACTAAGGCTAAAGTACTAACTGTAGACCCAACAATAGATTTAGAATCCCCCAAACTTGGCAAAAGAAGTCCCGTTTTTTTAACCTTAGATGAAAGTAAAGACCTACTTGAGGCTACAATCTCTCGAGATAAACATTCTATTCGCGACCATACTATTATTACATTATTTTTAAACTGCGGTCTCAGACTGTCAGAACTTTGCAGTATAAATTTATCTGATATGAAAGAAGATACATTATCTGTAATTGGGAAAGGAAATAAAGAGCGAACAATTTATTTGAATAAAGCATCACTTAGAGCAATCTATAAATATTTACCTATTAGGAATATGAAAATAGATAAAATTCATGTTGAGGATAAAGATGCCCTCTTTATAAGTGGAAAATTTGGAAGAATTAACAAAAGAACTGTAGAAAGAATTGTAAAAAAACATATTGGGGATGCTGGGCTCAATAAAAATAAATATACTCCTCATAAATTAAGACATACTTCAGCTACCCTTATGTATAAATATGGGAATGTAGATATTCGTAGTTTGCAAGACATATTAGGTCATGAAAATATTTCTACTACTCAAATATATACTCATGCGGACAATGAAAAACTAAGAAATGCTGTTAAGTCGAATCCTCTCTCTGATGAGCAATAGCAATAAAAAGGAGTATATAATATCACAGATGTGATATTATATACTCCTTTACCCTTTTACTCTATATAATTTGCACTTTCTGCTTATACCTTCTTTAGTCTTATAAGCCCTGGAAATTCTTCCTTAAGAAATTCTGAATTATCTTCTTCATCCTCAAGTAACTCTTTTGCTCCATCTATGTCATCTATAAATTCCCAAACCTCATTGTTTTCAGGTATGTATTTATCTTTATTCAGCTTTTCTTGCTTTTCCTCAGCTAAAAATGCTTCATAAGCTTTAATTTTTGACGCTTCCTCATCTTTCGATGTTTCTTCAACCTTATTATCTATTGTCCCTTCCTCGAGTGCTGGTTCATCAATTTTATCCACGTTATAAATATCATCATCTAACTTTCCAGTTCCCGCATTCTCAAAGACTTCGTCAATTTTTATAGCCTTAACATCAAAACCTTCAAGTTCTAAACATTTTCCACAGTTATCACATTTCTTATTTGAATTTAATTCGCAGACTTCACAATCACCACAGTCATTACAAATTTTCTTATTATTAAATATACAGTTTTTAGACATACAACACCCCACTACATTTATTTCAAATACTATCATAATAGACTATTATAACAAATAAGGTATCATTAATCAAATACTTATACAATTTGATTATCTATTATGCATTTTATATAGTCGTTTTTTACACTTATGCCCTAAAACAGAACATTTGTTTGATGTTTTTATATTTATATGGTATAATTTCAGCATGAATGTGAGGTGTTTACATGTTAACTCCAAAAAAAGATAAACAGAGTGAAATATATAACTTTATAAAAGATCAAGTTCAATTAAAAGGATATCCACCCTCAGTAAGAGAAATATGTGTAGCTGTAGGATTGAAATCCACCTCAACTGTTCATGGTCATTTAGAAAGATTAGAGAAAAAAGGATATATACGTAGAGACCCTGCTAAACCTCGTGCTATAGAACTATTAAAGGATTCTGTTATAAGAAAAGAACTTATAGATATTCCTATTATAGGTAAAATTACTGCTGGTGTCCCAATCCTTGCGGTTGAGAATGTTGAAGATACATTTACTATACCATTAAATTTTACCAAAACTAATAATGAACTATTTATGCTTAAAGTTTCTGGTAGTAGTATGATTGAAGCCGGAATATTAGATGGTGATCTTGCTATAATTGAGAAAGTTAATGCAGCTAAAAATGGAGATATAGTTGTAGCTCTTATTGATAATGAAGCAACTATTAAAAGATTTTTTAAAGAAAAAGGACATATAAGGCTTCAACCTGAAAATTCTACTATGTCCCCTATCATATTAGATGATTGTTCAATTTTAGGTATACTTGTAGGCATTTACAGAAAGTATTAACTATCCCTTTAAAATAAGCAAAAGAGACTATAATGATTAAATCATTGTAGTCTCTTTTGCTTTTCTACTATGTTGATAGGAGTAAATATAACATACATAAATATTTACATTTAAGTTATATAACTTTTGAAAGAGCTATTAATATTCCAATTTTAGCATGATCAAATGTTAATCCGCCCTGTAAATATGCTATATAAGGTTCTCTTATTGGAGCATCTGCAGATAATTCTATAGATGACCCTTGAATAAAGGCACCTGCTGCCATTATAACTTTATCTTCGTATCCTGGCATATCCCATGGTTCACACTGGGCAAATGAATCAATTGGAGAACCTGCTTGTATTCCTTTTATGAAATTAACTAACATTTCCTTATTCCCAAATTTAATAGCCTGAATTATATCACTTCTTCTATCAGTATATTTAGGAAGAACTTCAAACCCCGCAAGTTCCATAATTCTTGCACAGAAAATAGCACCCTTCAATGCCTCCATAGTTACGTGTGGGGCTAGAAACAATCCTTGAAATAAAGAACGCATTACTCCAAATGTTGAACCACATTCTCCACCTATGCCTGGAATTGTTAGTCTATATGAAGCTTGCACAACATATTCTTCTTTACCTGCAATGTATCCACCTGTTGGTGCAATTCCACCACCAATATTTTTTATTAAAGAACCCGCAACTAAATCTGCACCAACATCTGTAGGTTCTGTAGTTTCAATAAATTCTCCATAACAATTATCTACAAAACAAATTACATTTGGATTTATAGCTTTTGCTGCTTTTATAATTTCTTCTATTTCACAAATTAATAAAGCTTTTCTCCATCCATATCCAGTAGATCTTTGAATATGAACGAGCTTTATTGATTTATCTTCAATCATTGTTTTTTTCATTAGCTCTATATCAACCTTAGAATTATTTAATTCTAATTGTTTATATTTAACACCAAAATCTTTTAATGATCCTATATCTTTCTTATTAGTTATGCCAATTATGTTATGTAATGTATCATAAGGAGTTCCACATACAGAAAGCATGGTATCATTAGGTCTTAAATTACCAAACAATGCTGCCCCAATTGCATGTGTCCCATTAACAAAATGTGGCCTAACTAATGCACTTTCACAATTAAAAATTCTTGCATATACTTTATCTAATGAATCTCGTCCTATATCTCCATAACCGTATCCAGAAGAATTTGTAAAATGAGATTCACTAATTCTCTCATCTTGAAGTGCAGTCAAAACCTTAAGTTGGTTAAACTCACGTACTTCATCAAGCTTTTCAAATTCTCCTTGCACATCTTTTATTGCTATATCATAGAGTCCTATCGTTTTTAAATTTATTTTATACTTCTTTTGAAGGTATTCTTTTGTAATATCTAACATGATCCATGTCCCCTTTGTATTATGTATTTTAATTTACCTTATTAATAATAACATACATCTACTCTATTTTATTCATATTGTGCCCTTTATTTGAATTACCTCAGAATCAAAGGCTTCTATTCCTGCTTTTTCTTCTACTGCAACTTTATACATAGCTTTTGCCACAGTATTTCCGTATACAGGTTTATATTTTTTAAAAGTGCCGTTAAATATAAAGGGAATGCATTTTGAAATAACTTCTGCTGCTTTTTCACCAACTCTAAATTCTGATCTATCTCCTAACAGTAAAGAAGGCCTAAAAATTTTAAGGCCTCTTAACCATAAATTGCTAATGTCAGTTTCCATTTGACCTTTAACTTTCTTATAGAAAACAGCAGACTTTATATTAGCTCCCATTGCTGAAATTACAAGAAATTGGGATACATCATTTTCCTTTGCTTTCTTAACTAAAGAAACTATATATTCCAAATCAACTCTTTTAAAAGCTTCTTTACTCTTAGCTTTTTTTATCGTTGTTCCAAGGCAGCAAAATATATGATTAACCCTATCTTCAAGCTTATAGGTATCTAGCAATTCAAAATTAATTATTTTCTCTTCAAGCTTTTTATTATTTATTCCTGTAGATTTTCTAACCCAAACTATCACCTTTTCATACTCAGGAGCTTCTAATAAAACATTAACTAAATTTCCTCCAACAAGTCCTGTAGCTCCAACTACCAAAGCAATTTTCTTTTCCATACTTACTCTCCTTCTTTAGTTTTTATTTTTCATTATTCTTAACTTCTTCAATAATTTCTCTAACTGTTTCCATTAACTCCTCCCCCACTTTTTTATACTCAATTTCAAATTTTTCATTTTGATTTTTTATAAAGTACATTAAAGCATAATAAGTAGGCTTAAATTTATCATTTAGCATTAATTCTTTTTCATTAAATATATTTAATAATGAGTTATACTGTTTTTTAGCCATTAATAATATAAAATACTCATTAATAAACTTATTATATTTATCTGTATCATTGGCCACTTGTAAAAATAAACGAGCCTTTTGCATGGATTCTTCTATTTTATCCTTAAGAAGTAAGGTTTTCGATAATTCATAGACAGTGCTAAAATCCTTGCTTTCAGTTTTATTAATTAAAGTTTCCCTACTACACCAGGTTCCTAAAAAATCCACAAGCCATAACACCTGCTGTTTTTCTTTTTCGCCTCCAAATCTTATGAGATACCAGACGTTAAAGAATCGGTCCTTAATTTGATACATATAATTTTTCTTATTTACAGGTATTTTATTTATTACACCATTCTTTTCTAATTGATTTAGCTGAGCGGACACTTCTTTGCTTTGCATTCTTATTATACCTGCAATTTCTTTTGTAGTTATACAATCAAAGTTTAACGCTATAATATCAACAATTTCTTGTTGCACTGGAGATAAATTATCCATAACTTGTTTATAAATAGGTGTTAGTCTATCGGATAATGTATCTATGTCTTTAAAGACGAGTCCCATATTGCAACGTACACTATTGAAAAGTAATGACATTATTCTAGGCACACCACCAGTTAATCTTCTAAATGCTTCTATTTTTCCTTTATTGCTTTTGATTAGCTCGTTCATATCTTTCTTATTAAAACTTTCTCCTAATTTCTCAAGAAATTTATTAGTTTCCTCGGTAGTTAAGCCTTTCAACTTTATTATTTTAAAGAAGTCATAAAAAGGTTTATCATAATCAAAAGTAAATTCTAAAACATCTGAGGATGCTCCTATAAAACGAATCTCAGCAGAGGTTAATAAGATTTCTCTAAGTTTTTGTTGCTCAATAAGTTTAAACTTTTTCAAGATATATTCAGTATTATCTATTAGAAGTATTAATTTTTTATTTTTTTCCTTAAGTCTTTGTTCTATTATTTTAAAACAGATATCTTCGTAGTCATCTTCCTTGCTATGTTTATACATTTGATCATAAAGGCCTATAAATTCATTACTTTCTAGTTCAAGATCTTGTGCTACTACCTCCCAAAGCTTAAATAATCTACGTATATTATATTGTTCCTCTGGTAATATAACAGGAATAAGTCTTTCTTTTAACTGTGTATCCCCTTTTATTTCAAAGTATAACCTTTTAAGTAAGGTTGTTTTACCATACCCCTTTTGAGCCTCTATCATATAATGCTGCTCTGGATATATCATATCTGAACTTTTTATATCATTTATAATTTTTTGAAATTCTTTTTTCCTTATTACAAAGCTATCAACTAGCTCTTTCTCTGTTAAATTATTGGGGTTATAAAAACTTACACTACTAGTTTGCATACTTTTTACACCACCACATTCTTAATATTGGAGAAGTAAATGTATAAAATTTCCTCTCATCATCATTATTTATATATCCATCATCTATAAGAGTATTTAAGAGATCTTTATATGTTTCGCAAAGATTATATTTCACAGCTAAATTGTGTATTTCATTATAAGTTATCTTCTTAGCCTCTGATGTGGATATTAGATCTAATGTTTCTATAATGAATTTATAATCATTATTTTTGTACACCACAAGTCTCTCATGCCAACTACTAAATTTATTGTTTTCTTCTATCATGCGTTTAATTGCAACATCTACTGATTTATTATGTATGACGCATAAATTATCTTCATCATAAATATCCTGAATTTTATCCATAGCAAGTTGAATATAAAAAGGAATTAACCACTTAATCTCATTAAGCATATGATTTATAGTACCCTCGTCCATAGTAAAATCTAGTCCTTTAAGTAGCTCATTTATAAGATTTTTACCTTCTGATTCACTTAGTGGAGTGACTTTTACTATGTCTAGGTCATTTATAAACTTTGAAGAATCCATTCGTCTTGCAATACCCTCGAGGCTTATGGAACCTGTATATATAAATTGAAATTTATTATTTATATCACTATTTTGTCTTAAAACTCTATTACTCTGGAGGAGATGAACTGCATATGAGGTGCCTTCCTTTTGTTGAATGTTTTCTATTGTTTGAGCAAATTCATCTATCATTATAATTAATTTGTGCCCTTCTAAATCAATAGTTCTCATGATTTCTATAAATTTGTCATAATAATTATATTCAATATTTTTGCTAAACTTAACGGAATCTATACCAACCTCATCTATGCTTTTGAAAACATTTTTAGCTATATCCTTTATAGAATTAATTACTTTATCTCTTTTTCTTATTGAATCACAATTTAAAATAGCCTTTACAATTTCCTTATAATACTTATTCTCGTTATATACTGACTCTGTAATTACATAAACTACATAGTACTTCTCCCTTGGGTTATCTTCTACATATCTCATTAAAGATGTCTTTCCTACTCTTCTTGGAGCTGAAATTATAATGCTACTATCTGAATCAATTTTTCTCCATAATTTGTTTATTAGAATAGGTCTCTTGAAAAAGTTTTCACCTCGTGCAGCTTGACCAGTTGTAATTTTCATAATTAGCACCTCCTGCATTCCTTATATTTACAATTATACTTGACAAAAAATATATTGTCAAGTAATTTAACAAAATATTTTTTGTCAATTTAAATAAGGAACTAAAAAATAAATATTTCTTATGTAACCTTATTCATCTTTTTATACCCAAAACAATAAAATAAGAAACTACCTATTGAAAATAATATTAAATCATACAATATAATCCCTATACCTGTTATTTTACTGTATATATCAATTTGAAATAATGACATAACATTTAACTGCTCAACTAACCCAGTGCTTGGTAATATAACCCCTGTAACTACCACATAAAACAAAGGTAATAACAGTATCAAAAATTTACTTTTTGTTAACGTTGATATTCCTAAAATAAATGTTGAAAATGAAGCTGCACTAATAAAGGTTATAAAGAGTGAAATAATAATATAAGCAATTTTAGACTTATTATAAATAGGACTAAATGCCCCCACAACATCTGTATGAATATTGTTAATGCCATAAGCACTGATTAAAAATATAAGTAATATAGTATTAGTTATTAAAAATACAAACCCACTAACTAAGGCATTTACTATCAAACGACTAGTGAAATACACTTTTGGCTTTACTATTGTAAAAAGTTTGTTAAAAACATCCTTTTCCTTATCTATAATATAAGAATTAGAAAATGGAATACTAGCAAGTAATGGGGCGATAAAAGGAAGATAACTAAAACCACCAATTCTTATAAAATAATTAATGCCATCCACTCCAGGATGTGGGAATTTAATTTCACTGAAATAAGGTATTAATAGCAATACTAAAACTATTAGACTTGCTATTAAACTTTTTTTATAAAAAAAAGCTCTTTTAAAATCAAATTTTAAAAATGTTTTCATTTTTTTACTCCTCTCATTTATAAATTATATAAGCAGTTGATATTGATAATTAGTATTTATCAACCACTGCTCCAAGGCTAGAAGCCTTAATAAAAGATTTATTTTTAAGAAGTGTTAAAGAATCTTTATCACCAGTAACGACAACTCCTAAAATTTTTATATTATCTTTCGTAATTTTTACTTTATCCGTGCTTAACTTACTAAACAGAGTTTTATATACTTCTTGATAGGTTCCTTTATTTGTTTTTCCAGAGGAAATTGTATCAATAAAGTCTTTCTCAGGTGTTTCTTTATTTTTATCTGCTTCATCTATTGCTTTAATACCATATACCTCATTCTCATATAGTATAATACTAGGGCTTATTTGTTTTTCTCTTTTATTTACTGGTATCTCCTCTTCATTTGCTATTTTTTCAATATGAGAACCCAATTCAGTGACTTCACTTTTCGTATACGTATCCACCCAATACCAATTCAGTGTTACGTTTTGTGGTATCATATCCTTCACCTGAGAAATAATATAAGGTTTATCAAATGATAACGAGATTTCCATAACTTTATCTTCTCCAATTTTATTAAGTATTGCTAGATCGTCTCTATATTTAGTATATTTTACATTAGGATGGTAAAATTGCATTAGATTTTTGCCGACATTGTTATATCTTTTAGATTGTTCATCTCCACTAGCCTCATATAACAATCCACTAATATCACCATAAAGGCCATTTATTAACGGAACATAGCTATAAGATTCTTTGTTGTTACCATCAACAATAGCTTTGTTCCCTAAAAATCTATAAGTAACATAATCAAATTCACCAGTCAAAAGTCCATCATCCATTTGGTTACTTCCAATATATGAATTAGGGTGGGCTATTCTGTAATAATTTTCTAGCTCGATTTTCTTAGTATTTCCCAATTCGTTTAAAGTTGTAGCATTAAAGATTAAACCAACAAAACTTGCTACTGTGAATACTAATATACTAGTTATAACACCTCTTATGATAGAGAAAAGTTTTGCCTTTTTTATAACCTTATCAAAATTAGACGGACCTTTATCTTCAAACAATTCTTCTAATTTTTCTTCATCATTCATTATACATAACACCCCACTTATTTTTAAATTGCTCTCTTGCTCTAAATAAATATGTTTTCACTGTACTTTCATTTATATCTAAGACGTTAGATATTTCTTTATAGGATAAGTCCATATTATATTTTAGAATCAATAAATTTTTTTGTTCTACACAGATCATAATATCTATTAATTGCAACTCTAAAAAGCCATGATGATATTTGAGAAACATCTATTCCATCAATATATTTTAATGCTTTATAAAAAGTATCTTGTGTTATATCCTCTGCATCCTCCTGATTGCAACCTAACTTTATTAAATAACAATGTATAATATTCATCTTATCCATAAATATTTTGCTTATTAAATCATTTTTCATTTTATCCCCCTAACCTAAAGCAAAATATATGTTGAAATAACCATTTCAGAAGTCCCTCTATTACTAAAACGATTATAGGGCTAAAAAGTATACAACTAATTCATATATTGTTTTAATAGTATAATTTAGTTGCTTTTTAGAACATTTAAAAAACTATAAGAATTTATTATAAACTCTTATAGTTCTTATAGGTGTAAATTGTAAATTACTTATTAAAACTAAATTCATATTTTTACAAAAGTCATGAGTATTCTTTTCACTCCCATAAATTATCTATCGGTAAATCACATTTTTGAGACAGCTACGTTAAGTTGATTGGCAAGATTTTCAACATAATCACGTTTCCCTATAACAGCAAGCCATTCTTTTGGAATACTATCATAACCATAATATAGCCCAGCAAGGCCGCCTGCAACCGCTGCAACAGTATCTGTATCCTCACCAAGATTAACAGCTAATAAAACGCAGTCCTTGTAGTTTTTAGAATTAAGTAAGCACCAAATTGCAGCCTCAAGCGTATCAACCACATACCCACTACTTTTAATATCTTTGACAGGTGTTTTAGAAAAATTCATATTGCTCAGTCTTTTATAACAAGGCAGTTCATCAGCAAACTCATCATGTCTTTTGTAATAATCTAGTGCACTATGAATACCCTTTTCAATTGCTGCCACAAGATCTATATCTTCTGTTATTCTGCTAGCAACAGATATGTATATTCCACAGGCAATTAAGCTACGTTTATGTGCATGAGTAAGTGATGAAACATTGTGAATTATGTTCATCGCTTCATCATTTTCAGTTATATCTTTTCCATAAATAGATTGAAGATAAAATACAATAGGCAAAATTCTCATAAGAGATCCATTACCGTTATCACTATCAGCTAGGCCCCCACACTCTAATGGCGATATTCCATTTGCATACCTAGTCAATGCTTTTCTTGTTGCATTTCCAACATCAAATACCTCTCCATATGGAGTATAATCACCTGCATTAATCCACTTACTAAAGTTATTCATTATATCGTTATAATTAAGCCCCTTAGAAAGGCTATCTATTAGACATAACGTCATACTCGTATCATCAGACCATGTCCCAGCTTTCTGGTTATAGGTGCCAAATGAGCGCATATCAATTACGCGATTTTGTATAAGCGTTTCTCTGTTTTCAAATTCAACTGGCACACCTATTGCATCAGCAACACATGAACCCATTACACTATTTAATATATTGTTTATCATTCTTTCTCCCCTTTCATATATGTATCATTTAAATTTGTTATAAACCTAACATATACTCTCACCTATGAATTTCCCCATAATTTTTTTAAATTTGTTCCAGTATGGTGGATATTCATTACTACCACACTTACTAATTTTATTACTATCAGAAAAACTTATTTTAAGATTCCACTGTGTTCCGTCACATATATCATTATCATAATATTTATCTTTCCAACAGCTTATTTCTAAAGTAGTTAGTGCTTTTATAAAATCAAACCATTGTTCTGATGACAGAGGTATTTCTTTTAATAAGATATCTGGATTAAGATTAACATCACTCTTTGGATGTTTTAAATCTACAAACATTCCACCTGAAGTTTCTGCATACCTGATTAGCTTATTTTTTCTCTTTCCATCAATCAATATAAATTGAGATGTACCAAAATATCCACCCACGGAAAATTTAAACAAGGTCATCTCAGATAAAGGATATGGTTCATTGTAACCAAAATTCTGTTCGCAGATTTTGCAATGTCTAGACGGATTTGTTATTGTAAGACAACAACCACCTAATACTAAATCTCCTCGTTTCGCTGATTCAAATGCTTCACTCGTTGGCATACCATATAGTATCTTCACCGTATCCGTTGAACCACAAGCAGGACATCTTTTCTTAGTCATCTATGTCACCCCTTCTGTTTACAAACCTTTAATAGATTTATCTTTTCTTGCTTGATTTTGTCTCTGTTAATTTCTAACTATAAGAATAATGATCATATTTTATCTAAAAAATTTAAAGTTGAGGCTGAGAAGTATTGGAATAAGAATGTTTAGAGGATTAATTGAAAGTATCACTTACCTCTTTTATATAGGTAAGTGATACTTGTTGATATACAATGAATATTGACCCCCCTTTTACATTGAATGTTGACCCCAGCACCTTAAAATATTATTCTTATGAGTGAGTAGATTAATTAACTCATAAGGAGGAATCAGAGTGTAGGTGAAAGACTTGAGGGATTGGCATACGATTAAAAATATGTATAACAAAGGGGTACCAATAAAACAAATAGCACGTGAACTTAATATGTCAAAAAATACTGTTAAGAGTTTAATAAAGAAGGATGTGGAGCCCAAATATTTAAGGGCGATTAGCCCTACTATAATTGATGAACACAAAGATATCATTCGTAAATGGTATCTAGATAAAGATTATAATTTCAATGGTACGAGAATCTATAATGAATTGTGCAAATTAAAATATACTGGAACCATAAATCCGATATATAGATATCTTGATACCTTAAATGAAGAAAAGACTCTAATAAGTAGACGAGCTACTGTTAGATTTGAAACCCCTGCCGGGGATCAGGCACAATTTGATTGGGGAGAATATGTAATGCTTATAGCTGGTAAAAAAACAACAGTATATTGCTTTACTATGATATTATCCTATTCAAGGAAAAAAGCAGCTATTTGTTCATTATCAGCTAATGGCGTAGCCATTTACGAAGCTATACAAGACTTATTTATAGAGCTTGGTGGAGTTACAAAAGAGATTGTTATTGATAATCCAAAGGCCCTAGTTATAAAACATAAAAAAGGTGAAGAAGTAGATTATAATGACAGTGCATTAAAACTATTTACATATCTTAAAACCGAACCAAATGCATGCCTCCCAATGAGGCCTAGGACAAAAGGCAAGATAGAAAAGCCATATCAGTATATTGAAGAGCAATTCATTAAAGGAAGTAGCTTTAAGAGTGTTGATGCACTTAATGTAGAAATTAAAAATTTTATGAGGTCTTGGAATAAAAAGATTCATGGTACAACTAAAAGAATACCAGATGAAATGTTTGAAGAAGAAAAGAATAGTTTGACTAGATTAAGCAAGAAGCTAGTTATTGATACAGAATTGGAAACAAGAACTGTTAGTACGGATTCCTATGTAAATGTAGGCGTTAATAGATACAGTGTTCCAGTAAAATATGTGGATAGAAAAGTAAAAATAAGGATAGTATATGGCTATATTCTTGAAATATATGATTTTGATTTCGGTCTAATAAAGAAGTGGAATGTACTTGAAGGCAAAAATAAAACAATTGAAGATAAAGATGATTACAAAGATATTGCAGTAAAAGTTCCGCACTCGATTCCAGAGATTCGGAGGGTTTTTGAAAAAACATTTCTATATGGAAATGAATTTTATATACTGGCTTCTAGAGTAACAAAACAACCGCATTTTCACGCAAGAGAATTTTTAAAGTTAAAAGATTTATACGATGTTACTGATCTAGATATAATTCTTAAGCATTGTATAGATAACCGTATTTTAAAAATAGATGATATGAAGTCATTAATTAAAGAAAAATATTTAGAGCTAATTATTGAACATGAAAAAACAGGATTAGCCTTAGTTAAAGCAACTAAAAGCAAGTATACCTTAAATAACGAAAAAGAGTTAGTAAGGAACCTTTCTTACTATGGGAAAGGAGATCAAATTTAAAGTGAGAAGTGAAACAAGTGAAATTAACTCTGAGATACAGCGCTTGCTTAAACAGTTTCGACTTCCTGATATACGTGACAGATATGATGATGAAGTTAAAGTTGCAGTTGAAAATAATATAGGTCATAGAGAGTTTTTGTACAAGATTTTAAAAGTTGAAGAGCAAGGTAAAATGGACCGTTTAAGAATAAGAAACATTAAAAATGCCCATTTTGATAGTCAAAAAACTATTGAAGAATTTGATTTTAATTTTCCTACTAATATAAATAAAACAGAGGTTATTGATTTACTCACTTTAAGCTTTATGGATAAAAAAGAGAACATAGTATTTATTGGGCCACCAGGATTAGGGAAGAGCCATCTTTCTACTTCGATAGGTATGAAAGCATGTGAGAAAGGTAAATCAGTACTTTTCGTAAATGCAATTGATTTAATGGACGAGCTATATGATGCAATAAGTTTAGGCGCTTTAAAACAGAAATTTATTAAATTAGCTAAAATAGATTTATTGATAATTGATGACATGAATTATCTTAAAATGGATAAAGAAAAAGAGAGCATATTTTTTCAGTTAATCCGGCAAAGATACGAAAAAAGCTCTCTTATAATAACAACAAACTTACCTTTTAATAAGTGGGATGAGATATTTACTAGTGAATTAGCAGCTACAGCGGTGCTTGATAGGCTTCTTCATCATTCTCACGTTATAAGTATAACAGGCGATAGCCATAGAGTAAATAGGCATTTTAAGGAGGCGTAATCATTGAAAAATACAATAGATATAGATTTTGATGAGTTTGTTAATGTATTCAATGAAAAAGGCAAGAGTGAGTCCCAATTACTCGCAAAAGAAAAGTATAATCTTAGTTTTGTACAAATCAAGCGAAGAATGGATAGATATACTGACTATTGTTTTGATTTATCATTGAGAATGTATAAGCATAAGAAGCAAGAAGATATAATAACTGCTGAATTTATGAGCATAGATGAACTTAATAGTCATAAGACCAAAGATACTATAATTAGAGAAGTTGTGCCCCTTTCGGGGCCTGGTTCCAATTCAAGCTATGATGAACTTGTTAAGGATCTTATTAAAGATAGAATAATAATATTAAGTAAATATGTATCACTTGAGCAAGAAACAAGAAAATTAGTAATTAATACAAAGAATTTAAAACGAGACGATTTTGACCTGGTTATAATTTAAATGGGAGGGGGTCAATATTCAACGTAAATAGGGGTCAATTTTGCTTGACAATCGAGGGTGTAAATTATTTTGTGTATTCTCTTTCTTTAAGCAAAATAATTGAATTATTTAATTATGAAAAACTGTTAATATAGTTTATAGATATTGTTACTTTGTAATTACTT
>NZ_JAHLDV010000032.1 GCF_018861865.1 Clostridium frigoris
TGATAACAAAACTAATGTTTCATTCCTTTTAGATATATTTTCACTTTTCAAAGTACAATTTAAATCTTAAAATTTTCAATCTAGTTTTTTCATAGGTTAGTTAACACTATCATTTTCTATGGCATACTCTTGCAAAGCCATAAAAATTTTTATTATTCAAAGTTAAAATCCATCAGATTTCTCTGATGGTAAAAATATACTAACATACTAAATAGTATCATATTTTCAAAAATAAGTGTTAATATTTTTTACATATATTTATAGTTATATACTTGCATATGCTCCATCCCAAACTATTTTCTTATAACTAATTGGATCAGTATCTCCCTCTGTACTTATAACAAGTATTTTTGAATCTTTATTTATATTTAATTTCTTAGCTATTTCTTTTAAATTACTATCACCTAAAATCAAGCTTACCATTCCCAAACAAACTGCACCAGATTCTCCTGAAATAACCTTAGGATCACCCTTTAATGGATTCCCAAGTATTCTCATTCCTCTTGCTGTTGCATAATCAGGACAAGATATATACATATCAGCATAATCTCTTAATATTCCCCAGCTAACAATATTAGGCTCTCCACAAGCAAGTCCAGCCATTATGGTTGGCATATATCCTGTCACTGCATGAGCTTCTCCATCTTTTTCTTTAACGGAGTTAAATATACATGCTGCCTCGTTTGGTTCAACTATAGTAGTTATTGGTCTATCTGAGCCAAATTCAGCTGCTAAATATCCTTGTATACTTCCAGCAAAAGAACCTACACCTGCTTGAAGAAATACATGGGTAGGAATATCTCCTTCCTCTTTTATCTGCTCTATAGCTTCATCTATAAGTGTTGCATATCCTTGCATAATCCAAGTTGGAATATCCGTATAACCTTCCCATGCACTGTCTTGCACCATTACTCCATTATGCTCATGCGCATATTTATTGGCGAGTCTTACCGCATCATCATAATTTAAATCTGTTATAGAAGCTTCTGCTCCTTCTTTTCTTATATTATTTAATCTTACCTCTGATGACCCTTTTGGCATAAACACTACTGCTTTTTGTCCTAACATCTTTGCTGCCCAAGCAATTCCTCTACCATGATTACCATCAGTTGCTGTAACAAAAGTAATATCTCCCAGTTTTTCTTTGATTTCTTTAGATCTAAGTTTTTCAAAAGAAAGCTCAGAAATATCCATATTTAATTTGTCTGCTAGGTATTTACCAACAGCATATGAACCCCCCAGTACTTTAAAAGCATTTAGTCCAAATCTATAAGATTCGTCTTTCACCCATATATTACTGACTCCTAACTCTTTAGACAATTCCTTTAAGCTATGAAGTGGTGTTACTTTATATTCTAAAAAGCTTTTATGGAAACTCCTAACCTTTTTAACTTCTTTCTTATCAATAAATTCTACAGATGCTTTCTTATTATCTACTTTTCTCGCATCTTCATTAGTAATGTATTTTATTGATTCTATATCTCTCATACCAACCTCTCCTATACAATATATTTTATTATAAAATCACTTTCTTATAATTTTACCAAAGATCATTTTTTCTGCTAAATTAAAATATTCGTCTAGATCAAATTTGCCCTCATCAATAAGATATTGTAAAGAAGCTCCTAACATTAAGGACACAGTTAAATATGGCAACATGTCCAAATACTTTTGATCTGTGTCTTCTATCTGATCACCTTTACTTAAAACCTCTCGAATACTCTCACGCCAAATTTCAAACGTATTTTGAAACTTTAATCTTATTTCTTCATTCACTGTTCCTTGAACCCAATAATCAATTTGTGTATAATCAAATTTTTTCTTGTTAAGAATATCATTTTTTTTCTGATCAAAAAAGCCTCTGATATTTTGGTTTACAGTTTTATTTTCCAAACTAATGTAATTTTTACGATCATTAGAGAATTCTTCTTGCATCTTATCTAAAAGAGAAATCAATATATCATTTTTTGATGTGAAATGATAATGTAAATTCGATTGACTCATATTAGCCTCCTGAGCAATCATACGCATACGAGTACCACTAATCTTCTCTTTCGACACTATTTCCATTGCAGCATCAAGTATCTTTTGTTTAACATCATTAGACATAAAATAATATCCTCTCTCTCTCTTGTAACATTTTAAATAGTAAATAAACTTATATTTTTTTTGCTTCAAATGTTTCAATATTATTATATAATTTTCCAATTTTAATTACAACTTTTATTCCCCCGTTAAGTCACGATTTTATAATTTTACACAAAAGGAAGTAAAATATATCTTAGAAGGAACAATACAGCAAGTATATATACAATTGGACTCAGTTCCTTTTGCCTACCTGTGGCTATTTTCATTATTGGATAGAAAATCATAGCAGCTGCACTTCCATTAGCTATACTATAAGTAAAAGGCATTAGTGCTATAGTAAAAAATGCTGGAAGTGCTTCTGTAAAATCATCAAAATTTATATTTTTAATGGTAGACATCATTAAAACACCTACTATTACAAGTGCTGGTGCTGTTGCCTGTCCAGGAACCAATCCAACAAGGCCTGAGAAAAATAGTGATAGAATAAACAATACACCTACTGTTACTGAAGTAAGGCCAGTTCTTCCTCCTTCTGAAACGCCAGCTGTAGATTCAACATATGTTGAAACTGTACTTGTTCCTAAAAAAGCACCTGCAGTTGTTGCTACTGCATCACACAAAAGGGCTTTTTTCATTCTTAGCACCTTACCATTCTCGTCAAGCATTCCTGCTTTTGTAGCAGTTCCAACAAGTGTTCCAATAGTATCAAAAAGATCAACTAAACAAATTGTTATAACAACCATAAAAACGCTAAGAATAGCACCACCTACTGAAGTACCTCCTTTTGATAAGAGACCACTAAAATCAAATGCTGCAAATGTAGGAGCAAGTGATGGAGGTGCACTGAAAACATGTATATTTGCAAGGGATGTTATTCCAAGTGGAATACCTATTATTGTGGTTGAAATTATTCCAATAAGAATTGAACCCTTAACCCCTCTAGCCATTAAAATACCCGTTATCGTAATTCCTATTATAGTAAGAAGCGTCCCTGGAGCCTGAGCAAAAGGCAAGTTAGCATAAAACCCCATTATAAATGTACCAATAGCAGCTGCAAGGCAAGTAGCTACAAAAACAGCCGATACTATTGGATCAGTACCTACACTAAACTTTGTAGCTGCATCACCCATTGCGTTTGCTGAGTTCATACCAGCGAGTTTTAGAATACTAGGATTAACAAATATAATGTACGCCATTGTAACAAAAGTAGTTATTCCAGCAAGTATTTCTGTCTTTACATTTGATTTATTTTCCTTCAAATGAAAATAGGATTCCAAAAATGAAGATTTTTCTTTAATTATATCGATTTTCATAAAATAACCCCCAAAATTATAATTTATCATCGATTTTTAAAAATAATATTCCGGTTCTTCTATTTCTCTGCCAGCTACATATCTTACTTTAATATTTCTATCATCCCCAGTATAAATAAACCTTTGAAGTCTTTCTTCTATTGATAATGTTTTAAAAGTTGGCATACTACTGTCATCAATAACTAGAGCATCAAATGCGTATCCCTCTTCAAAACTCCCCACTTTTCCAAAAAATTCTCCTCCGCCTTTTGTTGCAAGATAAAATAATTCTGATATATTCAAAGGCTTATCTACTCTACCACTTTCAATCCATTTCATATTTGACACCTGCGCAGCATTTACTATAATATCCATCATTGCTAATGAATTTCCTGCTGAAATATCACTTCCAAGACCTACTTTAACTGCTTTTTTAAGCAATCTTCTAATAGGAGCATTGCCACTTGCTAAATTACAATTTGAACTAGGACAATGTGCTATAAATACCTTTTTTCTAGCCAAAAGTTCTATTTCATCTGCATCCACCAAAACACAATGAGCCATTATAGTAGGTACATCTCCAAGTAATCCAACTTCATTATATACACCCGTATAGTTTTTACAATTTGGGTGAAGTTCTTTAACAAAATTTATTTCATCATAATTTTCACTCAAATGTGACTGTATAGGAGCATTATATTTTTTTGCAAGAATTCCGAGATTTTTTAATAGATCAGAGCTACAACTTGGAACAAATCTTGGTGTAACTATAGGCTTTACTAACTCATATTTGCTTGAGTATTCTTTAAGTATTTCCTCTGTATCACGAATTGAGTCCACTGCTCTTTCCGTTAAATCTTGCGGAGAATTTCTGTCCATATTAACTTTCCCTACATACGCTGATAGACCAGCCTTTGCAAACATATCCATTAATAACTTTGTTGAGTCCTTATGGATTGTAGCAAAAACACATGACCTTGTTGTTCCAAATTTCCACAATTCTTTTATTAAAGATGAGTATACTTTTTTAGCATAACTAATATCTACATATTTAGCTTCTTCGGGAAAAGTATACTCTTCAAGCCATGGCATAAGTTCCTTATCGACTCCCAAGCCTAGGTTTGCAAACTGCGATGCATGCAAATGTATATCAACAAATCCAGGTATTATCATTGCATTCCCGTAATCTATTACTTTTAAATCACTAAATTCTTCATTAAGTTTTTTATAAACACCTTTTACAAGATTGCCTTGCACTACTATATATCCATTCCTAATTACCTCATATTTGCCAAATACTTTAGTAAATATAATATTTCCTTTAACTGCATAATCAATACGCATTAAAAGCCCCCCACTTTAACTACTACTTAAATCATGTATTCCCTACTTATTTATCTTTCTAAAAACATATTTACCAAAAGGTTCTTTTTCAACCAGTTCCCCATTAGAAATTAATTTATTTCCTCTTAAAAACTCATGTAGTACTCTACCCCGCTGTTCAAATCCTTCAAAAGCATTGTAATCTACCTTTTGAGTTTGATTAACAGCTGTAATATATGATTTAAAATTAGGATCCCAAACTACTATATCTGCATCACTTCCAACTGCAATTGTTCCTTTTTGTGGAAACATTCCAAATGTTTTTGCTGCATTAGTTGAAGTTATTGCAACCATTTCATTTATACTTATCTTGCCACTTACTACTCCATAAGTATAAATTAGCCCCATTCTATTCTCCACACCTGGCGCTCCATTTGGAATTTTTGTAAAATCGTTAATTCCAATATCCTTTTGCCCTTTATAATTAAAAGAACAATGATCTGATCCAATAGTTGTTATTTCTCCCTGGCTTATACCTTTCCACAATGCTTCCTGATCATAATCTTTTCTAAGTGGAGGTGAGATCACAAATTTTGCTCCCTCAAAACTATCGCTCTTTTCTTCTCCATAACATGAATCATTTAAAAGTAAATACTGAGGGCAAGTTTCAACAAAAACTTTTACTCCTCTTTTTTTAGCATCAAGAATACTAAGTAATCCTTCTCTTGAACTTAAATGCACAATATATACTTGTGTATCCATAATCTGCGAAAAATTTAAAAGCCTTGTTATCGCTTCTCTTTCAGCTTCGACAGGTCTAGTCTTAGCATGATAGTAGGTCGTAGTATGATTCTTAATTTTTGCTTCATTTATAAGCTCATCAATTACGTCTCCATTTTCACAATGAAAGCATATCAATGTTTTGGTTTCTCTGCTTTTTTTAAGCGCTTTTAATATTACTCCATCATCCACTTGAAGATTTCCCTTATAAGCCATATATAGCTTAAAGGAAGTTACTCCTTCTTTAATCATTTCTTCCATTTCAAGTGCTACTTCATCATTCCAATCGGTGATACCCATATGGAAACCATAATCACAGTAACAAACTCCAGCAGATTTTTCATGTTGTGCATGAAGAGCCTCTTTTAAAGACTCTCCCTTACTTTGAGTTGCATAATCGATTATTGTAGTAGTTCCACCAACAATTGCAGCTTTTGTTCCACTTTCGAAATCATCAGTTGTTATTGTTGTTCCCACATTCAAATCAAAATGTGTATGAGTATCTATTCCACCAGGGATAATATAACAACCATGAGCATCTATTATTTCGTCATTTATTTTCCCTAAATCACTACCAATTGATCCAATTTTATCGCTTTCTATTCGCACATCTGCATAATAAGTATCCACTGCAGTTACGACCTTCCCGCCAATGAGCAAAATACCCAAAGATAAGACTCCCTTCTTAATATACTATTGTAACTTCTTTTATTATTTATTTAATGTTATAACTGTTCCTGTCTTTCCATCCAAGGCATCAAGTGCACTATAAAGTGAAGTAATTATCGCCTTATGTGATGGGCTTGATTTTGCAAACGCAATAGCTGCCATTATCTTTGGAAGCATTGAACCTGGTGCAAAGTGACCCTCCTGCATATACCTCTGTGCCTCAAGTACCGTAATGCAGTTAAGGTCTTCTTGACTTGGCTTATTATAGTTAATTGATACCTTTTCAACTTCTGTAAGTATTAATAAAATGTCTGCATCTATATCCTCAGCAAGCTTTTCAGCTGCTAGATCTTTGTCTATAACTGCCTCAATCCCCTTAAGTGAACCATCTTTTTCTAGTATTACAGGAATACCGCCACCCCCTGCTGTTACACAAATAGTTGTGTCTAGCAGTCTTTCTATTGTTGAAAATTCAACTATTTTTTGGGGAATAGGAGACGCTACAACTCTCCTAAACCCCCTTCCTGAGTCTTCCTTCATTATATATCCTCTTTCACTCTCAAAACTTTCAGCTTCTTCTTTAGTGTAAAAAGGTCCAATAGGCTTTGTTGGATTTTTAAATGCTATGTCATCTTTATCAACAATTACCTGAGTTACAATAGTTACAACTGGTACATGCTTATTAGCTTTAAGCAATGCATTTCTTAATGATTGCTGGATATGGTATCCTATATAACTCTGGCTCATTGCACCACAAACATCAAGAGGCATCGGTGGAGTAACACTTGCAGAAGATTCGAGTGCCATTACTATTCTTCCAACTTGAGGTCCATTTCCATGAACTATTACAAGTTTATACCCTCTGCATTTTAACTGAGCCATATACTCTGATGTTTTATCAATTACTTTTAACTGCGCCGCGGATGTTGCAGGCGTTCCTACTTTTTGGAGTGCATTTCCACCTAAAGCAACAACTAATAGAGTTGGTTTCATTTTATATTCCTCCAAAATTATTTTTTAATTATTTTATTCATATAAGTCCTAGGTATTAATGCATACATTGCTGCACATTTAACTAATTCATCTTTCCATGTTTTTTCATTTGGTGCATGTGCTTGATCTTCATGTCCTGGACCAAATCCGATACAAGGTATATTGTATCTACCCATTATTGAAACTGCATTCGTGGAAAATGTCCATTTATCAACTAATGGCTTCTTATTAAAAAGGCCAATATATGATTCTACAAGTGTTTGACAAGCAACATGCTGCTCTGGCAAAACCCATGTTGGGAAATAACACTGCGTAGGATAAATAAGCCCGGTGTATGATGGTCTTTCATAATCATACATTTCCACTTCAGCTTTTGCTTCTTTTACAGAAGGTAGATCTTTTATCTGCTGGATGGCATATTCCCATGTTTCTTTATCAGTAAGTCTTCTGTCTATTGAAACTGAACATCCATCTGCCACAGCACATCTTGAAGGTGATGAATAGAATATTTCTGATACGGTTAATGTACCTTTTCCAAGGAAAGCATTATCAATTAATCTCTCATTTAACTCCTTTAATTCATTAAGTATAGGTGCCATTTTAAATATAGCATTGTCTCCTCTTTCTGGTGCAGATCCATGACAACTTATACCATGAGTTGTCATTTTTATTTCCATACGTCCTCTATGTCCTCTATATATATTACAAGAAGTTGGCTCCGTAATTACTACAAATTCAGGTATTATTTTGCTCTCGTTTATTATATACTGCCATGGTAATCCATCACAATCTTCCTCTTGAACTGTACCTGTAACTATTAATGTATAATCGCCTTCAAGATTAAGATCTTTAATGATTTTTCCAGCATAAACCATGGAAGCCATTCCGCCTTCTTGATCAGATCCACCTCTACCAACTATCACTTCATTGTCCTCATACCCTTTGTATGGATCATTTTCCCATAAATTTATATCACCTATTGCAACTGTATCGATATGTGCATCCATAGCAATAATATGTTTTCCATGTCCTATATAACCTAATACATTTCCCATAGGATCTATGTCTACTTTATCAAATCCAACTTTTACCATTTCTTCTTTTATTCTTTCAATGACCCTTTTTTCATTACAACTCTCACTTGGAATTGCTATCATATCTCTTAAAAACTTAAACATATCCGATTTATTTCTTTCTGCTACCTTTAAAATCTCCGCCTCATTTATAATTGCTCCCATTGATAACCTCCAATATTTTTTATATTTTAACTATTTATTTAAATAATTTTAATCAATAATTATTGTTTCCCATCCCTTAAAAGCGCTTCCATACATCACTTGCAAGTTCTCTGCTTCTTGCCATAATTTTTTCTTCATCAATATTAACTAATTTTCTATTTTCCATAACAACCCTGCCGTTAATTATTGTTGTATCTACAGATCGTCCATTAATACCAAAGAGCAAATGACTATTAATATTATTTTCATTAATTGGTGTTGGTGGATTGTAATCTACTACTATGACATCTGCCAATGCCCCTTCTTTTAAAATACCAACTTTTCCATTAATAAATCTCTCGGTAATTATTCTATTATTATTAAATAGCATATCCGGAATTTCATTCCATGCAACTGTAGAGTCACCTTTTACGTGTTTATGAATAATATTGGCTACTTTATAAGATTCCATCATATCTGATGTATATCCATCTGTACCAAGCCCTAACAATATACCTTTTTTATACATTTCAAGAATATGAGCAACGCCTACTGCATTTCCCATATTAGATTCAGGGTTATGAACAACTATTGTATTTTTTTCTTTTAACAAATCCATTTCTTTTTCTTTAATGTGAATACAATGTACTGCTATTGTCTTATCGCATAAAGCGCCAGCATCATACCATCTCTCTACAATGCCTTTGCCATACTTTTGCATGCAGTCCTTTGCATCTTCAATGCCTTCTCCAGTATGAACATGAAATCCAGTATTTAAATTTGCTATTGAATCTAAGCATTTATATAAAGTTTTATCTGATATAGTCATTGAGGCATGAAGTCCAAACATTCCTTTAATCATATCGTCATTTTTATTATTACAATACTTAATAAAGGCTACATTTTCTGCAATACCTTCATCGCATTTTTTTTCTCCATCCCTATCCGAAGTTTCATAACATAAATTACTTCGAATTCCTATCTCTTTTGCTGCATCTGCAATTTTAAATAAACTTCCAGTAATAGCATTAGGGCTTGCATGATGATCAAAAACAGTTGTAACTCCATTTCTAACTTGATCAATCATAGGTACAAGTGCACTGTAATAAACATCTTCTAAAGTCAATGTCTTATCAAGTCTCCACCATAAGCCCTTAAGAATTTCAGATAATTTTGTTGCTTTCGGACTGTCACTCGCCATTCCCCTAGCAAAAGTGCTGTAATAATGCATATGAGTGTTTATAAAACCTGGCATAATAAGTTTACCTTTTGCATCAATAAACTTTGCCTCGCTATATTTGTTTTTAATATCCTTAGTTACTCCAATCTCTACAATTTTATTTTCTTCAACAGCAATACAACCATCCTCAATAATTCCTCTATCACTATCCCTTGTTATAACTCTTCCGTTCCCTATTAATAACATACTTTTCCACCCCCCATTTATAAAATCTAATACTAAAGTATATAATCATAATTATTTATAGAAGTTTGTATCATACTGACCATTTCTTTTGAAATAGCTGTATCCTGACCTAGCGTATAACTTATAATATTATCTTCTTCATTTCTTACTAGGCAAATACCTTTTTCTATATCTTCAATAAAGAATCCTTTGTTTTCACTAGTGTCAAAATCCTCTTTGCTCAAGAAGACTGTAACTTTATCCCTATATGGTTTTCCATCATGAGGACAGAATATAGCACAGTTACCACACTCATTACACAAAGCATCTAGATGTATAATCTGATGCGTAGAAACAAGATCTCCCTCTACCTTAACAACTACATTTGCTCTGTTAGGACAAACATCTACGCACAACTCACAAATACTGTTACAAGATAGACATCGTTTTGCCTCTTTTTCATCTGATTTTGGATCTTTTAATATTCCCTTCTTGTTATACAACATCTTCTCATCAACGCATGAATTTACCATCCTAAAATCGGAGCTTAGACCTTCTTTTATAAGAATATCCTTTGCAACTATTTTTGCATCTGCTATTGCCTTAACAATTGTAGCTGGTCCTTTTCTTAGATCGCCAACTACATACACATCTACAATGTTAGTTTCTAATGTTTCTTTAACTATTGCAAATTTTTTGATATTTAATTCTATTTTATTTTTTCTTAACAAATCGCTATCAATATTATCACCTGTTGCAATAATAACTGTATCTGCATCTATCATTATTATTTCTCCAGTACCAACAGGAGCTCTTCTTCCTGAATTGTCCATATCACCTAAAATCATTTTTTCACAAGAAAGCAAGCCATCTTTTATAGAAATTGGTGAAAGGAGTTCTCTAAGTAATACCCCTTCCGATATAGCAAGTTCTATTTCGACCTTTTCAGCTGGCATATATTGTTTAGTCCTTCTATAAATAATTGATGCTTTCTCCACTCCAGTTGTTTTTTTAGCTGCGCGAACTGTATCCATCGCAACATCTCCTCCTCCAATGACACAGACATTCTTACCTAAGGAGACATTTCCTTTTTGATTATTATATTCTTCTAAAAATGAAAGAGCATCAATTGCTTTATTATCGCTATCACTTAGTGGATTTCTTCCTGGTTTCCATGCTCCTGTAGCTAGAACTACATAGTCATATTCTTTTTTTAATTTATCTAAACTAAAGTTTTCATCGACACAAAACTCAAATTTTACACCTTGTTTTTTTGCCATTTCAAAGTCTTTTTTAATCATTTCAGGAGAAATTCTAAACCCTGGAATGACATGTGCAACGATGCCCAATGCACTTCTCCTTTTATCCTTTACTGTAACGTCCACACCATTTCTTCGAAGGAAAATAGCTGTAGAGATTCCTGCAGGCCCCGCTCCAATGACCACAACTTTTTTTCCTGTTCTAATATCCGATGGTTTAATATTTTCGGTGAATTTATCCTGAGCATTCAAAACAGCAATCTTTTTCAGCTCTCTAATTGATACAGATTCATCATAATCAATTCTAGTACATTTAGTCTGACAATCATGATTACAAATAGTTCCTGTAATTGCTGGCAAAGCATTATCTATTGCAATTACTGAAAAAGCCTCATCATATTTTTTTTCTCCCACCAAGGCTACATATTGTGGAATTTGTTGGTTAATTGGACACCCTATACTGCAAGGTGCTATTGCACAATCATAAATTGGAAACTTCGAATCAAGTTTTCTACTCCTTACAAGACGTAGTTCTTTACGATAGTGCTTATCAGTAAGTGCTTGCTTAGCTAAATTCTCCAGCATTTTTATATCTATTCCTGAGAATTCATTATCAAGATATTTTTCTACTTTTTTAGCCATTTGAGTTATTCTTGCATAACCACCTGGCTTCAAAATGGAGGTTGCAAATGTTATTGGGTTAATACCTGTAGCTAATATCTTATCAACATTGAAAAAGTCTGCTCCACCTGAATAGGAAATCTGAAGGTCACCATCAAATTCTCTAGCTAGCTTGCTTGCTAAAGATATAGATAGTGCATATAGTGCACGGCCTGACATATACATTTCCTCTCCTGGTAACTCATTATTAGTAATCTTAGCCGGAAGTGTATTGGTTAATTTAACTCCTATTTCTAAGTTTAATTTCTTTGCAAGCGTTTTCAATCTTCTTAACATATTAACACCATCTAAGTACTGCAAATCATTTGTAAAATGCTCTCCATTAAGTGATATATAATCATAACCCATAGTATTTAAGGTTTCACGAACAAATTTTTCACCAAGAAGTGTTGGATTCATTTTTATATAAGTATATAGTCCCTTTTCTTTAAGAAAATAAGTAGCAATTCCCTCTATATCACTGGCAGGACATCCATGCATAGTAGATATTGTAATAGATCTACAGATAGTATGTGAAATTTTGTCCAAATCTTGCTTTTTAAATTCTGAAAACATGTCCATATGAGAAAGAAGTGTTTCTTCGCATTCCTTCCAAATTTTTGTAGAAGAAGCATCACGCATCCCTTCAATATAAGTATCTATTTTAGCTGATTTTATGCCACTTAAATTATATCCTACACTCATATTAAACATGAAATCTCTTTCGCTTGAAAATTTAAGTTCTTTCATCAAGACATGAAGTAAAAACCATGCTTTCACATATTCGTCAAATGCTTCTGATACTTTTAGTTCCGTAGACCACTCTACATTGTAGCCCTCATCTTGTGCGTTGATACATGGTTTAGCTACTGTTATATCTTCACCATCAATAACCTGTACCGTTTTTAATTCAATAAACCGACTACCAGTTAAATATGCACAAACAATATTTTGTGCTAATTGAGAGTTTGGACCTGCTGCAGGGCCAATTGGTGAGGTAAGCTTTTCATTAAATAACGTAATTGTTTTTCCCGTTTCATTATAATAAAATTTATCTTTATTCACGCCGAAAATAGATCCCTTTGTCTCTAATTCTTTTGGAATCCAAGTAAGCATTTTTTCAAAAGGAATTAATCTCATCTTATCACTCATAAAAACACTCCCCTAATACATTTTTATTATGTTACCTTACCCTAAAAATCTTCCGTTCTTTGAATTTATAAGTGTATCTAGTGTTTTCTGTGGGTTTTGAACCTTACTTAGGAATATCATAGCAGCTATTATATAAGGTTTATAACTAGCCTCTTTATAAAGTGGTGTGCGGTAACGATCAAACACAGAAGCAGCAACCTCTCCAACTTCGCAACTAACTCCAGAGATATCTGCTGGTAGGCAATGAAGATAAAGTGCTTCTCCGTCTTTTGTTGTGCTCATAAGCTCCTCAGTGCATTGCCAATTACTATGCTTAGCATTTTGCGCAAGAAGCTCTTTTTCAAGTAAATCTATACCAGCCTTATCACCCTTTTCATATAAATCTGTACGTTTCTCCATAGCAACAAAGGGAGCCCAACTCTTAGGATAAACTATGTCGGCGTCTTTAAATGCTTCCTCCATAGAATTTGTTTTTGTAAATGATCCACCAGATTTTGTTGCATTTTTCATTGCAATTTCTTCGACTTCACTCATAACTTCGTAACCTTCTGGATGTGCAAGAACAACATCCATTCCAAAACGAGTTAATAATCCAATTACACCTTGAGGAACTGAAAGTGGCTTACCATAAGATGGAGAATATGCCCAAGACATAGCTATTTTTTTATCTTTTAAATTTTCAATACCTCCAAATTTATTTATAATATGAAGAGCATCAGCCATGCATTGAGTAGGGTGATCTATATCACATTGTAAACTAACAAGCGTTGGGCGTTGTTCTAAAATTCCATCTTTATGACCATCTTGTACGGCACTAGACACTTCACGCATATAAGCATTCCCTTTCCCAATATACATATCATCACGGATACCTATAACGTCAGCCATGAAAGAAATCATGTTAGCAGTTTCTCTTACTGTCTCACCATGAGCAACTTGAGATTTTCCTTCATCAAGATCTTGAACCTCAAGGCCTAAAAGATTACAGGCAGAAGCAAAACTAAATCTTGTACGAGTAGAATTGTCACGGAATAATGAAATTCCAAGCCCACTATCAAAAATTCGAGTCGAAATATTTTCTTCTCTCATTTCACGTAGTATATCAGCCACCGTAAATACTGCCTTAATCTCATCATCTGTTTTTTCCCAAGTCAATAAGAAATCATTATTGTACATATTTTCATAATTTAATTTTTCTAAATTTTCCATTAAAGTTTTAATTTCTACCATAAATATCACTCCCTATTATTAATAAATAAACAAATAAATGTAATTTAAAAACTAACTGACTAGTTGATCTAATCTTATTATAACGACACCCCCTTGTCAACGACCAATTGACTATATATTATGAATCTTTGTGCTAATCAAACCTAATCCTTGCTATTACGATAATTAATCCTTTAATGGCTTATTAATGACTTTTAAATTTTTCCATATCATCCAGTAAAGTTCTATTTTATCTTTAAACTATAAATAATAAGTTGTAAAATGAAATAGCAAGACAACATAAAAAATAAACACTTATAAATAAAATAAGGGGGTGTCAATCTTGACAATACCAACACATAGTGATAATTCCGAAAAAAAAAGGCAAAAAACAACAGGTGGCATAATTGTTGCAACTGGTTGTACCTCAGGAGAAAATCAACCACATCCATTATTAAAAATGGGTTCAATCACTGCAGTAAAGAGGATTGTTCTAACCTTTCAGCAAGTTGGAATATCCCCAATTGTAGTTATTATTGGATATGAGGCCGAAAAAATCGAACATGATCTAGCTGATTATGGGGTTATATTTTTACGTGATGAGAAGTATGAAACCTCACAAATGTTTGATTCTGCGAAAATTGGACTATCTTATTTACTAAATAAATGTGATCAAGTAATATTTAATCCAGTAAACATTCTTATGTTTACACCAGAAACCATTCAAAAAATGATGGAGTGTGGAAAAAAATTGCTTTCACCATCTTATCATGGGAAGACTGGCCATCCCCTTTTAATGTCTTCAGAATTAATTCCAAAAATATTAAAATACAATGGAAATACTGGAATGCGTGGTGCAATTAGAAATATTGGGGTGGAAAGGCAATGGATAGATATAGACGATGAAGGTATTCTTCATGATGCTGATGATATTGAACGCTCAAATCAACTTCTAAAAAAACATAATCAACATATTTTGCACCCTTTTGTTAGAATAAGTATCGAAAAAGAATTTATGTTTTTTAATTCTAAAACAAAATTACTTTTGATTTTAATAGAGGATACACAATCTGTACGAAGTGCATGCAAACATATTGCATTGTCTTATAGTAAAGCATGGAATATGCTAAACGAGCTTGAACATGAATTAGGTTATACCGTAGTTGAAAGAAAACATGGTGGCAAAAATGGTGGCAAAACCTATTTGACAAAGGAAGGCGGTGCATTTTTAAAAAAATATCAGCAGTTTGAACAGAATGTACGTAAGTACGCAAAAGATGAATTTATCAGATTATTCTAAATTTCAGGATTTTATAAAAACCAAGTTCTTTTGACAAACAATTTGATAAACAATAACCTCTGCTTTATAATAAATCTAATAACAAATTAGTAATTTATTGTAAATGGGAGGTTATTTATGTTTACCTTAAATGTCAATGGTAAAATTTCAGTTTGTAATACTGACAAACCTTTATTGTCTTATTTAAGAGATGATTTAAGAATTACTTCTGCAAAAGATGGATGCAGTGAAGGAGTATGTGGAACATGTACTGTTTTAATAGATGGAAAAGCGGTGAAAGCTTGTGTACAAAAGGTTTCAAGATTTGTAGGAAAACATATTCTAACTGTTGAAGGATTAACTCCTCGCGAAAAAGAAGTTTATGAACATTGTTTTGCGCAGGCTGGTGCAGTTCAGTGTGGATTTTGCATTCCAGGAATGATAATTTGTGCAAAATCATTACTCGATGTTAATTTAAATCCAACAAGAACAGATGTTAAAAAAGCAATTAATGGTAACATCTGTCGTTGTACTGGTTATAAGAAAATTGAAGAAGCTATTTTAATGTCAGCAAAATATATAAGAGAAGATCTTCAAATACCACCCTCTGCAAGTGAATTGAAAATGGCACAAAGATTTAAACGTGTTGATGCAGCTGAAAAAATAAATGGAACAGGAATTTTTGTAGATGACATTGAGTTACCTGGTATGATTTATGCAAAAGCCGTTCATTCTAAATATCCAAGAGCTATTATAAACAAGATTGATATTAGCAAAGCTGCGTCTCACCCAGACTGTGTGAAAATTCTACTAGCTAAGGATGTTCCCAACAATTTTATTGGGCATATAAAGCAAGACTGGGATGTACTTATGGCTGAAGGTGAAACTACCAGGTATGTAGGAGATGCACTGGCACTCGTAGCAACATACCATAAAGATAAACTTGACGAAGTATGTCAATTGGTTGAAGTTGACTACACTGAATTGAAACCGGTTACCTCACCAACTGATGCTTTAAAGGCAGATTCACCTTTAATTCATGCTGATGGCAATATTATGAGCCGTGCTATTCTTCAACGTGGGAATGCAGCAGAGGCAATTAAAAATTCTAAATATGTAGCAACAAAAAAATATCAAACGCCCCCTCAGGAACATGGATTTATGGAACCTGAGTGTGCAATTGCTATGCCTGAAGGAAAAGATGGAATTTTGCTATACTCTGGTTCACAGTCTGTGTATGATGAACAACGTGAAATATCAAATATGCTTCAAATTCCTAAGGATAAAGTACATTGTCATTCCCAACTTGTTGGAGGTGGTTTTGGTGGCAAGGAAGATATGAGTGTTCAACACCATGCAGCATTAATGGCATGGCATACTAAAAAACCAGTTAAAATCAAATTCACAAGACAAGAAAGTTTAGATTATCATACTAAACGTCATCCAATGGACATGGAGTTTACTCTAGCCTGTGATGAGAACGGTTACTTAACAGCAATGAAAGGTTTTATTATAGCGGATACAGGTGCATATGCATCTCTTGGTGGACCTGTATTAGAGAGAGCATGCACACATGCAGCTGGGCCATATAATTACCAAAACATTGATATTCTAGGCATGTCAGTTTATACCAATAATGTTGTTAGTGGTGCTTTCAGAGGATTTGGTGCAACACAAAGTTGCTTTGCTACTGAAAATAATATTAACCTACTGGCAGAAATGGTAGGTATTACGCCTTGGGAAATTCGTTATCGTAATGCAATACGACCTGGTCAAGTATTACCAAATGGTCAAATAGCAGATGAAAGTGTTGCTATGGCAGAATGTTTGGAGGCTATTAAGGATGTATACGAATCAAGTCCATATGCAGGTCTTGCTATAGCATCAAAAAACAGCGGAACAGGTGTAGGTAACAAGGATATTGGGCGTTGCATTTTATCCGTTGAGGACGGTAAAGTTCATATTCGAACCTCTGCAGCATGTATGGGTCAAGGTATTGCAATGATGTGCACTACTGTGCTTTGTGAAACAACTGGCTTAGATCCTGCTCTTATTATCCACGAAAGAGCGGATACTGTTCGTACCCCTAATGCAGGAACTAGTACTGCCTCTAGGCAGACTGTAATGACTGGCGAAGCTATAAGGCGAGGGTCTGAAAAATTGAAAGTAGAATTAGATAAGGGATTAACGCTTAGTGATTTAGATGGACATGAATTTTATGGAGAATATTCTGCAAAGACAGATCGTATGGGTGCTATAAAAGAGAATCCAATTAGCCATGTAAGTTATAGTTATGGAGCTCAGGTTGTTATCCTAAATAAGGATGGTAAAGTTGAAAAAGTGGTTGCGGCATTTGATGTTGGAACACCAGTTAATATACAATCTGTTGAGGGACAAATTGAAGGTGGCATTGTAATGGGCCTTGGATATGCAATGACTGAGGATTTTAAAGTTGAAGGAGGTTATCCAAAAACCAAATTAGGTACATTAGGCCTTATGAGAGCAAATGCTGCTCCAGAACTTGAGGTTATTCTTGTACATGCTAAAGGAAAAATTCCTGAAACTTATGGTGCAAAAGGTTGTGGAGAATTATGTTTGATTCCAACCGCTCCGGCATGTTCACATGCTTATTACAGATTAGATGGTAAATTTCGTACAGAACTACCATTAAAAGATACATTTTATAAAAAGTCAAAGAATAAATAATATAGAATAGATATCGTCATAGTAATTACCTATTTAGAAAGGGTGGTATGCAATTGGAAATTAATGGTATTATACTAGTTGCTGGTTTATCAAGTCGTATGGGAGACTTTAAACCACTTTTAAAGTTGGATGGTAAAACTATGATTGAGCACAGCGTTGATAGTATGCTCTATTCTGGTGTAAATCAAGTTATTATTGTATTAGGATATCGAGGGGAAGAAGTTGAAGTTCTACTGAGAAGTAAATATAATAAATCTCAATTAGTATTTACACATAACCTAAAATATTCAAAAACAGATATGTTAGCATCTGCAAAAATTGGGATTAATGCTCTTAATACATGTGATGCATTTTATCTTCTTCCAGGAGATATGCCAGCCGTTGATACTAAAACTTTTCTTAAGGTGAAAGAGACCATGGTAAAGAGTAATGCTATGGTAGTATTTCCTACTATTGATGGACACCGTAAACACCCACCCTTGGTTTCACATAGGTGTATAGATTATATACTTCAGTTTGAAGGAGAAGGCGGTCTTCGCGAAGTATGGCAATTTTTTAAAAATAAAATAGAAACAGTTCCTGTAGATGACTACGGCTGCATGATTGATGCGGACACAAAAGCAGATTATGAAAAATTGGTAAACTACATGGATAGTAAACGTAATTATAAAGTTTGAGGTGTTTATACAAATGCCTATTAATTAAATGTATAGGAGGAATCAAATGGAAGCTATTAGTAATTCTGTAAAGAAAAAAGACCATGATACAAAAATAAGCGGTCGTGCACTTTATGTAGATGATCAAGTTATGGAGGATATGAATTATGGCAGACTATTACATTCCGCAAAGGCAAAGGCACGTATAACAAATATTATTCTTCCGGAATTACCAAAGGGTTATTTTATTGTTGACAAAAATGACGTACCAGGTATAAACCTTGTTCATATAGTTCTTGATGATACTCCTGTTTTTGCCAATGATACAGTAGAGTATGTTGGTGATCCGATTTTGATGGTTGTCGGTCCAGTTTTTAAAGAAGTTGATAGAATATTAAATGAAATTGTTGTTGTCTATGAAGAACTAGTACCAATTCTTGACATGTTTAAATCTGATACAATTTTTTTCAATTACAACTTTGAAAAAGGAGATATAGATAATGCATTAAAAGAAGCTGATCATGTTTTCATCGAAACTTTTCAAACTGGTTACCAAGAACAGGCATATCTTGAAACACAAGGTATGATTGCTTATCCTCATGATGGAAGAATTACTGTACGTGGTTCTATGCAGTGCCCCTATTATATAAAAGGTGCAGTTTCCAAAGCAATGGGTTATGAAGACAAGGATGTTCAAATTATTCAAGATGTTACTGGTGGTGGATTCGGTGGCAAAGAAGCGTTTCCATCAATTCTAGCTTGTCAAATTGCTGTAGCCGCAAAAAAAGCAAACAAACCAGTTAAAATAATTTTTGATAGACGAGAAGATATGGAATATACCTCAAAACGTCATCCATCTATTAGCACATATAAGGTAGCTATTAAAGACAACGAAATTACTGGTATGGATGTTGATGTTATGTTTAATGGCGGAGCATATACCACACTTTCAGCTGTTGTTCTGCAACGTGGTTTGATTTGTGCAAATGGTGTATACCGCATAGATAATCTTCGTGTTGCTGGGCGTGCTATGAAAACAAATACTGTACCTTGCGGAGCATATCGTGGTTTTGGCGCACCTCAAACATTCTTTGCAGTAGAAATGATTATGGATCATATCTCGAAAAAAATGGGTATTGATTCACTTAAACTTAAAGAAAAGTATATGGTTAAACAATATGATTCTACATCTACAAGTGGCAAGTATCATTTTCATGTCCCACTACCTGAAATGATAGAGCGAATTGATGTTCTTACTGATTACCGTGCAAAACGAGAGTTATATAAAAATCAAACTGGTAGATACCGCAAGGGTATTGGTCTGTCTATGTATTATCATGGATGTGGTTTTACTGGTAGTGGAGAGAGAGACCTCATTAAGGCTGTTGCAAAAATTAGGAAAAATAAGGATGATACAGTAGACATTTTAGCAAGCAACGCAGATATTGGTCAAGGCTTAAAAACTACCTTCTGTAAAATTGTTGCGGACACCCTTGGCATTTCTTATGATAGGGTATTAAATATTAATCCAGATACAGATCTTGTGCCCAATTCAGGTCCAACTGTTGCAAGCCGCTCGCTAATGACCGTTGGAGAATTACTTAAGCGTGCCGCCACGAGACTTAAGAAGGAATGGAAAGCTGGAGAAGAACAAATTATAGAAGAGCATTTTGTTGAACCTGATTTTGTAATTCCTTTTAGTATGGAAAAATTCACAGGAGATGCATATCCAACCTATTCATGGTCTGTAAATGTTATTGAAGTAAAAGTAGACACACTTACAGCCACTACAGAAATTCTTGGAGCATGGGGTATTTTTGATGTTGGTGTTCCAATTGATATGAATATAATACTCGGTCAGATGCAAGGTGGATTCCTTCAAGGTATTGGTTATTCCTCTATGGAACAAATGGATTACAATGATAAAGGTATGATTCGTAATAATAATCTAAGTGATTATACAATACCAACATCCGTTGATGTACCAAATCTTGTGACTGAAATAATGAATAATCCATATACCCATGGCCCATATGGAGCAAAAGGTGCAGGAGAACTTCCTCTCGTTGGCGCTGCTCCAGCTTATGTTGAAGCAATGGAAAATGCACTTTGTGAAAACCTATATAAAGCTCCATTTACAACGGAAGATACCATGAAAGTACTGCAAAGGGGGCTTAAATAATGATAAAGTTTATTCTTAATGGAAAAGAAATTACATCCATTGCCAATGCAAATCAGAGATTGCTAGATGTACTTCGAAATGAGTTTCACATAACTGGAGTAAAATGTGGCTGTAAAGAGGGAGAATGCGGTGCCTGTTCTGTCATTCTTGATGGGAAATTAGTTAACTCTTGCATGGTAGCTGTGGGTAGCATAGAAGGTTGTACTGTTATTACCATTGAAGGCTATCGCGAAACAAAGCGTTTTGATGTTCTTAGTAGCGCATATTCCTCTGTTAGTGCTGTCCAATGTGGATTTTGTATTCCTGGTATGATACTAGCTTCTGAATGTATACTTGTCAAAAATCCAAATCCTACTGAAGCAGATATTCGTGATGGAATTTCTGGAAATCTCTGTAGATGCACCGGATATAATGCAATAGTTAATGCAATTGGTATTGCAGCAAAGGAGGGGAAAGGATTATGGTAAATAAATATCTACCAACATCACTTGAATTAGCATTAAACATCCTTGCAAATGAAGTTGTTACTCCCTACGCTGGAGGTACGGATTTAATGATTAAACCTGATGAAAATGTAACATATTTGTTTCTTAATAAAATAACTGAGATGAAGAATATTGTAGAAGATGAAGAATATATTCGCATTGGAGCTGCCTGCAGCTTTACTGATATTATTGAAAGTAACCTTGTACCAAATATTCTAAAGGAAGCATCAGCTGAAATTGCAGCACCTGCAATCCGTAACTTAGGTACTATTGGTGGAAATATCTGTAATGGGTCTGCTAAGGCTGACAGTGCTCTAATACTTTTCGCCGCGAACTCTAAATTACGTCTTGTAAGTAACAAAGGTGAACGTGTAATTCCAATTACTGAGTTTTATCTAGGTAGAAAAAGGACTTGCATGCATTCTGATGAACTACTTGTTGAAATTCTTATGAGTAAAACAGGTCTTAATAATTATTATTATAAGAAGGTTGGTGCAAGAAATGCTTTGGCAATTGCGAGGGTATCTTTTGCTGGAGTTCTTAATGTAGAAAATGGTAAAATTACTAACTGCTCTACTGCATTTGGTGCAGTAAGTGATGTTATCATAAGACGAGCTGATATCGATGTTATGCTTTCTGGCAAAACTATTGAAGAAGCAAAGATTGTAAAAGAAGATTATCTTAAAAAATATGATCATGAGATTGTTCCTATAAGAGGTAGAATTTCTGCTGAATATAGAAAAACTGTATGCATGAATTTACTTCGGGACTTTCTTGAAAGCAATGGAATCTAATTCGTCTATAATTAATAACCTTAGCACATTCAAATAAAAATTTAGTTTACAAATATATTCATTTTATTAATTAATTGTAAATTTAACATTCCTTTACTATAATAAAATCAGCCTAATTAATTAGAATGAAGGTGGAGAGATTAACGTTTTTGTTATTGCCATGTAGCTAATGTGTAAACAATACACTCTTTTAACATTAAAAATTCATATCTTATTAGGGGGTTATATCCATGTCAAAAGTAAAAAATGTAGACATTTCAAAGATAGACAAAGTAAATGAAATGCTTCCAATTGGTCAACTTGCCACGCTAGGCCTTCAGCATGTCCTAGCAATGTATGCAGGTGCGGTTGCTGTACCATTAATTATTGGTAATGCTGTGGGTTTGTCGCCAGCTGAGCTTTCACTTTTAATAGCTGCTGACTTATTTACTTGTGGCATTGCAACATTACTACAAGCAATTGGAATAGGATCATATGTTGGAATTAGATTGCCGGCTATTTTAGGATGCACCTTTGCAGCTGTTGGCCCAATAATTATTATAGGAAAAAACTTGGGAATGCAAACAGCATATGGTTCGATAATGGTTGCCGCAATTATCGTTGTACTTATTGCACCATTGTATGGTAAAATATTAAAATTTTTTCCTACTATAGTAACAGGTACTGTGGTTACTATGATTGGGCTTTCTTTGATCAATGTTGGTGTGACTAGCATTGGTGGAGGTGCGGGCTCAAAAGATTTTGGAAGTGTACGTAATCTTTTACTTGGTGCCTTTGTAATGGTCATTGTTCTACTTTCCAATAAATTCTTTAAAGGATTTCTTCAAGCAATCTCTGTTTTAACTGGTATAATTTTAGGCACTATGGTTGCCTCATTTATGGGAATGGTTGATTTTTCACAAGTCACTAATGCTAAATGGATAAGTTTTGTACATCCTTTTAACTTTGGTATGCCTAAATTTGATCTAGGTTCAATCATTATGATGAGTTTTGTAATGCTTGTAGTAATGATTGAATCAACAGGAACATACCTTGGTATAGGTAAAGTCTGTGGAAAAGATATTACACAAAAAGATATTGTACGTGGACTTCGTGCAGAAGGAATTGCAACATTTTTAGGTGGCATATTTAATTCCTTTCCTTATACCACATTCAATCAAAATTTAGGACTTTTGGCACTTAGCAAAGTAGTGAGCCGTTTTGTTGTTATCGCTTCTGGTATCATTCTTATTGCGCTTGGCTTAATTCCTAAATTTGCAGCCTTAGCTACAATTGTTCCTCAACCAGTTATTGGTGGAGCTACAACTATTATGTTTGCAATGGTTGCAGTAGCTGGAATACAAATGCTTGCAAAAGTAGATTTTAACAGAAATTCAAATATGTTAGTTGTTGCCTGTTCTATTGGGATAGGACTTGGAATTACTGCTGTACCTAACTTATTTGACCAAACACCTACAATTTTTAAATCTATATTTAGTAGTGGAATAGTTTCTTCCTCCATAGTTGCAGTAGTACTTAATGCTTTCATGAATCACGATGATAAAAATGCTCACACTGATATAAAGATTTCTGAAACACATTTAGAGGCATAATTATAGAATTCAATACATTAATTTAGATACCTAAAATAATAAAATTCATATTTTAAAAAACCACACTCCTATATTTTTATAGGAGTGTGGTTTTTATATTAACTAAATCAACTGTTTTTAATAAACAATCAACAAAAGCCTCAATAATTTTAGTTATTGAGGCTTTAATAATCATGTATTATTCTACAATAGATATCTTATAACTATATTTAAACTCTTGTCCACTATTTAATTCAATTGAGCCCTCTTTCTCTTTAAATTCGCCAGTAAAATCTTCATAATCAGCATGTCCAAACCAAGGTTCTATACATAAAAATGGTGCTCCCCTTTTTGGAGCCCATATTCCCATATAAGGAAATCCTTTGAATTCCACAGATACGGACTTCTCATGATTTTTTGATTTTATAGTTATTTTATCAGATTTTAAATCATCAAATACTAAGGCATCGTCTTTAAATAAATCTTTTGATAAAATCATGATATCAGTATCCTTTAAACCTTCTTTTCTCTTATGTGAATAATAACCATCTTTAGTTATTTCCATTCTATCGCTTGTTTCTTTCTTATTAAATTTAAGATAATAATCTTCTAATTTTTCATTTTTTTCAATAGGACACATAAATGCAGGATGTGCACCTATTGAAAATGACATATCCTTATCATCTAAATTTATAACATTATACGTTACCTTAACTGTATTTCCTTCAATTGTATAGTTAATATGTAAAGAAAATTTAAATGGATATCTTTTCATAGTTTCCTCAGAATACTTTAGTTCAAAAGTTATTGAATTATTAGTTTGTGCTACAAATTTAAAATCTGATATTCTACCCAACCCATGAGATGGTAATTCATATGTTTTTTTATCAATCCTATATTTTGAATCTACTAGGTTTCCTACAATCGGAAACAGAATTGGCGAATGATACTTCCAGTATTTTGCATCTCCATTCCAAAGATACTGTGTTCCTTCTTTTTTCCCAGTTATAGAATGTAGTTCTGCTCCACGAGTACTAGCTGTTATTTTAATTGTTGAATTCTCTAAAGAATAAATCATTAAATACTTCCTTCCTATATATACTTTTATTTAACATACTTTTATTTGTAAACTTTATATTCTTCCCATATGTTCTCTAAAGTAGAAAACGTACTTGAAATCTTTTCTTTTTCTCTTAATCCAACAGCTATGATCAATGCATTTATTACACTAAGTGGTGCTACTAATGAGTCCACAAAGGAAGTCATGTTACTTTGTGCTATTAACGTGTGATTAGCGTTTTGTGCTAATGGAGATAATAAACTATCTGTAATTACTATAATATTAGCATTTTTACTTTTAGCAAAGTCTAAAGCTTCAATTGTTCTCATCGTATATCTAGGAAAACCTATCCCAATCACTATGTCTTGTTCATTTACATTAAGCAACTGCTCGAATATATCACTAACGCCATATGCAACCACCTTAACATTATCTAAAATAAGATTTAAATAAAAACCTAAGAATTCAGCTAATGAAGATGAGTCTCTCAGTCCAATTATATATATTTTTCTAGCTTTAAATAGTGAATTAACTATATCCTCAAAAGTTTGATAATTTATACTTTCCAAAGTAGTCTTAATATTTTCCATATCAGCTTTTAATACACTCCTTAGTGCATTTTCTTGAGTTATGTAATCATTAGATAATTCGATTCTTTGCACAGTTGTTAATTTGTTTCTAATTAATTGTTGAAGAGATTTTTGTAGTTTAGGATACCCACTAAATCCTAACTCACTTGCAAATCTTACAACAGTTGATTCACTTACTCCTATACTATCACCTAATTTATCAGCTGTCATAAACGCTGCTTTATCATAGTGCTTTAGAATATATTCGGCTATCAGTTTTTGACCTTTACTTAAACGTGGTAATTTAATTTGAATAGTTCTCATCAAATCTTGTCTGTTATTTTCCATAATTAGCCAACCCTTTCTATATCAATTCCAACTAACTAAAATAAAAAAATTAAATATATAATAGCATGGAATTTTTATTTCATTTTATCATCTATTGAACTCGGTTTCAATGAATTATTCATTTTGTGTAATTTTTATCTGATTTTAGGATATAAATAACTTAAACTAGTAAAGCTATTACCACTTCAGCGTCTAGTATTGTTAAAACAATTCTACTATGCTAAAATTATATTAATAATAATATAAATAAAAAGAAGAGGAGAATTATATATGATATACTCAACTGGTGAAAAACCTGGGAATGGCAAATATGTTTGTAAAATTTGCGGTCAAAAAGTAATATTAGATGATACTACTGATACTTTACCTCCCTGTCCTAAATGTAAAAAAACAAAGTATAGAGAACTTTAATATAAATAATTTATCTTACATATATAGCACCCTAAATATCAGAAAACAACAACCATTAATTGTTAAACTGGCGGTATCTCAAAATGATAAAAATCATTTCAATAGGTGCCTCCTTTTATTTTATATTTTATGGTAAATAAATTTGCTAACAAATAAAATCTGTGACTGAGGTGACTAAAGTGTTTGTTACTAAGCATAAGTTAGTAACTTAGTGGGTAACTTATATTTAGTATCGGTAAATCAAATAAAAAAATGCATTTTAAAATCAAGTACATATTTTAATATGATTAATTTTACATAAATCTATATTTTGAAAAGGAGTCGAAAATGGATAATACTAAGTTTAGAGCAATGTTAGTATCAGAAACAGAAAAAAAGGAATTTGTAAGACAAATTGTAAATAGACAAATTGATGATTTACCTGAAGGTGATGTACTAATAAGTGTAAAATATTCTTCACTTAACTATAAGGACGCTCTTTCTGCCACTGGCAATAAAGGAGTAACTAGAGTTTATCCACACACTCCAGGAATAGATGCTGCAGGCATTGTAGTTGAAAGCTATAATAGTAATTTTAAAGTTAACGATAAGGTGCTTGTAACAGGCTATGATTTAGGTATGGGTACATTCGGAGGTTATGCAGAATATATTAGAGTTCCTGCTAAATGGGTTGTAAATCTTCCAGACCACCTTACACTAAGAGAGAGTATGATATTTGGTACTGCTGGATTCACTGCTGCACTATCCATTTATAAACTACTTAACTCAGGTGTTAAACCTAGTGATGGTGATATATTAGTAACGGGATCTACCGGTGGTGTTGGTAGCACCGCAATTTCAATATTAACTAAGATCGGTTACAATGTCACAGCTGCCACAGGAAAATCTTCTGAAAAAGAAATGCTACTTGGAATTGGTGCTAAACATATAGTCGATAGGAAGGACTTAGATGACAATTCTGGAAGAGCACTTTTAAAGAGTAGATGGGCTGGAGTAATAGATACTGTAGGTGGTAATATGTTATCTACAGCAATTAAATCTACTAACTATGGAGGTAGCGTTACCTGCTGTGGAAATATTTCTTCCGATCAATTTTCAAGTTCAGTCTATCCTTTTATCTTAAAAGGGATTTCATTGCTAGGAATTGATTCTGTTAACTGTCCTATGGATATTAGGCTTAAAATTTGGGATAAACTATCCTCAGATTGGAAACCTGATAATTTAGATGCTAATGTTGATGAAGTATCACTTAATGAATTAAGTGAAAAAATAGATATGATATTAAGCGGTAACCATAAAGGTAGAACTATAGTTAATCTTGATTTATAAATTAAAGCAATTTGTATCCCGCAAACCAGATTTTTTATCTTCTGTGCGGGGTATATTTTTTTGTCATATGTATATTGGTTTAAATTATTATTTTACATGTAACCGATTAATATTAATTTTCATAAACTATAGTGCCAACTTAAAATAAGGTTTTGCTGATAGTAGGCTCTTATTATGTATAAAACTGGAGGGTGTTATATTAATGTCCAATTATAATGGGATAGATGTTTCAAGTTATCAAGGATTTATAGATTTTGCTAAAGTAAAAGGTAATGGTATCAATATAGTCTATATTAAAGCAACACAAGGTACTGGATATATTAATCCAATGCTAAAAGAATATTATCAAGGAGCAAAGTTTAACGGTCTTAAAATAGGTTTTTACCATTTCTTAACACATAGTAGTTCAAGCCTTCAAGCGCAACACTTTTTAAATTCTATCAATGGATTGGTTTCTGACTGCAAGTATATTATTGATGTAGAAGGTACATGGACTATAGCACAAGCAAGTAAAGTAACAAGGGAATTTGCAGATTATCTTATATCTAAGAATAAAGAAGTTGGAATTTATACAGGAGATTACTTTTATAGAGATAATCTTAATAGTACGGTTAAGAACCTTCCAGTATGGATAGCTAACTATGGTGGAGTAATTATGGCTCCCAAATATTCAGGGCACCAATACACCGACAAAGGTGCTGTAAGAGGTATCACTGGTAATGTTGATATGAATAAATTTAATGATGCTATACTTTTAACACCTAAAATAGTACCAACGATAGTTAAAACAGTAGCTACACCAAAAACAACTGGTATAGTTACTGCAAATGTTTTAAATGTTAGAAGTGGCGCAGGTGCAGGTTATAAAGTTATAGGTCAACTAAAAAAAGGTGATAAAGTAAAAATAGATAAAAAAGTTAACAATTTTTATAGTATTTATTTTGGGATACATGGTGGTTATGTATCCGTAGATTATATTAAATAATTTTGGAGGTTAATTTTAAATGAATGATTTTTTATCAATATTTTATCCAATACTATTCACGTTTCTAACTGGATTTTTAGCTTATGTAGGTAAAGAAGTATTAAAATTCGCTCCAAAGGTAGCTGAATATTGGGTGGCTAAAATAGGGCTTACAAACTATCAAGAAACAAAAGCTATTGCATGGGATATATGGAATGTGGTTGAGGAACATTGTAGACTCTCCCAAGTGGTTGGGGATAAAGTCCAAGTTAAGGTGACTATGTTCGAAACTTTAATTAAACAGAAAGTACCTGGAATAACTAATGCTGAAATAGAAATTATTAGGCAATCTATAGCTGGAGAATTTAACAAAAATAAACCATTAATAATAAACGCTACTGAAAAAAATATCCAGCAACCGTATCAACACCAATGATTATAAGCCTGAGTTAGGGAAGTCTCCCTTCTCTAACTCAGGCTGCTTTATTAATATGCGATAAGCCAGTTCACCAAGTATTTCTTCATTTTGCACTCCTATACCTAGTTGTGTAGAGCCTTTTCTCGTAAAACAATAGCATAAATGCCACCATTTATGCAACAACTCTAAAATATACAAAATAAAAAATACAAGCTCCCAAAGGACTTGCAACAAAAACGTTGTAGAAAAACTCTCTACGTTGGAATTACCCAAACGTAATTAATTTACGTAACAAGTTTCAAACTTTTTAAGGTAAAAATTATAATTGTTAATGTAAATGCAGATAGCAACGTAGTTACTACAATAATACTAGAAGTCAGAGTATCGTCGTTATTCATATTTTTCGCCATTATATAACAGCTTACTGTAGTTGGCGACCCCAACATAATGACCAAAGCAATAAGCTTTTGATCTCGGAATCCTAGAACTGCTGCTAATGGCAGAAATATTGCCCCTTGAACTACTAATTTAATAAAACTAGCTACTAAAGTAGGCTTTATTTTTGCCAATGCTTTTTTTCCTTCAAATCCAGCACCAATTGTAACTAACGCTAATGGCGTGGCCATAACCGCCAAATTCTGTAATGTTTTATCTATTATTTTAGGCAAACTAATATTTAATAAAGGTGATAACATTCCGAGTAAAATCCCAATAATAATAGGATTCTTTATAATATTAATGAATGCTTTTTTTATATTTCCCCTTCCATTTTCATTATTATCCCCTTCGAATGTAAGTACAATAACGGAATATATATTGTATAAAGGAACTGCTCCTATAATCATTAATGGTGCCATTCCAGAATCACCATAAATGTTTTTAATAAAGGCAATTCCTAGTATTGCTGCACTTCCACGAAAGGATGCTTGGACAAATGCACCTATCATTGAAGTATCTTTCATTGTTTTTTTGGTTAAAACCCAAATTGTCCAAAAACAAATACTTGTTACTACAGCACAAAACAATATATATTTTCCATCAAAATTTTTAATAATATTAGTCGATGCTATATCAGTAAATAATAATATGGGTAGTGTAACCTTAAAATTAAATGTATTTGCTACTTGTACAAAATTATCATTCAACATCCCTACCTGTTTTAGAACATAACCTATTACAATAACAAAAAATACTGGTAATGTAGCATTTAAACTATATATCAAACTTTCCATTTTCTACTCCTCACCTTTTTCTCGTTAAAATAATCCATAATATAAAAAAGCCATACCGAAGTACAACTTTGCTTATTTTTACTATTAAATTATTTCTATAGGTTTACCAAGCTCAACATTTTTAACTATACTTGCAAATAGTCTACATTAAGTAGGTAGTTTTATGGTAAACCTCATCAGTTTGATGTTTTTGCTTTCTATTGTAACTTCTTCTTCCTTTTTTAGCAGGTTTAATTCCTATTCCACGTCCTATTTCTGAAGTTGTAAATTTTCTACAATTTAATTGTAAAACATTCATATCTATTGTCATTGATTTACTTTTTTTTATTTTCATCTTTTTTACCTCCAATAATTTATTTAAACATATCATACTATAAAGATACAGTTAAGTAAATATTAAAAGACTATTTTAATAAATTTAATGCATTATATTTTGCAGACTATAATATTATTAGGATGATATATGAGAACCCGCGTATATCATCTAATTACCTTCCGCCCTTGTTTTGTTATTGTTTAGTAATTTTTAGTAGAGTTTAGTTGCTTTTTAGTCGGTTTTGTAGTATAGTGGTAATAATAAATAAATTATAGGAGGGTTTGTATTGTTAGATTTTGATGATTTATGGTTGGTAAGAACCAATCCTGAAAACATTAATAGATTAAAGGAGTTTTTAGAAAATGATATAATTGCAATAGGTTGGAGTAACTTAATTGACTTAACAGGTATGCCTAAAAACAAGCTTCTTACAGAGCTTGCTAGGAATAATTATTCCTGTTCAAATGTTAAGCTTGGTGTTATCAACCAGTTTGTAAATAATATTCAGGTTGGTGACCTATGTATTATCCCTTATGGAGATAAGATATATCTTGCAAAAGTTACAAGTCCATATTATTATGATTCAACTAAAGTAGCTGAGGGTTATCCTCATCAAAGAAAAGTTGAATTTATTAACAAGGACAACCCTATTAGTAGATCTAGTTTACCTGAAGCTGTTCGAAGATCATTAGGCGCGCAAAATTATGTTGCACATCTAAAACATCGTATAGATGAATTTAAGGTGTTCTTATCTAAAAAGGAAACTACTATCGACAATATTGATTTACATGAAAGCTTGATAAAGATGCTACCATCAGCCCTTGAAACTATAAGAACTGCTATGGAAAGTGATGATGTTCAGAGAAGATTCGATGCATCTATTGAAGTGCTTAAATTAATACAGAAGTATGAATAAACCTTTTAAAATTACTAACAAAAGAAAAATAATATATGCGAGGAGACAAATATTTTGAAACTTATTTGGAAGAGAATGTGGAAGAAAAAGTCCCTAAAAATGGAACTTAAAGCTGCAAAGAAAACTGATTTAAAAAAGAATCTTACATCGACTGACCTTGCAGCACTTGGGATAGGTGCAGTTCTTGGTACCGGTATTTTTGTTTCAACAGGTGTTGGTGCTCATATGGCAGGCCCGGCAGTTGTTTTATCATTTATTGTAGCTGCAATAACAAGTGGACTTTGTGCCCTTACTTATGCAGAACTAGCTACAATGTTTCCAGTTGCAGGTAGTACTTATACATACTCCTACATTGCTTTTGGTGAGATTATAGCCTGGATTATAGGATGGGATTTAATGCTTGAATATTTAGTCTCCTCCGCTGCAGTTGCCTCCGGTTGGTCAGGAACCTTTGTAGGGCTGTTAAGCTCTGCTGGACTTGATTTACCTAAAGCAATATCTGTTGGACCATCGGCCGGTGGGATTATTGATTTACCCGCTGTTTTTATAGTAGGCCTTGTAACATGGATATTATTTGTAGGCATAAAAGAAAGTGCAAAACTAAATAACGTCATAGTCTTAATTAAAATTGGTGTAATTATTTTATTTATAGTACTTGGTGTATTTCATATTAGTGTAGCTAATTATAGACCATTTTCTCCTTTTGGATGGAAAGGTGTAATGGCAGGCGCTTCAATAATGTTCTTTGCATATATTGGTTTTGATGCAGTATCGACAGCCGCTGAAGAAACTATAAATCCCAAAAGGGATGTTCCTCGTGGACTTGCTATTTGCCTGGGAGTTGTAATTGTACTTTACGTTGCAGTTGCAGTTGTTATAACTGGTATGATTCCCTTTAAAGAAATTAGTCAGAACAATGCTATTCCAGATGCATTGAAGCGCTTTGGTATTAACTGGGGAGCTGCTCTAGTTGGAACAGGTGCAGTTATAGGAATGATTTCAACATTACTTGTTATGCTTTATGGACAGATAAGAGTGTTTATGGTTATGTCAAGAGACGGACTACTTCCAAAGGTATTTTCAAAAGTTCATCCTGTTCACAAAACACCTACACTTTGCACAATAATTACAGGTAGTATAGCTGCTATTATGGCAGGACTTTTGCCACTAGAGGAGATAATAAAACTATGTAATATAGGTACATTATTTGCCTTCATTCTTGTATCTATCGGTGTTATAGTACTAAGAAAAACTATGCCAGATGCTGAGCGAAAGTTTAGATGTCCTTTTGTACCTTTTATACCTATCCTTACTATAATGGCTTGTGTTTATTTAATGACAGCATTACCTCTAGAAACATGGATTAGATTTATAATTTGGTTGTTACTTGGGCTAACCATTTACTTTATATATGGTAGGCATCATAGTATACTCCAACATAGTAAACCAAGACGATATAGTGATACAAATTAATAATATTAAAATCTTCATTTATTTAAAAATAACAAATATTTAAAATTTTAAGGAGGAAATAATTATGATATTTTCAAATTGGTTTAAAAAAAGAAAAATAGAAATACAAAAACAAGCAAAAATTAAAACTGCTAAAAAAGTAGCTATTGGAACAGTAGCCGGAAGTCTTAGTGGATTATTAGGAGGTTTACTTTTCTCTCCAAAATCTGGTAAAGAAACTAGAGAGGATATTGTTAATTCATCAAAAGATATCACAAATAATGTTAAAGAAAAAACTACAGAACTTAAAGACAACATTGACAATAAAGTTACCGATGTTAAAAGTAGTGTAACAGACTCTAAAACAAAAATATCTGAATACTTAAATAAGAAAAAAAGCTCAAAAGATATTGTTACTGATGATGAAACATCATCTAAATAGTATTATAAAACAAGTATTTAAGTAAGAGATTATAATATAAAAACACCACATTCTTATAGGAGTGTGGTGTTTTTATATTATCTGAAATAAGATTACCCTATATAATGTTATACCTTAAATCTCATTTAGATATATACACATTTATTACAGCTGTACTAGAAACATCATTAAATATGTCTAGCGCTTGAACCTTAAATATATATGTTCTTCCAACTTTTAAATTAGCTATTGTAATAAAGTTATTAATGTTTGTTGAAATCCAAACGCCATCTTTATAAACATTGTAACCTTTTATATCTATCTCAGTGTTCCTATTCCAACTTAAATTCACTGTTCCTTTCGAGGCATTGAATCCATTCAAGTTTATTGGTTTGGCAGGCGGCATTATTAAATCAAGTGATGGACACCAATTTTGATCCATGTTTGTATACCCGCCAATAATTGCTGATTGCGTGAATTGCCAAATATTCCATCCACTCCACCCACCAAAGCTCATAGGAGTATCATCACTAAATTTCAAATAGTTACTAAATTCATAAAACTCAGCATTCCAAAGAGGTAAATTCTTTAATTTATTAATTTCAGCTGTAACTTGCCACTCACTCCAAAATGATCTATTTGTATATATCATTATAGTTCTTCCTGTGTATAACTTAAAATGGTCACAAAATACTTTAGCCCAATCGACTATTTGTTTTCCCGTAAGCCCGCTATCAATTTGACCAAGGGGCGGCTCTATATCTAAAACAGGAAGTAGATCTCCATAACCTATAATCCCAACCTTCTTCATAATACTAAATATATGATCAGCATATTTTTCAGCTTCAACATTTGCTCTATCTAAATTGTAATCTAAATTAGACCAGTATGGAATATAATAGAATCCTACTTGAAGCCCTACAGATTTTATTCCTAGAGTATGTTTTTGTGCCATAAAATCAGGTGTGTATCCACTATTTAATACACTACCACCGGCTCTAACATAAACAAATTTCACTTCATCATTTTTGATTTTATTCCAATTTAATTCTGGCGTATAAAAAGAAACATCCATGCCTTTTAAGTAACCAGAATATTGGTTAGCTTTTGACCAATAGATGATGCCTGTCGACGTTGTAATGCTAACTTTTGCACTATTACTGTAACCAGAGAAAATTTTGTCTGACGTATAAGCTGTTACCTTATACTCGTAAGTTTGACCAATTTTAATATTAGTATCTACAAAAACTCGATTTGGCGTAGATCCTATCGGAATATTATTTCGTAAAATGTAATATCCACTCACTTGTACATTGTCATATGCAGGCTCCCAAAAAAGCACTACACTAATTAACGTATTTCTTTGTACTGATAGTGACCTTGGAGATCCTGGTGCTGCTCTATTCTCATTCTCCCTCACCATACGATCTTTTTTCCCCAGCGGCACAAACAAAGTCCAATCTTTAAACAGTTGCACAGAGTTCAAAAGTCCATTTGCTTCAATAATACTTTGCGGTGAAACTCCATATTTATTTGCAATTGACCAAACAGTATCACCCGATTTAACTAAATGTACCCCCACCGAATACCCTCCTTATATGTACTATTATAAATAGTATATTCATGACTACCCCTATATAGAGACGATAAAAGAGTTAACTATTTATTAAGATAACTAAACTTATATATGATATATTTTTCACCATTAAAAAATCTGATATGCAACTTAGCCAAATTTCCTTGCTATATAGTAACAATAAATGGTAATATTAATTTAATTACTAAATAATTAACAATAAACTGGAGGATTTTATCAATGAATAAATTATTGCCAAATAGAAGAAAAACTATAGGTGTTTTAATTAATTCTTTTGATGGTTTCTATCAATCACCAATTTGTAAAGGCATAAGAACTGTTGCTTCTGAAAGAAATTTTGATGTGCTTTTTTTTTCCGGTGGAGCACTTGAATCTACTATTCGTGATGAGGCAAAACAGAATGTTATTTATGATTTAGTTAACACCGATAAATTAGATGGATTAATTATATGCTCAGGACTACTTATGAATTATATTGGTTTAGAAAAATTCATTAAATTTTTAGACCGCTATAGAGATATACCGATGGTTAGTATTGGAATAGATATTAAAGACATTCCTAGCATAATTTTTGATAACAAGGAATGTATGCATTTTATGGTTAATCACTTGATTGAGCATCATCATTACTCTAAAATAGCTTTTATAACAGGGTCTCCTTTTAATCCTGAAGCCGTAATGAGGTTTGAAGGATATACTGACGCATTAAAAGAACATAATATACCCTATAACGAGGAATTAATTGTTGAAGGTGATTTCCATGAATTATCAGCAGCTATTGCAATAGATGAACTTATGGTACAAAGAAATAAAAAACCAGAAGCTATTGTAGTTGCAAACGATGAAATGGCAATTGAGGTGTTTTATCGTTTAAAGGAAATGGGATTTGAAGTAGGAAAAGACATATCATTAACGGGATTTGATAACGTTGACGAAGTAAGGTCTTTATCTCCTTCTTTTACAACTATTGATCAACCTATCTTTGAAATGGCTTCAAAGGCTGCTAAATTAATAGACTTAATTATTGCTGGGGAGAAAGTACCTCACTGTACTTATTTAAAGGGAAAATTAATAGTAAGAGAGTCTTGTGGTTGTTACAATATTTTAAAAAGTAAAACACCACTAATATTAAAAGAGAGTTTAAGAAAAGATACTCTATATTATATCGAATGTGAGGAGCTAAAAAACTACTTAATTAAGAACCAGCAACATATAGGGGCTTTAATAGGGAGAGAACTTGGCATAAGTAAAATTGACATATTAGATTATAAAGCAATTACTATTAACTTAATTAACTTATTTGTGTGTGATGTATTAGCAAAAAAAGTAGAAGGGCAATTTATAAAAGGATTTAAGGACCTTTTATTCAATTCTATTTTTATAAAGAATCTTGATTATTCTTGGAATGATGCCCTTTATGTTATTAGAAGTTTTGTTCTCACCGCTATTACTAGTTATAAAGTTTTAAGGGTATCAGATGAAATATTTTATATGGCTAGTGTTTTGGTAGGTAATATTTTAAATAAAAGAGAAGCCACACAGCACTTTAATTTTAAAAGAATGTATATCGGCACAAGAGATATAATGAGAGGCTTTAATTCTGTACAAAATCTTCACGAATTAACAGATGTAATTCGTGATGCTATGCCTTGGTATGGAATGAAACAATGTTATTTATGTGTATTTGATATTCCTATAAACAGCTTTCGAGAAAGTAATTTAACATTACCTTCTAAATCTAAGTTAATTTTAGGATACAACGAAGGTAATCTAGCAGAGGATCAGTATATAGATACACTCGATATTTTGCCAGATCAATTTATTTATGAAAAAAAAAGAAATGATTTAATTTTATTTCCCTTAGTTACAGGTGACGATTATTATGGGTATATCGCTTTTGATATGAATGCAATCAATGAATTTGTTTATGAAACTTTTAGAGAGCAGATTAGCAGTACCCTTAAAATTCAAATGTTATTTAATGAACGAATAAAAGCAGAAGAACAGTTAAACTTAGCAGTTATTGAACTTGAAAAGCGTAACGGGGAATTAAAAAACAGTTATGTAATTGATGAGTTAACAGGTATATTTAATAGGCGAGGATTTTACATGCACGGTGGTAGCCTTTATAAATCTGCCTCTATAACAGGTGGTAAAGTTATTATGTGTTTTGGCGATATAGATGGTTTAAAGGAAATAAATGATACTTATGGTCACCAGGAAGGGGATCAAGCTATTTTAACTGCAGCACTATTAATTAAGGAATCATGTGAAGTAGACGATGTTGTAGCACGTATTGGGGGAGACGAATTTACTATTATTGCGGCAAATAAATCTACTGAAAATGAAATCAATAAAATTGGTGAACGGATTTATTCAAATTTCACTAAATATAATTTAATTTCTAAAAAGCCATATAAATTAGCTATTAGTTTAGGTTTTTCAGTTTATTCGCAAGATATGAAGCTTACCTTCGATGAATTGATTCAAGCTGCGGACAAGCAACTTTACAAGCGTAAAAAAAGTTAAATATTTTATAAAAATAATAATAAGTTTTACTATTTTCAGAGGCTAACATTGTGTACTTCCTTGTATATTTTTTATAGTTAGCCTCTTAAATAGCATTTAAGTAAATCTTATCCATTTATTTTGATATTATCTCTATACCATCCTCTATCACAAGAATTGTATTCTCCCATTGTGCTGAAAGAGCCCCATCAGCTGTAGATACTGTCCATCCATTACCTTCATCAATGACTATTTTATTACTACCACCATTTATCATTGGTTCAATTGTAAATACCATCCCTGGTGCTAAAATCATACCTGTTCCTTTAATTCCACAATGAGAAACAAATGGGTCTTCATGAATCTGTAGTCCAACTCCATGTCCTCCAAAATCCCTAACTACTGAATATCCATTACTCTGTGCATATTCTTGCACCGCTGCTCCTATGTCACCTAAAAAGCCCCAAGGTTTCACTGCTTCTATTCCTTTTTTTAAACATTCCTTTGTAATTTCTACTATCTTTTTTGCTTCATCACTTACTTCGCCAATCATAAACATTCTTGATGCATCTGAATAATACCCATTAAGTATAGTCGTTACATCAATATTTATAATATCGCCATTTTTAAGTATTACATCTTTACTTGGTATTCCATGACATACTTCATCATTTATTGATGTACAAAGACTTTTAGGAAATCCCTCATAATTAAGAGTAGCTGGAATTCCACCTTTAGATATCGTATATTCATGAGCAAGTGTATTAATATCTTCTGTCGTCATCCCTGCTTTAATTTTCTCACTTACTAAATCTAAAATACCATTATTAATTACAGCACTCTTTCTAATTCCTTCAATTTGTTCTTTATTTTTAATAAGCTTCTTCTTAGGAACGGTGCAACATCGTTTCTTATAAGTCTGAAGTTTTTTATCAAACTCCAAATGACAATCCTTATATTTTAGTCCACTTTTACACCAACATTTATCTTCTCTACTTAAAATCATTATATAATCTCCTTTATTAATATCTTAACTAAAGGATAAGATTATCTATAAATCCTATCCAATAAATCTATCATTAATAATGATACCACGAAAAAGCAGTCATATACCGACCTATCATCAAAATAAATTCACTTATTTAGTGACTACCATTAACTTACTCTACTCATCACTATTATTATATTGATTAAAATACATATTATAGTATTTTCCTTTTTTACTTATAAGCTCCGCGTGATTTCCCATCTCTATAATTTGTCCATCATCTATAACCATTATTTTGTTTGCATCCCTTATAGTACTTAGCCTATGTGCTATTATAAAACTTGTTTTACCCTTCATTAGTTTGAGCATAGCTTCTTGTATTCTAAGTTCAGTTCTAGTATCAACACTACTAGTGGCTTCATCTAATATTAATATAGATGGATTGGTTAAGATTGCCCTTGCAATAGCTAAAAGTTGTCTTTGTCCTTGGCTAAGATTACTTCCACTCTCTGAAAGTAATGTCTCATACCCCCTTGGAAGTCTCCTTATAAATTCATGTGCATTTGCCATTTTAGCTGCATTTTGCACTTCTACATCTGTTGCCTGTAAATTTCCATATTTTATATTTTCTTTGATGGTCCCTGTAAAAAGATAAGTATCCTGAAGCACTATACCAAAACATCTTCTAAGGCTATCTCTTGTATATTCCCTTATGTCAACACCATCAATATATATTTCTCCACTCGTTACATCATAAAATCTTGTAAGCAAATTTACAATTGTAGTCTTACCCGCCCCTGTTGGTCCAACAAGTGCAATACTCTCGCCAGTTCGAGCTTCAAAACTAATGTCTTTAAGAATACTTATATCTTTTCTATACCCGAAATACACATTACTAAATTTAACATGTCCCTTGGGCTTATTAAGCTCTTTTGAATCTAATACATCTTGCGTTTCTTCTCCTGCATCTAGTATTTCAAATACTCTTTCAGCTCCAGCAACAGCGGATTGAAGTGTATTAAATATATTTGCTAAGTTATTAAGTGGACGTACAAATTGCCTTGAATAGCTTAAAAAGCTGGCAATTATACCTACTGTAATTATGTTTCTTACTGCTAGAACTCCGCCTACTCCAGCTACTGCCGCAAATCCTATATTGTTTATAACATTCATAATTGGCATTAGGAATCCAGAATATATTTGAGCTTTTAATCCAACCGTGCACAATCTTTGATTTATTTCATCAAATTCTTTCACTGTTTTATCTTCATGGTTAAAAGCTTTTACTATATAAACTCCAGATATAGTTTCTTCAATCTGTCCATTTAGTTTTCCAAGCTCCATTTGTTGAGATTTAAAAAGCTTTCCTGTCTTTTTAGTAATGAAGCGAGTTAACAGAAATACTAAAGGTACTGTAATTAAACTTGTAATAGTTAATATAGGACTTAAAATTATCATCATAATAAAAGATCCTACTATAGTTATAATCCCTGACATTAGTACAATTGCAGATTGAGAAATAGTAGAACTAACATTATCAATATCATTTGACAATCTACTCATAATATCTCCATGGCTATTTGAATCAAAGAAAGCCATTGGTAGCTTTTGGAGTTTTAAAAATAAGTTATTTCTAATAGTTTTAACTATTCTTTGACTAGAACTTGCCATGGCAAATCCCTGAAATAAGCTTATAGCTGCATCTGCCAAATAAGATATTAGTAAAACAATTACTATTATACTGAGTAGATTAAAGTCTACTTTTCCATTATTAGATGACATCGCATTTACGGCTTTCCCTATAAGATATGGCCCTATAAGTACAATAGCCGAATCTATTATTATAAATACAAATATTGTTATTAATGTTTTTCTTTCAGCTGCAAAATAACTCCACAGCCTTCTTAATGTTTTTTTAAAATTCTTCGGTTTTTCTACAGGTGACCTATTTCTTCTTCCACCTCTGCCACCATTAAATGGCATAGTAACAGTTTTATTATCATCCTTATATTTATTACCCTGCATCTACATCATCTCCTTTCCAATTTGAGAAAGGAAGATATCATTATATATTTCACAGCTCTTTAAAAGTTCCGCATGGCATCCAATTCCTTTTATTTCTCCATTGTCTATTACTATTATTTTATCAGCCCGCATTACAGAAGTTATTCGGTGTGCTATTATAATACAAGTTAAATCTTTAGCATATTTTTTTAAGCCTTTCCTTATCTTCACTTCTGTGTCTGTATCAACCGCACTAGTTGCATCGTCGAGCATTAAGATTTCAGCTCCTTTTACAAGTGCTCTTGCTATAGATATCCGTTGCTTTTGTCCTCCTGAAAAATTAACGCCACCTTGTCCAATCCTTTCATTGTACCCTTCTGGAAGTTTATCAATAAAGTTACTAGCCTGGGCCACTTTTAGAGCTTCCTTAATTTCATCAAGGCTTGCCTTCTCACTTCCCCATTTCATGTTATCTAATATGCTTCCAGAAAACAGAAGAGCCTTTTGTGGCACTATTGCAATCTTATCTCTTAATGACTTTATATCTAGCTCTTTGATATTTACACCATCAACTTTTATTTCTCCACTTATTACATCATAGAACCTAGGTATTAAATTCACAAGGGTACTTTTACCTGAACCAGTCGATCCTATTATCCCAACAGTTTCCCCCGGATGGCAACTAAATGATATATCCTTTAATATAGGCTCCTTGTCTTTATTATATGAAAAATATACGTTTTTAAAATCAACTCTTCCTCTGTACTTAGAATTATCTACATTTTCAATTCCATTAGTCATACTATTTTTTTCTAAAAATACTTCACTAATACGTTGCGCGGATGCTCTAGCGCGGACAAACATTGTAAAAACATTAGTTACCATCATAAGTGAGAATAATATTTGTGTCATATAATTTGTAAATGCTATTATTTGTCCTACATGCATACTTCCTTTGTTTACATATATGCCACCTATCCAAATCACTAATATAATACCAACGTTTACTATAAGTCCAATGATAGGAGTGAAAACCGATGTTATTTTCATAGCTTTAGTAGAAGATAACGCAAGCAAATCATTTTTATCCTTAAACCTTTCAGTTTCATATTCAAATCTATTAAAAGCTTTAACTACTCTTACTCCCGATAAATACTCCCTCATAACTCCATTAACGCTATCAAGTGATTTCTGCACTTTAATAAAATATGGGAGTCCAATTTTCATATTAAAATATATAAGAATAGCTGCAATTTGTACAATAGCAAATAAAATCATAGATAACTTTAAGTTTAGTCTTGTTGCCATTATAATGCTTCCTATGCCCACAATTGGGGCTTTAACAAATACCCTCATAAGTCCATTAATAAAATTTTGAACCTGCGTTACATCATTTGTAAGCCTTGTAACGAGAGTAGCCCCTTCAAACCTATCAACGTTTCAAAAGATAATCCTTGGATTTTTTTAAATAAATCATATCTAAGTTCTGTTCCAAGTTTTTGTGATACATTACTTGCCATAACATTACGAATACTTGCAAATATCGCTCCAACTCCAGCAATTATGAGCATAATAACTCCCATTTTAATTACATAATTCAGATCTTTATTTGCAACTCCTGTATCAACGATTTTGGACATAATCATTGGTTGCATCAAATCACAGAACGCCTCGAGTATTACAAAAAATACTGCTATGCAAAATCCTATTCCATACTTATGCGCATATACCTTTAAATACCCCAAAGTAGCTTCCCCCTCCTTGCGGCATGGCTTTAAAAACCCGCAATATCCATTTTTTTTAATGAATTTTACGGGTTTTAGAATTATATCTTAAAATTTTATTATTATTTAAATACTACTTAATCAAGCCATTACCTTATTATACTCTTAACTAAAACGCACTCTTGAATCTATTTGTAAATTCTACCTTTAGTTCTTCTATAAAATCTGGATGTGCGATATTTATTAAAGCTCTAGCTCTATTTCTTAAAGATTTACCTTTAAGCTGCGCGATTCCATACTCTGTAACAATATAATCCACATCAGTCCTTGAAGTTGTAACTACTGCACCAACATCTAATAATGAGACTATTTTTGAAATCTTTCCTTTTGAAGCTGTTGATGGTATTGCAATTATTGATATACCATCTTCACTCATATTTACACCACGAACAAAATCAACTTGACCTCCGACACCACTGATTTGTTTTAAACCTATACACTCTGAGCATACTTGTCCCATTATATCCACTTGTACACAAGAATTTATAGAAACCATTTTATAATTTTTCATAATAGTAATAGGATTATTCACATAATTTACAGGATACATTTCAACAGAAGGATTATTATCAACGAAATCATAAAGTCTTTTAGTTCCCATAAGGAAAGACACAACACTTATTCCCGGGTGAAGCGTTTTCATCTTATTAGTTATAACACCCGCTTCTACTAGTTCAACTACTCCATCTGATATCATTTCTGAATGTATTCCCAAATCTTTTTTATCCTTTAAAAATAAAAGTACCGCCTCAGGTATTGCACCAATACCAAGTTGTAGTGTAGAACCATCTTCAATTAAAGATGCACAATTTTCCCCAATCTTTTTTTCAACTTTCCCAATACTCGGCGGTTGAAGTTCAATTATTTTATGAGATGTTTCAATTAAATAATCTATATCTGATATATGAATAAATGAATCTCCCATAGTTCTTGGCATCTTATCGTTTACTTCTGCAATTACAACCTTTGCATACTGAGCAGCAGGTTTTGTATAATCATTTGATACTCCAAAACTACAATACCCATGTTCATCTGGAGAACTAACCTGAACTAAAGCTACATCAACAGTCAAATACCCTTTTCTAAATAACTTAGGAACCTCATGAAAGAAACAAGGGGTAAAATCAGCTCTTCCTGATTCAATAGCTTCTCTAGTTGACGCACTTGCAAACATTGAATTTTCATGAAAATATTCTTCCATTCCAGGTTTCGCATATTCCCCTGTTCCTAATACTACCAAGTTAACTATTTCTACATTTCTATAATTTTCTCTATTTGCAACCATCGCATCAATTAATACAGTTGGTTCTCCAGCTGCATGACCAACAACAACTCTATCTCCAGATTTTATATATGTTACAGCCTCTTCTGGTTTAACAAGCTTACGTTTATAAATTTCCTTCCAGTTCATAAAAATCCCCCCTCGTATTAGTAGAGATTTCACGGAAACTCCCTAGTTCCTGTGATTACTCATTTTTAGTATCATTAATTTTTATTGATTCCCCCATTTTTTTTGCATAAAACACTTGACAAGTCTGTAGAA
>NZ_JAHLDV010000033.1 GCF_018861865.1 Clostridium frigoris
AGATTCCACCTCACGGTGGACACCCTTGTCTTAAGCTAACGGTTAGCACTATCGGCCCCCGTATCGGACTTTCACCGACGAGTAAACGCCCATGCCGGGCACACTAAAAAAAAGAGAACATTTCTGTTCTCCTTGTTTAGTATTTTTAATTTTTCATAATACGTTTAAATATCTCGTTTTTCAAAAACATAATAACCCGCAAAAGCGAATATTACGGAATATATAGCGGATAATCCTAAAGCAAAAGCAAGTGTTGTTCCACCAATAGGTGATCCTGAAGTAATAAATCTAGAGAAATTAGACATCCCAAGTGGAAGATATTTACCCCAACTAAAATACATAGCTACCATATTTATTATAGTACTACCAACGAAAAGCAAGAACAAAGAAAATCCTGTAGCCATTGATCGAGAACGAGATATTGCTGAAATTGCAAACGCTATTATTACATATACAAGTACTTGAAGATAATCAAGTAAAAATACAATAATTGTTTTTAATGCGGCTGGAATATACATTATACTACTGCTTGTCCATAACATTTCCTTAGCACCTATTCCATTAAACCCAAATAATACCCCCATCATTATAAAGTTCAACAAAAATGTTGCTACCAAAAGTTCAAGACCATAAATTATTGTAGTTACAAGTTTTGCAGAAAGGATTTCATAACGTTTATAAGGCCTTGATATCATCATTTTCATTGTACCTTCTGAAAATTCGCCTGCAACTAAAGCTGAACATGCTATTATAACAAAAAGCGCAATAAGTCCACTATACCCAGCATTTGTAGAAAACTCTGTGCTTCTTGACCAAACACTCTTTTGTGATTCTGGTTTGATATTATTACTAAGTCTGTACTCACCTTCAGCGATCCCTTTTTTAAGTGATCCCGTAAATGCTTTTGCCGAATTATCCTTACCATCCTCAGCCTGTTTTAGCTGAGTTTTTTGAATTGTTAAATTAGTTTGTAATTCTTGTTTCCACTTCTGCGAAACCTTAACATCATTTGGAATTTTCTGAGATACAGTATAATATTTATAAATACCAGCTGCTGCCAATATAAGTATAATCATTATTAAAAACATTACTTTCGCAGAAACTCTTTTCCATAATTTTGTATTTTCTATTGAAACAAGTGTAAAAAAACTACCCATTTTATTTGCCCTCCCCTGTAAGCTTCATAAATACATCTTCAAGTGATTGTGTCTCTTGTTTATCCATACCCAAAATAGCAATACCCGCAGTTGTTAATGTTGTAACTATTTCAGGTACACGCTCCTTAGTTGTTTCAATATGTACTCCATCACCTAATATACTACTATTTATATTAATGCTTGTTAGAAGTGAAACTGCCTTCTCATTATTATCAGATTCTAATACCATAATTGTTTTGTCGTCAACCTTCGTCATATTAAGGAGTTCTTCAACAGATTTTATCGTTATAATTTTACCTTTGTTGATTATTCCAACTCGGTCGCACATCTGCTGCATTTCGCCTAAAATATGACTAGATACAAGCACTGTAAGGCCAGTCTCTGATGCTAACTTTCTAAGTAGCACTCGCATTGCCTTAATTCCTGCTGGATCAAGCCCATTTGTAGGTTCATCAAGTATAAGAAGTTTAGGACTATGTAGTAGTGCTTGGGCAATTCCTAAACGTTGCTTCATCCCTAACGAGTAAGTTTTTACTTTGTCTTTTATCGCTCTCTCAAGGTCCACTATTTTTACTACTTCATTGATACGTGTCTGATCTACACCTTCATATATTTTAGCAAATATTTTAAGATTATCCATGCCAGACATATATTTATACATATCAGGATTTTCAACGATGCACCCAATATTACGCATTGCCCCTTTAAAATCATCTTTTACCGAGCATCCCCCAACGTAAATGCTTCCCTCAGTGATTTTTGATAACCCAACAATCATTTTAATAGTAGTAGATTTTCCTGCTCCATTAGGTCCTAGAAACCCAAATATTTCTCCTTTTTTAAGTTCAAAGCAAATGTCTGAAACTATTGTACGTTTACCAATTGTTTTTTTAAGATTGTCAATTTTCAATACTTCATTAGTCATAATATGCCTCCTTGTGTAACTTACCTTCACCTTTATATTTTACTATACTTTAAATATAAAACAACATAAAACCCTTATAACGTACATTTTTCTTCATAAACGGAAGTATCAGTGTCACCCACATGGCAACTGGCAAGTTTAAAATTAGTAATATTAAAACGAAAAAGATGGATTATAAAATATCCATCTTAATAACTATATATTGGTTTTACTTATTATACAAAACTCAAAGACTTATTTTACTTCTATTTGAGATTTTATTTCTTTTAGATGTTTGATTAAATGACATTTTAAAAACAGTATAATTATCTTCAAATGATAGTTGAATGTCACTACCATTCTTTTTAGCTATTTCTTTAATATTGAAAAGACCATAACCCCTATTATCACCTTTTTTAGTAGAAAATCCTCTTTCAAATATATTTTCTATATTATCTGGTTTTATTGTTCTTCCACTATTCTTAACCTCTATAATATTAGCATTTCCTTCTTCACCTATATTTAATATAACAATCTTATCCTCTATACCATTTATAACAGCTTGAAAGGCATTATCAAGTAAATTATTTAGTATATCTGAAATTTCATAATCATTTAAACTATTATCTAATGAATTATTTGTCACATTAAACAAGAATTTTACATTTAATCTATCTGCATCACAGAGTTTGTTATATATTATAGCCTTAATTATAATATTATCTATATATATAATGTCTTCGATAATATCATCTGGATATTTAAGTGACATAATATATTTTCTTAATTCATTTTTAACTTCTTTTTCACTACTTACTTCTACTATTGCATTTATAGTATTTAAATAATTTTTAAAATCATGTTGTTTTCGTCTTGTCTCTTCTACTATATCAAGTAATATAGGCTTATACATGTTTTGAACTTCTAAAACCTTTTTATCCTCACTTATTTTATTTATATAATAATATAAAAATATATTTAACGATATCATTGATATTATAATAAAAATGTATACTAAGAGATTATCTAATATTATATTTTTGTTATATTCCCATATAAATTTAGAAAGTATAATATATAACCCTAAATTAATTGCAAAATAATATAATATCTTAGAGTCCAATTTCATGACTTTCTTTGCTATTTTACTAAAGTTACATCTTGTTATAATAAAGGCACAAATTAATTCTATTAAAAGAAGAACAATTCTCATTACATATTTGCTAGAATACGGAAATCCGACTAAATTTGCACAACTAATTAAAAGTATTTGCAATATCATATTTATACACGATAATACAATAAATTCTACTATTGTCCTGATAAATGGTCTCTTATACATAATCTTTATCAAAATTATCATACTCATATACCTAATAAAAAAATCCACATAAACATTTGCTTTGTTTATTATGATTAGTATAATTATTTCTATTAATATTACAAATATATTTTTCAACCAATTATTTTCATCCTTAAGACAAAATTTCGACCATAATAACATAAAGATAAACAATTCAATAAAACTAACTAAAACATATTGAAACACAACTATCATCTCATACTCTCCTGTTCATAACAAATCCAATTTAACAACATTTTGGAAGCTTCAAGTGTGCCATCTTCTATAAGTGGCAGTTGTCTAACCTAGTAAAATTGCTTTGGTGGCAGTCTAAATCTGCTTCCAAAGTTGTTAATATTTCAGCTCCGCAGGAGATGATTTAATTACTGAAACTGTTCCATTATTGCGTTTTTGAATTTATAACCTAAAGGAGCATTTTTATCATAATTTTCAAAATAAATTTCACTCAATTTATTATCTACATTCTCTATTTTCTTTATATAGTTAACGTTAACCGCAAATGATTTATGACACTGAACTATATTTTTAGAATTAATAAGCTTAAGAATTTTACTAAGTGCCAAATTATTAACTTTATAAACACCATTTACTGTATGTATCATACATTTGCGAAGATATACCTCTATAAAAATCGTCTCATCAATATATATTTTTACATTGACACCTCTTTTAATTTCAATTACTATATATTTTTTTACTTTATTCTTTTCATTTATATTTTCAATATGTGATTTAAAATGTTTTGTCATATTAACTACATCTGACATATCATATGGTTTTAATATATAATCATAACAATGAACTTCTTTAAATGCCTTAGTTAAATATTCAACATGAGTTGTTAAAAAAATAATGAAGCTAAACTCGTATTTGGGTATTTTTCTAATCTCCATTGCGAAATCTACTCCAGATGAACTATTTAAACATATATCCACATAAAAAACATCTATACTGTAGATGTTTGTAATTTCTAACGCCTCATCTTTATCACAAGATTCATATATATTTATACCTTTATCTATTTGATGTATCATCTTTTTTAGACTTTTTCTCTGCAGCATATCATCCTCTACTATTAACACATTCATTGGTATCTCCTTTAATCCTGGTGCCACACACGTGGCAAGTGGCAAATGGAAATTTAATACCCACCACAGTCATTATTTTGTTGTAATTTTTATGTTTTATTATTTAAAACTATAATAATACTATTATATCATAAACTTTTACTAAATTAGAGATATTTTGTAATATTATAAGTTCTAAACATTATTTTTGTTAGAGATACATTGCCTTTACTAATATATAGTTTATGCTTTATTAAATAACTCATCTTCACAATTAAAATGGCTAAAATCTAAGAGTAGAAAAACTCCTCGATTTTAGCCATTCATTTATCATCCCAAAAACATTTTAGAAAAAGTTAATATATCCATTTTCTTGATAATAACACATTCTTATAGATTCTAAACAATTATTCAATAATTTTCACTATTTTTCATATAATTCTATGGGCAAATTATCTGGATCACTAAAAAAAGTAAACTTTTTTTCTGTAATCTCATCAATTCTAATATCCTCAGTTATAATATTTTTACCATTCAGTTCTTTTATTGCAACCTCAATATTATCCACCTCAAAAGCAAGATGCCTTAACCCTCTTGCTTCAGGATAACTAGGTCTAATGGTTGCTTTAGGAAACGAAAATAATTCTATCTGATAATTCCCCCCGACAGATAAATCCAGTTTATACGACTCTCTCTCTTTTCTATATACCTCTTTAATTATATGTAATCCTAAAATATTAACATAGAATTTTTTAGATACCTCATAATTAGAACAAATAATAGCTATATGATGAATTTTATTTAACTTCATTATTTAAAACTCCTTATTTTTTATTATATCTTAGCTTTTACCTTTATTAATAAATTAACCTAATACATATAACTATAGGACACTCCATTAATGAAGTACCCATAGCTATAAATAATTGCATATACTATAAAGCTAAAATATCTCTTCTAAATCAGTTACAATTTTATCGGCTAGTCCTAGTGAAATGATTTCATCGGACATTAGCCACCAATCTTTTCTGTAATTTTTTGTATAAAGTTTATCTGTAATATTTGTATTTGCAACAATGAAATCTTTAACTCTTTTTTCTTGCCGTTGAGTAAATTCAAAGTTATCTAAAACTTTATCTGTATTACCCATAGCCCCTGTACTACCGGAATGGATTAGGGCTGTTGTATCTTGAAACACGTACCTGTGACCTTTTGAACCAGCAAGTAACATTAAACCACCTGAACTATAAGTTTTACCAAGACCTATAGTATACACTGGTGTTTTAGAAAGTTGAAGCACGTTTATGAAATTAAGTACCGCAGGTAACTCCCCTCCATTAGAATTTATAAATATTTTAATAGGAGTTCTTTCCTCAGGAGATTTACCTTTATCTTGTTTATTCCATTTTATAACCATTAGTGAAAAATCAACCAGACTATCATCAATATCAAAATTCCAAAATATTTCTCTATTTCTAGTTCTCTCATAATAATCTAAGGTTTCTGGGTCTGGTAGATTCATTTTTGTTAATTCCTTAACCTCATCATCAAAAAATATATCCCAGTTCTTATTTACGCTCATAACTAACCCTTCTTCCTTTATATTATTATTAAATCGTATATTATATTATATGTATGCGGTTAACCTTTCCCACATTCAAACACAAATAAATATATTTTATTTTTATTACTCTTATGTCTATCTTCACAGTTCTATATCCTTCCAACTTGCCTTGAAACTAGTTTTCCAAAGAATTATATTAACTATAATAAGCACTAAAACATAAACACAAACAAGCATTATATTGCTCCTAATTAATATATGAATTAAAGCAAAAAATCCAAGAAGCAAACTAGTTACTAGCGATGGTCCTATAAGTTTTCCGCTATCTGATGTGGCAAACTTTACACTAAACGGCATTGCCTTATTTGATAATTTAAAATACACTAAAGATAATATTAAAAGAACTAAAAACATAACTATTAAATCTATAATTATTGATGGACCCTTAAATACTAAGAACACAATGGCATCTAACAAATAAAGAGGAATTATAAGTTTAAATAGAGTTCCTTTTACTGCTCCTTTTAATATTACTCCTGGATTTTCTATTGGTAATACCTTGTATATAAATGCTCCCTTAAAACTATCACTATTATTTATAAAAGCTGTACAAAAACATAGTAAGAATATACTTATATACATAAACAAATGAATCTTCCCACCAAACCCTGTTTGTATATTATCTGTAAATGATTTACCATTTCTGTCCATAAATATAAATAGAACCGGCATAAACACAGCCATTGCAAGTGTTGGATACACCTTAAGCTTTAGGTTTCGTTCTGTAGCTATCATATTTTGTGTGAACTTAAACATACTCTTTTCTATGTTATTCTTGCAAACAAGTGACGCTATAAATTCTTTTCTATTTTCACTTTTTCTGCTTACAGTTCCTCCCTTAGAATTTAATTTTTGAAGGTTCTTTTCAAAATATGGTACTACCTTTTTAAAATAAAGCATAATTAAAACAATTGGCCCCACTACTGCAAGTACTAATAAATACATTAACATAGGTTGTTTATTACCATCTATCAATATTCCAAAGGGCGCTGCAAACCACATGGATGGTAGTAATACATGCCAAAGCTTAGGTATATACTCACTATTCATATTTGAAACATCAAAAACCCTAACAACTAGTTGATATCCAAATGCAAATACAAAAGCTAATAATATTTGAAAATAATTTATTATATCTTTAAGTTTCTCTCCATCAAAAAACTTTAAAACTATGGTATATAAAATGGATGTTAAAGTTATAACTATTAAAACCGAAAAGATAGTTTCAATAGAAAATATTATAAAAAATAAAACTCCATATTTTATTGTCCCAATAAGGAGTGGAATTAAATTTAATGACAGGGTCAGTCCCGCTAAATATATACATATATGAGTAGTTTTTGCTGCATTAAAAGTTTTATTATCTATGGGCTTTGGCAATAATATACTTTTCTCGGTTACATCTAATAATACTGCTGAAAAGTCAGATATCATAAGTGAAATCATCATAAATAGATTTATACCTATTACAATATTTGTAGCTTTCATAGCTGGCATATTAACATTCATTATTAGACCAATAAAAACACTCATAAAAGCATTAAACATAAGCAAACTTAGGTAATTATTCTTACCGCGGCCCTCATCAATCTTTTTATTCTTTCCCATGACATTGCTTATCCTTCTGCCATCCATAGTTAATTTTATCTGTAGAATCATTCTCATAATTTTATAGTTAACTCCCAATTTTACATATACTGTTTGGAATTTATCTAATATCCTAAGCACAAAGAAATTTTTCATAACTACACCTCCTCAACCAAGGATACAAATTTTTCAGCAATCTGCGTATGCTCATTAAACCCTGTTAACTGATTAAATATTTCCTCAAGTGAACCCTCCTTTTGATTATTCTTAAGCTGCTCAAAACTTCCATCAGCAACTATTTGGCCATCCTTTAGGAGTATTATTCTATCACTTACCTTCTCTACAACATCCATTATATGCGACGAATAAAATATCGTTTTTCCTCCCTTTGCAAGAGTTTTCATTACCTCTTTAAACACCATTACACTATTAGCATCGAGTCCACTTAAAGGCTCATCAAAAAATAATATATCCGGATTATGAATTAAACTACATATTATAAGTAACTTTTGTTTCATTCCTTTTGAATATGAAGATATTCTAGAATTTATAACGTCTTTCATTCCAAATAACTCCATTAGTTTTTCTGCTCTCTCTATAAGTTTTTTCTCTTCAAGGCCATATATTCCACCTAAAAAGCTTATATACTCATATGCAGTTAAATTTTCATATATGTCTGCAAGCTCGGGTACGTAACCTATTTTCTTCTTATACTCTATACTTCCATTGCTTATATCTTGTCCCAGGATTTCCACAGTTCCAGTGTATCCTTCTAATATACCTAACATTATTTTAATAGTAGTACTTTTACCAGCTCCATTAGTCCCTATATATCCTATAATCTGACCACGAGGAATCTCCAAGTTTATACCATTAAGCACCAGCTTATTACCATAACTCATTTGTAAATTCTTTATTGATATTATGCTTTCTGAATTTTCTATCATTCTCACCCCTAAAATGTTTTATATGTTTATGTGCTTTATTATACTACATAATTTGGCAACTTAAATATAAGAACTTTGTATAATATATGGATTATGTTACAATTATAGTTGAATTATTATTTTGAAAACGTTTTATAATAAATTAATAGAAAGGATGGGTCTCTATGAATATAATTTTTGAACAAGATACAAAATCTTTTCACTTGCAAACTGGAAACACAAGCTATATTATGCAAATATGTAATGACGGTTATCTAGCACATCTTTATTGGGGAAAGCGTTTAAGAAAGGCAGTTTACAATGAACTTTTATCGCCCAAAGCAAGAGATTCTTTTTCTCCTAACCCAATCAATGGAAATACTCTTTTGTCACTGGACACACTACCACAAGAATATCCCGCCTATGGGAATACAGATTTTCGCGTGCCAGCTTATGAAGTGCAACTTGAAAATGGGACTACGATAACAGACCTTAGGTTTGTTTCTTATAATATTTCCAAAGGAAAAACTAAATTAAAGGGGCTGCCATCAACTTATGTAGAAAATGAAGGTGAAGCTTTGACCTTAGAAATAGTAATGTTTGATTCCCTAATTGGTCTTAAGGTTGTCTTATCTTATAGTATTTTTGATGAACATGACGCTATAACTCGTAGTGTTCGATTTGTAAATGAAGGAAATACCAATTTAAAACTTCTACGCGCTTTAAGTATGAGTGTAGATTTTAATAAAGATGAATTTGACTTCATGCACCTTTCAGGTTCATGGTCACGGGAACGACATATTAAAAGAGTTCCCCTTACTAGTGGAAACAAGTCTATAGAGAGTAGGCGAGGTGCAAGCGGTCATCAGCAAAATCCTTTTATTGCGCTACTTAGCCAAGATAGCACTGAAGATTATGGTGATGTATATGGTTTTAGCTTAGTTTATAGCGGTAATTTTTTAGCTCAGGCTGAGATTGATCAATATAATACTACTAGGGTTTCTATGGGCATCAATCCCTTTGGATTTTCATGGCTACTTAAGCCTTGTGAGACTTTTCAAACACCGGAAGTTGTTATGGTTTATTCCTCTGAGGGTATTGGTAAAATGTCTAGAACTTACCATAGGCTCTATAGATCACGTTTATGTAGAGGGAAATTTAGAGATGCCGTAAGACCAGTTCTTGTTAATAACTGGGAGGCTACATATTTTGATTTTAATGCAGAAAAAATAGAAGATATTGCAAAGGTAGGAAAAGAACTAGGAATTGAACTTTTCGTATTAGATGATGGATGGTTTGGGAAAAGAGATGACGACAAAAGTTCCTTAGGTGATTGGGTAGTTGATAAAAATAAGTTACCTAAAGGACTCGCTGACCTTGCAAATCGCGTAAATAAGCTTGGTTTACAATTTGGATTATGGTTTGAACCTGAAATGATATCACCTAATAGTAATTTGTATAAATTGCATCCTGATTGGTGTTTACATGTTCCTAATAGAACTAGGTCACAAGCTAGAACACAATTAGTTCTTGATTTATCAAGAAAAGATGTTTGCGATTATATTATAAAATCAGTAAAAAGTGTTTTAAAAAGTGCTCCAATTACTTATGTTAAATGGGATATGAATAGAAATATGACTGAAATAGGATCAGATTTATTACCTCCTGACAGGCAGAGCGAGACTGCCCACCGATATATGTTAGGACTTTATAGTGTAATGGAATCATTAACAACAAGCTTCCCTAATATATTGTTTGAAAGTTGCTCCGGTGGTGGTGGACGTTTTGACCCAGGAATTTTATTTTATATGCCACAAACCTGGACAAGTGATGATACTGATGCAGTGGAAAGGCTTAAAATACAATATGGAACAAGCACAGTTTATCCTGCAAGCACTATGGGCTGCCATGTTTCTGCCGTTCCTAATCACCAGGTATCCAGAAATACTTCCCTTAAAATGAGAGGAGATGTAGCCATGTCTGGAAATTTCGGATATGAGTTAGACCTTACAAAATTCTCAGATGTTGAAAAGGAAGAAGTAAAATTACAGATTTTAAAGTACAAAGAATTAAGGGAACTAATTCAACATGGAGATATGTATCGACTACTAAATCCATTTAAGGGAAATGAAACTGCATGGATGTACGTATCTAGCGATAAATCAGAGGCATATATTAGCTATTTTAGAGTTCTTGCAGTTCCTAATGAAGCAACTAGAAAATTGACTTTAAAAGGCCTCAATCCTGATATGGATTATATCATTACAGGAAAAGAGGATCTTTATGGGGGTGACGAGCTAATGTACTGCGGGCTTAATATACCCGACCTAAATGGTGATTATTGCAGTAAAACTTGGAGAATTAAGGGTATAATGTAACACTAAATAAAGACTCAAAGAAAAACTCCTATACCCTGTTAAGTGTCAAAGCCTAACAGCATAGGAGTTTTTTATGAATTAATCAAATTTTATTATTCAAATTCACTCTTCTAAACATTTTCTCATTGTAAATTCAAAGTGAATATCCTTTGAGGAATCTATAAGATATTCTTTGTGAACTGTCGCTCCCCAGCTATCATCCCCACCTACTCCCATTTGCTTTGCTGCAATGGTTACCACTGTATAATTAACTTTTGGTAGTTCATTGTGATGCAATGCATTTTGAAGCTCAAAGGCTGTATATGGAGATACTCCTAATTCAAATGGTAATTTATTAGATTCAAACTCAATACCAAATCCATTTTTATCTTTTATCTTAGCCCATCTAACTCCAGTGTGGTTTCCACTTTCCTGAGGTACAATGTACCCAGAAACATTTTGCGCTACAGATTTTTCGTAAATTCCAAGTGTTGCTCCATGAAGCCTATCCACATAATTTTCTTCTGGTCCACGGCCATACCACTTGAAATTATCATAATCCGAAGATAATTTAAATGTCATTCCAAATATAGGGAGCTCAGGCATTCCTTTAATGCCTTTATAACCACAACTTACTTTAATTTCACCATTAGAATATACAGTATAGGCTACCTTAACTTCAGCCTTGCTTGTTGTTAGCAGTGCGTATGTATATTCTACGGTAATGCTATAATCATCTTCAGTTACCTTTACATCGATGCAGCTTTGGAACATACTTGCTTGAAGCCATTGTCCACACCTAAAACCATGATTAGTTCCCTTGTCATTATCCGTCATAGCTCTCCAATAAATAGGCATTGGAGCCCTAGTTATCATTTCTTTACCTTCATATCTAAGAGATACAATTCCGCCTTCTTGTTTTGAAAATAAAACACTAAAATCATCATTTTTAACTCCAATATTTACATCTCCATGGACAACTTGAATCTTAGTTAACTTTTTAGCATCAATAATTCCCTCTACATTAAATACATACTGATCAGTGGCTACTTCATGCCCTGCATCTGCCCAAATATTATTATTCTTAAGTTTAAATGAAACAGTCAAAGCATATTCCCCAAAAGTTTTCATCTGTGGAAGTTTAAGACTTATATATTTTTCTTCACAAGGATTAACAATAACTGTTATAAAGTCTTTATAAATTTCTTTTCCATTAAGATCTAGGCAGTACTCCAAAATATAATCAGAAGTATCTATAAACAGATTTTTATTTTTCACTAAAACTCCATCTCTACCAGTAATTAATTTTACATTTTGATAAAGTTTTTTTACTTCGCTAACCTTTGGAGAGGGTTTTCTATCTGCATAAACTATTCCATCGCCACAGAAATTATAATCCGTTGGTCTATCATCAAAATCTCCTCCATAAGCCATAACTTCCTGATTAAACTTATCCTTTTTAATTATAAACTGATCTATATAGTCCCAAATAAAACCACCTTGGTAAAGCTGATATTTGCTTTCAAGCTCCACATATTTATGCAGTGCTCCACAGGAATTTCCCATAGCGTGCATGTATTCACAACTTATATATGGTTTTTCTGGAGCATTATTTAAATACTCTTCAATTTCAAAAACCTTAGCATACATTCTGCTTTCCATATCACTAGTTTCTTTAAAGGTTCTATCCCAAAATATACCTTCATAATGAACTAATCTTGAAGGATCTTTTTCTCTAAAATACTTTGACATTTTATATATATTTTCTCCACCAAAGGATTCATTCCCACAAGACCATATTAAAATGGACGGATGATTCTTATCCCTTTCAAGCATAGACGTTGCCCTATCAAGTATAATGTCTAACCACTGTTTTTTACTGCCCGGAATAACCCAATCAGGTTTAATTTGACCCATTTTTTGCCAAGATCCATGAGTTTCTAGGTTAGTTTCATCTATTAAATATATGCCATATTCATCACAAAGCTCATACCAATGTGTTTGATTAGGATAATGAGATGTTCTCACCGCATTTATATTGTTTTGCTTTAAGAATTTTATATCCCATAACATATCTTCTTTAGTAATAGCTCTACCTTTTCTACAGTTAAATTCATGACGATTTATGCCCTTAAACACTATACGTTTTCCATTTATAGTCATAATCTTGTTTATCATTTCAAAACTTCTAAATCCAACCTTTTGCGAAACAACCTCTACTACTTTTCCATCAAAACCTCGAATAACAGCAAGCATTTGATAAAGATATGGATTTTCAGCGCTCCAAAGCTCTACGTTATTAACATTTATAGTCAAAGACATGTTATGTTCTAAAGATGTTCCAATTTTTTTTGCCACAACTATCCCATTTTTATCCATGAATTCTAAATCTATTGTAGAATTAATTTCTCCCTTTATTTTTAAATCTAGATTTAAAACTGCATTTTTATAAGACTTATCTAGGTCTGTTTTAACAAATAAATCTTGAATATGAGTTTCTGGAACAGAATATAAATATACATCCCTAAATATTCCTGAAAAACGCCAGAAATCTTGGTCTTCTAGCCAGCTTCCTGTGGATCTTTTATATACCTCCACAGCAAGCTTGTTTTCTCCTTCTTTAATATACTTAGTTAAATCAAACTCTGCTGGGGTAAAGCTATCCTCACTATACCCTACAAATTCACCATTTAACCAAAGGTAAAAAGCATTTTCCACTCCTTGAAAAGAAATATATACAGGTCCTGCTTTAATATTTTCATCAATATCAAAATACTTTACATAACTTCCCACAGGATTATATTCTTTAGATACCTCGGGTGGTAATAACTCACTATGACCATCCCAAGGATACATGGTATTTATATATTGTAATTTATCATAACCTTGAAGTTGTATATGTGCAGGAACTTTTATATCCTTAAAGCAATGACAATCAAATTCAGGTTTATAAAAATCTTTAATTCTAGAGCTTGGATTTACCGCAAAACTAAATTTCCAATTTCCATTTAAACTTTGACGAAGGTCCATTTCTCCAATTGATTCTTCTTCTTTTGTCAAATAATATTTATGATCTGAGTGAGCATCAATTCTGTTAACAGCAAAAACTGATGTATCAGAAAGCCAATCTAAACTTGGTATTTTAAAATTCATAATTTCATCCCCTATAGTTTCTATTTATTATAATACATATTATCCTTTAACAGAACCTAGCATTCCTGCAACGAAATGTTTCTGCATTAGAAAGAAAACTATTGCCGTTGGAAGTGTCGCTATTACAATTCCAGCCATAATCATTCCATAATCTGGAGAATAAGATGAGCCCATGGTAGAAATAATAAGTGGAACTGTTCTATTTTCTGGACTTTGTAGTGCAATAAGAGGCCACATGTAATTGTTCCAACTGCTCATAAACGTAATAATTGCAGCTGCTGCATAAGTAGATTTCATTGTAGGTACGTAAATTCTCGTAAATATTTGAAATTCATTTAATCCATCAATACGCCCTGCTTCTAAAATATCCTTTGGAAAAGATTTTGTATTTTGCCTAAAAAAGAATATTAAAAATGCAGTAGATATACTAGGAATTATTACTGCAGCTGCAGTGTTTAGACCAAAAACTTTAAAGGTACTAAACATTTTAAATAATGGTATCATTAGCGCTGCAAACGGAATCATCATAGATAATAACAAAATGTTAAAAACTCTGTCACGAGCCTTATTCCTATATATTTCAAACCCATATCCTGCAAAAGAGGCTACAATTAATGCTAAAATCGTTGTTATAATAGAAATCTTAGCTGAATTCCATAAAGAGGTGGCAAAGTTCAAATCAGAATTAAAAAGGTTTTGCATATTTTGCAGCAATTGCGTACCTGGTATTAATGATCCTTTAGACACATCTACTGATTCATTCGTCATACCTATAAGCATCCATATAAATGGTAAAATGGAAATTATGGATATTATACTTAAAAATATATATTTAAATGAGCTTTTTACATTTTTCATTTTTCATCACCTGCCACTTTAAATTGTATTAAGGATAATACAGCTATCATAATTACAATGGTAAAAGATACTGCTGCTGCATAACCGAAATTAGGACTATATTTAAAACTTAAATTGTATATGTACTGTGATATTGTAGTTGATGCATTTCCTGGACCACCTTTAGTTATATTCATTACTTCATCAAATAATTGCAAAGTACCTGTAGTTGACATTACCGTAGTAAATAGAATAATTGGTTTTAATAAGGGTACAGTAATATGAAAAAATTGTTTTACTCCAGTCGCTCCATCTATCCTTGCTGCTTCATAAATGCTTGGATCAATGTTCTGTAAACCAGCTAAATAAAATATCATATTATAACCAGTCCAACGCCAAGTTATAGCTATAATTATAGTTATTTTAGCCCAAAACGGACTTGTAATCCATTCTATTGGAGTAGTTATTAAATGTATGTTTATTAGCAAATTATTCATTAACCCATCATTTGAAAATAAACTTTTAAATATTACAGAATATGCTACCAAGGATGTTACACAAGGCAGAAATATTGCAGTTCTAAAAAAGCCTTTTAATTTTAAATTTTTATCATTTAACATTACAGATATAAACAATGCTAGCAAAATCATTATTGGAACCTGAACTACTAAATAAATAAGAGTGTTTGTAACTGCTTTTTTAAATATATCATCAGTAAATAGCCTAGTATAATTAGCAATTCCTACGAATTTTAGATTATTTCCCATACCTGATTCAAGTGATGTAATCAACGCTTTTATCATAGGATAGAAAACAAAAGAAATTATTATAAGTATACTCGGTATAGTAAATAACCAACCTGTCCTATCATAATTTTTGTTTAATCTACTTTTTTTCACAACGGCTGCGCCTCCCTTTTATAAGTTAATCCTTTGTTAATCATTAATTAACAAAGGATTATAATTAATCTATTTAACTACAGCAGATTCTGCTTGCTTTTGAGCATCTTTAAGTGCTGTATCAATATTAGCACCACTCTTAACTATAGATTGTACTGTTCCAGTTAACATATCTTCTATACTATATGTGTATAAACCATAGTTTACTGATGGTACTTTTGATGTCCATTTAGATAAATCAAGTGCTGTTTTTTGTCCACCATAAAATTCAACTGGTTTTTGATAATTAGCTGTAGTTGAAGATGCTTTTAATGTACTTATAAGATTAATTTTTTGTGCTAAGGTATTCATAAGTTCTTTATTACTACCAAAAGTTTTAGCAAGGAAATCTGAAGCTAATTCTGAATCTCCAACCTTATCTAAAACATACCAACTTGATCCTCCAATACTTGAAGAATTTACTGATGTTTTCACTGCCCCGAGTTTTGGTATTGCTGCCACTGCCCATTTTTTATTTTGATCAGTTGCTTTAGTTATTGAGCTTGAAATCCAGCATCCTGTTGGTACTGACGCAACATCACCTTTTTGGAAGGCTGCTACATATTGATCCCAATCAGAAATTTGTTTTACTATTCCTGATTCCATAAGCTGTTTATATACTTTAATACTTTCCTTTAAAGCTACATTATTTTCTAAATTTACAGTCTTTCCATCCTCTTTTACATACCATTGACCAGCAGACTGCATCATAACTCTTATTATTCCTAAATCGTTAGGATCTAAGGTGAGCATTGCTTTACCAGTTTTTGCTTTTACTGCTTTGCCAATTTGTATGAATTTTTCCCAAGTTATATTTTCCATGTCTGATTTTTTATATCCGGCCTTTTCTATTAAATCCGTTCTATAAAATAGAGCTGCAACACCACTATCAAAAGGAACTCCGTAAAGCTTTCCATTTAAACTATCTGATCTAAGCTTATAGTCCATAAAATCAGTAGTCTTAACCTTGCTAGACATATCTTTAAAAGCATCAGGATAAGAAGTCAAAAAGTTTTGTGATCTATAATCTTCAATAAGAACTATATTAGGTAACCCTTCCGTCGTATTAGAACTTAGATTTGTATTTAACTTTTGTACTATATCAGCTTGAGCCATCTCTACTATCTGTACATCTACCCCTTTGTGATCTTTTAAATAAATTGCTTTTGCTTCTTTAGCAGCAACCACATTAAAAGTTCCATCCCATGCCCATATTACAAGTTTTTTGTTTGTGGAAGTCGTTGTAGCACTTTTTTTGCTGTTTGTTCCACACCCAGCCATACTAAGTGTCATAATAGCAGTTAAAGCAATGGCTATTAGTTTTTTTGTTTTCATAGTTAAAATCCCCCCTGAGTTTCTTTTTCTTTATTTAAACGATTTCAATGATTTCTATTCTTAGTTTATATCAAATTTCAAAAATCAAATAGTAATATATTTATATAAACTTGTGTTATTTTAACAAATATATTTAAATACAAATAATGTATTTGTACTTTTTTAAGATTATATAATTTTTTATATGTATTTATAGATTTATTTAGCTAACTTATAGTTATAATTAATATAATCCTTTATCAATTATTGATTAACAAAGGATTATATTTTAAGTTAAGCTATTTAACTACAGCAGATTCTGCTTGCTTTTGAGCGTCCTTAAGTGCTGTATCAATATTAGCACCACTCTTCACTATAGATTGTACTGTTCCAGTTAATATATCTTCTATACTATAAGTGTATAAACCAAAGTTTACTGTAGGTATTTGTGTTGACCATTTAGATAAATCAAGTGCTGTTTTTTGTCCACCATAAAATTCAACTGGTTTCTGATAATTAGCTGTAGTTGATGAAGATTTTAAAGTACTTATAAGATTAATTTTTTGTGCTAAAGTATTCATAAGTTCTTTATTACTACCAAAAGTTTTAGCAAGGAAATCTGAAGCTAATTCTGAATCTCCAACCTTATCTAAAACATACCAACTTGATCCACCAATGTTAGAAGCATTTACTGATGTTTTCACTGCCTCGAGTCTTGGTATTGATGCCACTGCCCATTTCCCATTTTGATCTGTTGCTTTTGTTATTGAACTTGAAACCCAACATCCAGAAGGAACTGATGCAACATCACCCTTTTGGAAGGCGCTTACAAATTGATCCCAATCAGAAACTTGTTTTGCTATCCCTGCGTCCATAATTTTTTTATATGTTTTTATAGCCTCTTTTAATGCTACATTATTTTCTAAATTTATAGTCTTCCCATCATCTTTTACATACCACTGACCACAAGATTGAATCATTGCTCTTAACAATGCTAAATCGTTAGGATCTAATGTGAGCATTGCTTTTCCTGTTTTTACTTTTACTGCTTTACCAATTTCTATGAATTTATCCCAAGTCATATTTTCCATATCTGATTTTTTATATCCAGCCTTTTCTATTAAGTCTGTTCTGTAAAATAGTGCAGTCACACCACTATCAAAAGGAATTCCGTAAAGCTTTCCATTTAAACTATCTGATTTAAGCTTATAGTCCATAAAATTAGTAGTCTTAACCTTGCTAGACATATCTTTAAAAGCATCAGGATAAGAAGTCAAAAAGTTTTGTGATCTATAATCTTCAATAAGAACTATATTAGGTAACCCTGCCGTTGTATTAGAACTTAGATTTGTATTTAACTTTTGTACTATATCAGCTTGAGCCATCTCTACTATCTGTACATCTACCCCTTTGTGATCCTTTAAATAAATTGCTTTTGCTTCTTTAGCAGCAACCACATTAAAAGTTCCATCCCATGCCCATATTACAATTTTTTTGTTTGTGGAAGTCGTTGTAGCACTTTTTTTGCTGGCCGTTCCACACCCTGCCATACTAAGTGTCATAATAGCAGTTAGAGCAATAGCTATTAATTTCTTTGTTTTCATACTTAAAATCCCCCTTTAAATTTTATTTAAACGTTTACAAATGTTCACAACCTTATTTTATATCAGATTTCAAAATTTAAATAGTACTATGTTTATATAAACTTGTATTATTTTAACAAATAACAATTTATTGTTAACAATCGATTTGTATTTTTTTAACATTTTGTGATTTTCTTTGTATACATTTATATTAGTTGCTTGTAGTTATAATTGAAATAACTCTTGCATTACTATATACTGTAAATAAGAATAAAACAACAATTATTAAGAAATAATTTTAAAGGATCTGATTGCCTTGAGCGACCTATGCAAAATTTTAATAGTAGATGATGAGTATTTGTTAAGACAAGGTATAAAATATCTTGTAGATTGGAATAAAGAAGGCTTCGAAATTATAGGCGAAGCTTCTAATGGAAAGGAAGCTTTAGATTTTATAGAAAAACTTAAACCCCACATAATAATTTCTGATATAGTTATGCCTATAATGGATGGTGTAGATTTAGCAAAAATAGTAAAAACAAAATACCCTGAGATACAAATAGTTATTTTAAGTGGCTATAGTGATTTTAACTATGTAAAAGACACCTTCAAATTAGGTATAAATGATTATATTTTGAAACCAAAATTGGATCCTCAGGAGTTGGTTTTGCTTTTAAAAAACACTGCTATTAATATTCCCGGTTTTATTATGCCTACTCTTGAAAATAGTAATACTTTAAATATTAACAACTTATTAATAAAATTAATTTCTGGCTTTTATTCTAATTTAAATAAAAAAATACTAGATGATACTTTTTCTCTTGACTCTTTTTTGCTTATAGGCGATAATATAAAAAAAATAAATAACATAAATTCTATGAGTCTTTTATCTTTAAAATCTATTTTGTCTAAAGCTGCAAAAAAATATTTAAAAGACTTAATATACTTTGAAATAGAAGCCGAAAATAATTTTTTCTTAATTGTAATAAATTTAAAATCCGAAAATTATTTGAAAGTTATAGCTCAAATAACTCTTATGCTTTTTGAAGTTTCAAAAGACATTCCAGAAATATTCTTTGTGATAAGTAAGCTTTTTAATTCCTTGTATGAGTTAGAAGATATTTATATAAATAATTTCAAGCCACTACTTGGGTATAAATTTTATTTTAAGGGAAAAAGCCTTATTACTTATTCGCTATTACCTAATAATAACTTAAAAGAAAAATTTGATTTTAAATATTATTCTAGCCAAATATATTTACTTAATTTAGATAACGCATTAAATTATTTAAAACAGTACCTCTGCCTTTCTATAAATAATATTAGCATTAATGAATTCGAATTAAAAACACTTTTTGAAAATGCTCTTTATAATATTATAAATATTTTGGATGAGCTTAATTTTAATATGGATGAAATGGATAACTCAAAACTAGAATATTTTCAAAGGATAGATGAAACTAAATCTCCTGATGAATTATTAGATTTACTAGATATTATAACCAATGATACAAAATCAATATTAAATAATGATGAAAGTAAATTAAATGATCATATGATAAATAAAATTATTGATTACATCTCAAATCATTATTATGAGCAATTGTCTCTTAAACAAGTGGCTGATAAATTTCATTTTAACTATTACTATTTATCTTCATATTTTAGTTCTCATAATGCGGAGGGCTTTAGCGAATATCTTAATAAAATACGTCTTGAAAAAGCTGTTGAGCTTTTAGGCAATGAACAAATTCCAGTTTCAGAAGTAAGTTTTATGGTTGGATATTCAGATCATAGTTATTTTTGCAAGGTGTTTAAAAAATTCAAAAAACTTACACCAAGTAAATTCAGAAGAAACATTCTAGATGGCAAAAGAGGTTGACCAATGGATAAATTTATAAATAAATTAAGGAACAATAGCTTATTTTTTAAATTAACATTAATTATACTAGTTAGTAGTATATGTATTTCAGCTATAACTGCATTTACAATAATGAATATTTCAAAAAAAGTATTTATTAATAACTTTAGTGTTACAAACACTAAAAGCTTAAATGAAATTAAAGATAATTCTGCTGATTTAAATGATAAACTTATAAGTCTTATGAATACTGTAAACGATAGTTGGGCCTTTAGGCGTTACCTTAGTGAATATGACACAAGTATGATAGATTTATCCAATATTATATATAACATGAAACAGCATTTAAAAAATGATACTGCTAATTTAAACGCAAGAGACGTTGATTTTTTATTAATTGGAGTCAACAATTCTACATATATAGGAAGCTCTGCTTTATTAACAACTCCAATAAATGAAATTAAAAAAGATAAAATAACAAAAAACTCTCTTTTAAACCCAGATAAATTGCTTTACCAATATAATAACTCTGGATTTAATAGTTTAACTACGCATAGAAATGTTATTGTTGCTACAAAGGTATTGCACGATCAAAGGACAAAGCAGCAATTTGGCATGTTATATATAAGTATAAATGAAAATACCTTTAAAAAACTCTATTCTAACTTTACGACTAAGAGCAATGATGTTGCAGTAATATCAACAGATGGTACTATCGTATCCTCTAATAAGGAGAATGTTATCGGAACTATTGATAAACCCTTGCTTAATATAGCAAAAACAATAGCTACTGATAATCTTAAATTTAAAAATGTAAAATTAAACGATAAAAATTACACTATTTTAGCAGAATATATGCCGATTTACAATTTCTATTTAGTAAATCTTATAGATACAAACCTTGCTTTAGAAGATATGTATAATATAAAGGAAATAGTTCTTAATTGTGGATTAATAATAGCTATTTCAGTTTCAATTCTATTTGTAATTACAAGAAAAACTATAAACCCTTTAAGAGTTTTAGTAAAAGAAATGTCTAGAATAACTGAAGGTGACTTTAATAATCATATAAATTTAGCAGGAAGTTCTGAAATAAGAAAATTAAGTAGTTCCTTTAACTTTATGTTAGATGATCTAAATAATTACGTAGAAAAGTTACTTATTGCTCAAAAAGAGCAAAGAAAATTAGAATTGTCCGCTCTTCAAATGCAAATTAATCCTCATTTTATCTATAACACATTAGCCTCTATTAAATTATTGGTTTTAAAAGAAGATAAAGAAAAAGCAAGCGAAACTATAAATTCTTTCATCTCACTATTACAAAATACTATTAGCGAGACCAGTGAAACCATAACAGTAGAACAAGAAATAGAAAATTTAAAAAACTATGTTTTTATAAATGAAACTAGATGTGGCGATAATATAAAGGTTAATTTTCATGTGTTTGAACAGTGTATTAATTATAGACTTCCAAAGCTTGTACTTCAACCCTTTATTGAAAATGCTCTCTTCCATGCATTTTCTGGAAATGAGGAAGGACGTATACACGTATTTATATCTATAAAAAACAATAACCTACTCTGTGAAATAATAGATAACGGAATAGGCATAGAAGAAACACAACTACAAAGTCTATATTCATCCCCTACCTCTAAGCATATACATTTTACAGGTATAGGAATTAAAAATGTAGATAATAGAATTAAACTCCTTTATGGAAATGACTATGGAGTAACTATAACTAGTAAAATTAATGTAGGTACTACAATTAATGTTTCTTTGCCTTTAATAAATAAACCTTCGACTAATTAATTAATCGAAGGTTTATTAATTTACTTATTTATAACTTTCATAATGAACTCTTTCCTTATCAAATCTATCTACAAACTTATTTTCTTGACTATCTGGGTATCCTATTGGAATTATTGCGAAGGCTTCAATGTTATCAGGTAACTTAAACAAATTTTTTACGTAACTCATTCTTTCATCAATAGATGCTACCCCAAGCCAAACTGCTCCAAGGCCTAATTCTACTGCTTGTAAAAGAAGATTCTCTGATGCTGCTCCCATATCTTGTGGTACACACCCTGGTGCTAATAATCCATCTTTTCTAGATAAAAGAACAAATGTTACAGCTGAAGTCGCAACCATCTTTGAATAAGGGCTTGTTTGAGCTAGTTTTTTTAACATCTCTTTATCTTCAATAACTAAAAATTCCCAAGGTTGTTGATTTGCTGCTGATGGTGCCTGCATTGCAGCCCTTAAAAGTTTTTCTATTTTTTCCTTTTCTATTGGTCTATCCTCATATTTTCTTATGCTTCTTCTATTAAATATTGCTTCCATTTTGTTACCTCCATATTAATTAAGATTCTTCTTCTACTATGTTACTATTTTAACTCATTGTATCTTAATTACAAGTACGCACTTTATTATTACATAGTAACCAAAATGATACCTTATACTTCAAAAAACAAAAATAAAAAAATATGCCGACATCTCTATTAGAAATATTGACATATCTTTACTTATTTACTATTAATTATTGTTTTGCATATTTAGCTTTATAAGCGGCTAAATCATCACTTACAGATGTTTTTTCGAGTGCCTCAAATTCATCCTCTAAAGATTCAACTTTTAGCTCTCCTAACCCTTCTGCCATACATTCTTTTTCCTCTATCTTACGTTCTAATCTATCTAAATCAATATTATTATCTTTTGTTTTAATATTAGCTGTAATTGCATTAACTTGCTCTGCAGCCTCTGCTGTTTTTAGTCTAGCTATTAATCCATCTCTCTTACCTCTTAAATCTTTTAAATCTTCTTCTAGATCTACCAAGCTTTTCTTCAAACTATCTGCAGTAATTTTAGATGCATTATAAGATTTTGATAATGAAACGCTAGTAGCTTCACACTCTTTTTGTTTAGCAATTGCTTTGCTAGCTAAATCATCATTACCTTTTTCTATAGCTAGTTTTATTTTAGATTCCCAATTAGTAATATCTTCTTTTGCTGAATTCATTTCTCTTTCAAGCCTTTTTACATTACCAAAAACTACAGCTGATTTAGTCTTTGCTTCATTTAAAGATGCATCTTTATCTCTTATGGCTTGGTCTATAAGCGCTGCTGTATCCTCATTTGCATCCATTATTTTGTTAACTCCTGCTTTTAGGCTATTCCCTAATCTATCAAATATTCCCATTGTTTATATTCCTCCTTATTATCTTTAATGATTGCCTATATTGTATACTAGCTCTCCATGAATAGTCCAGCTATATTTTCCAGTTCTTCCTCATTATCTATATTTATATACTCAGTATCTGAGAGTCCATCAGTCATAATATACATCTGTTTATTATCCTCATTCTCTTTTTCTTGTAGTAGTATATACTTTTTATCATATGATTTGCTTTCTACTATTGCTAATATCTCAAATTCAACATTTCTTTCTTTATTATCATCGTATAATTCAAGTGTCTTAGTACTGTCTATTATACAATTTTCTTTTTTATCACAAGTCTTCACTCTGCATCCCGATAAACAATTACCACAAGAACTAAAAGGACACTCGTATGCACAATCTATACATTCACACTTAGAACAATTTTGAACTTGATCTAATTGACCTCTATACTTATTATAATATTGACTAACCTCTTTAGTATCATCTACAGCAAAATGCATTAACTTATTAGACTCTTTAGTAGATTTGTCTATTATATCAATAAACTCCTGTGATATTTTTTCAAACTTTAATGCTTTAACTTTATTCTTTAATGTATCATCTCGAAACTCATTAGAATATATCTTTAAAAATAAATCACCATGAGCTTTTACATAAGTATCATTCATTTTCCTTAAATATTCTTTTTCATTACCCATTAATTTTTAACTCCCCCTTACCTTTTATTTACGTCTTCTTTTAATATATTTGTACACATAGAACATTATTAATATGATTACAACTAAACTTGCATATCTTAAAATAGAACTACCAAAAGAATTTCCAAAAAACATCATTGGTATAAAACTTCTATGAGTATTGTAATTATTACTACCTACAATTGGTGTTTTATTGCCGCTATTGTTACTACTTGTACTTGTCGATTTATTAGTCGATGTTGATGGTTTACTAGTTGTTGATGTTGAAGGTTTTGTATAACTATTACTTGATTTAAATCCTCCACTACTGCTACTACTTGAACTTTTACTACTAGAACTACTATGACTACCACTTGATTTAAATCCACCAGACCTTGATTTAGCATATACATCAAAATTAATTGTTACAAGCATTACTACCATTAATAGTATTGATAATATCTTTGATAACTTCTTCAAGCTTATCTCATCCCCCATTTAGTTAAAATTCTTCATCACTAATATATTTATATTTATTACATAAAACTTACTAATATTCCTTAGATTTCTTTACTAATTTTCGACTTTTTAATTTTATAAATAAAATTAATCTAAACCATAATTGTCCACATTTACAATTATATAATAACATGAATAGAGTATTATTAATAGCAACCTCAATTTGTCGATTTTTACTTTTACAACCAGAAAGTAAAAACCGACAAAGGAATTTGAACCTAAAAAAGCATAAAACATTGAAGTACTATGCATTCAATGTTTTACGCCTTAAATATTAACATATTTTTGATTTTACTTATAAACAATCTCGAGTGAGTTAATTAAGTCTAATGCAGTTTTCTTTGCTTCTTTAGGAATATCTCCTTTTACTATTATATACCCCAATCTTTCATCTGAGTTCTGTGCCATTCTAACAGTATCTCCAGATTTTAAATCCATATTATACCTTATAACATTTTTATTGTTTTTTAAATCAACTAATCCATTAACTTTTGATAAAATCCCCTCTTTTTTAGCAATTAAATATGCAACCGCTGCAGCCTTATGTTTCGAAGGTATAAGACTTATAACATCTCCTAAATAGTAATTAATCGTTGCCTTAAATAGATCTATACCTAAAGCATTAATTAATAAATCTGAAGATATGTTGTCCCCTCCTGGCCTTCCATTTACCTCTATAAGCCTTGGACCTGTTTTAGAAAGTTTAATCTCAACATGACATGGACCATTCTTAATTCCTAAAGCTTTTACAGCACTAATTGCCACATCAATTATATCTTTTTGTTTATCTAAATAAACCGAAGTAGGTACTACATGCTCTATTTCAACAAAATATGGGAGCTTAGAAACTATTTTCTCTGTTACTGAAGAAAAAGCTTTCTTCCCATTATGTAAAAATACTTCTATACTGAATTCCTGTCCTTCAAGATATTCTTCAATCAAAAACTCTTCGCGAACTTTAAATCCCATATAAGATTCTTTAAAATTCTCCATACATTTTACTGCCTTTTTCAATTCAAAATTATTCTTAATAAAAAAAACATTTTGACTACTTTCACAGTTTGTAGGTTTTAGAATTACAGGATATCCGATCTCTTCTACAGCTTTTATTGCCTCTACATAATTTTTTACTTTTTTAAACTTAGCACTAGGTACACCATTTTCTTTATATGCTTTTCTGGCTAAATCTTTATTTCTAGATTTAACTTCCGCCTCGTATGGAATACCTGTAAGTCCCAATCTCTCATCAACTTTAGCTGTAATCGCAGACACATAATCCGCTGCAGGTATTAATGCATCTAACTTTCCATAATACTTTGAATTTTTTATAGCATTAAATATTGATTCTTCATCTCGAACATCTGCAATTATAATATCGTCATAAAGCCCCTCATACCCATACTCTTTTGGATTATTTTCACTTGATACTATTGAAATTATTTTATGCCCCAAATCAAATGCAGCCCTAACAAAACCCACCCCATAAAAACTTGGTTCAACAAAAGCTACAATTTTATTCTTATTCATTTTTTCCCTCCATATATTTTTTTAAAAATGTATAATTATTTTTTTAATTATAACTTACAACTTATATGGTATCATAGGCCTATGTGTTTACATAACTCCATAAACAAAGGATATATGTTATAATTCTGTGTATATTTGGTCATAGTCGAAATATGGATTAAAACGAAACATATACTAGCTATTAGTGCTATTTTCGTGTATATAGTATTTTATAATTACTATATCTAATTTTAAATGAAGTATTCCCTCATATGTTTGCTTTATAATCGAACAATATTGTATAATTGTAAAAATAAGAAATTCAAAAACTATGTTTTTTAATATTTAATAATGATAAAACATTTAATTAACAGGAGGTAACCAAAATGAAAATATTTGCTGACTTATTCGCGGAAAAGCCTAAATCAGTTTATAGATTTATAGATGAGGGCAACATAGATGGAATAAGCGATTATTTAAGTAAAGCTAAAAATTTAAATTCTGATTTTAAAATTAAAAATTTACTTTATTATGCCATTGACAATTGCCAAAATAATTATTTTGAAACAATCAAGCTTATAATTAATAATGGTGCAGACATTAATTCACATAATAGTGAACTCTTAGAAACCCCTCTTCATAAACTTTGTGCAAGGATGAAACCTCATATAGATGTAATAACTATGATACTTAAAAAAGGAGCTAAAGTTAATGCAATCAACGTATCCGGTAAAACTCCTATATTTAACTGCAGTTTTAATTACTCTGTAGAACTTTTAAATTTACTTGTAGAATATGGAGCAGATATAAATACACGTGATAAATATAAAAACACCCTTCTTCATGATGATTATATCAACTGTTTTGATGAACATTTTGAAGAATTTTTAAAAGCTCTAATAAATTTAGGCTTTGACATAAATTCAAAAAATTCTACAGGCTACACTCCTTTTGATCTTTGTGAAAATAAAAAAATTACTGATATTTTAATAAAATATAATGGAAACAAGTAAAAAAAATCATCCGATAAATAATTATAAATTCTAATTATTTATCGGATGATATCCCCACATTTCTTACTTTCTTAAATTATACATCTTTAATTCATGCGTTTTAATTTTATATCATAATCTCCCTTATACTTTGCCATCCGTGGATCATTTTTAAAATAACTCTCATACATACCTTTAGCTACATTTGCAACATCACTACCATATCCTCCATCAAATATAACTACAGATATTGCGACTTTAGGATTGTTAGCAGGTGCATAGCCTACGTACCACCCATAATCTCCTCTACCAACTTTGTTTTGTATGTCCGCTGTATTAAATTGTGCTGTACCTGTTTTACCACCTGTAGGTATGGGAAATTTCCCAAGAGCTTTAGCTGCAGTACCGTCAGTATTACCCCCTGCACCTGTAACGTTGTTCATGCCCTGCATAACTATCTTTCTAGTTTTTTCACTCATATTTGCCTTACCTAAAACCTTAGGTTTTGTTTTAGATAATAACTTTCCATTAGTGTCTTTTATACTACCCACCAAATGAAGTTTATATCTTATTCCGCCATTTGCAAGAGTGGATATATAATTTGCCATCTGAAGAGGTGTAAAATTATCCATGCCTTGACCAATAGATGCAATATACATATTATATGGAAGCCCTAAAGAAGTATGCCCTTTCTTTACCGCTTGAAAGTTTATATCATTTACTGCCACTGTTAAATCAGTAGCCGTAATTTTTTGTTTTTTATACTTAGGATCGGCCGCAATTAATTTTTTTAATGATTCTTCATATTCGCTCTTTACAAAAGTTCCATTTTTTACAGAATCCTTTATATCATCTTTTATTTCAGTTTTTATTTCTAAAAGATTTTTCCCATGATAATTAATACGATCATCGCCCTCTCTATCGTATAAATCTATCTTGTGAAATTTCGTCCCTATTCCAGAAACTCCCTTATTAAAATCTTGCTCAATACTTAAAAGATATTCCGTTGCTGCCATGTTTTTCTGTGATACTGTATTATATACTTGTCCGAAATTCTCATTTATTTCTATTCCTGTACCAGGCTTTGTTGAATCAGGATCAGACCCCAATCCAAATTCCCATGCATATTTAGCTAAAATGTCATCTCCATATTTTGATCTTAATAAACCACCGACATTCATAAAAAATGGGTTACTGGATTTTTGTATTGCGCTAACAACATTTACAAGACCAAGCGCTCCATCTGTTATAAAATGGTCTATTATCCCTCCCCCTATATCAAACTTTCCTTGATCACGATATGTAGACTTATCATTTATTACACCAGTTTGAAGACCCGCAATTGCTGTCATCGGTTTAAAAGTAGAACCTGATGGAATAAGTGACATCGTTGCATAATTATACAAATATTTGGGGTAGTAATCAAACTTATCCTTTCTTATTGTTGTGTTTCCTTTTATGCTTGTGTCAATTGGAAACATATAATTAATTAAACTTTGCGATTTTCCCTGAGCTTTTGCCATCTTTTCATAGTCTGGATTAAAATATTTACTCGATTGAGCCTCAGTTAATCCTTGAGACGCAGAAAAATCATTGGGATTGTAACCGGGTGTGCTAGCAAGTGCGAGTATTCCACCAGTATGAATATCTATAGCAACAGCTGCCCCTCTTGTAGCGTTTGATACATTTAAACCATTTACAGTCCCTTTACTTTGTAAAGTCTTCATTTCACTATTCAAAGCATTTTCTGTGGCATATTGTAAATTTGCATCTATAGTAAGCTGTACATTTTTCCCAGCAGTCGCCTTTTTTTTAGGAGGACCATTTTTAACCCCGACTTCACCGTTATCTCCTTTGAGACTACTTTCCATAGCGGCTTCAATCCCAGAAACCCCTACATAATCAGTGCTCGTATCATAACCCTTTGCTGAATATTTCGCCTGATCATTAGAATTTATTTTACTTATATATCCTAGTACTGATGAACCAAGTTGTCCATATGGATATTGCCTCATAGGCTGATTTTCCACTTTAATTCCAGGCATATCCGAAAGAGTTTGCTCGAATACAAGTGATGTATTTTTCTTAATATTAGTTGCTATGTTAATTGATTTATATTCTGAAAAAGAATTCATCTTTATACCATCTTTTACAATTAAATATCTTCTAATTAAATCTGGGGTTTCCTGTATATGCAAACTTGAAACTCCTTTTATTACACCATATTCTTTAAGAAGCTGATTATACACTTGCTCTGGAGTTAATTTCAAAAGTTCATTGTTAAGTTCACTAGTTTCATATGAGGTTAACTCTTCTTCTTTTTTACTATTAAATTTTGCTTTCAGTATATTATCTTGGATTCCTCTATCCTTTAAAAATCTTAATTGCATTGTTTGTATTCCCTTAGTATCACCAGAATTAAATTCAAATCTGTACGGCCTACTTTTCAAAGGAAAACTGTCTACCTTAGCTTCTCCATTTGTATCCAATATTTTAAATACCTTTTGTAGTGTTTTAAACACAGCTGTGTCATCCTTCGTTGTATTAGATGTATCTGTATATGTAATGTTATAACCTGGCAATTCCTTTGCAAGTTTTATTCCGTTTTTGTCTGTTATAAGTCCTCTTGGTGCTCCTATAGCTATTCCTTTATGAGCATTAGCATTTGCCTTATCCTTGTAATATTCTCCATTATATACTTGTAAATAATATAGCCTTACTCCTATTGCTGAAAATATAGCCACCATAATTATGAGCAAGGCATTATGCCTACCAAATTTTTTTCTTTTTTCCATTTCATCACCACTTTAAACTTTTTTATTATATAATACATATAATAGCACATTTCAAGAAAAATCGTACAGTTTCCAATCATAATTCGACATATTACTTTATAAAACTTGTATTTTATTTTTATTATGGTATTATTATGGTATTATTATGTTTTAATAGCCTAATATTCCAAAGGAATTGCCGTGGATTAAATTTCGGGATTAAGCTTTATAAAAGCAGGGCACCTCTACCCTAATCCTTTAATAACCTGGTAGGCACAAGGAGGAAAATAATGATTAACTTTAAAAGTTTTAAATCTGTTTTTTTAACATCAGCATTAACAATTGGTATCTCAGTAATAACATCTCAAAATATATTTGCTGCGACGCTTACAACTTATACAGTCAAAAGTGGTGATTGCTTATCGGTAATAGCAAAAACACACGGAGAATCATTAACTAATTTAATGAAAGCTAATAGCAATTGCGATGGTTTTATTTTTCCAGGACAAGTTCTCAAAATCCCAGTAACAACTAACTCTACTAAAGTGTTAGCTAAACCTATTGCAAGCAAAAGTGCAGCAATTAAATATACATCAAGTGATTTTAGCTTACTTGCAAGACTAATAACCGCCGAAGCACAAGGTGAATCTTATAAAGCTCAGGTTGCTGTAGGATCAGTAGTTGTAAACAGAGTTAAGAGTAGCAGTTTCCCAAATTCATTGAGTTCTGTTATTAATCAAAAATATAACGGTTCTTATCAGTTTACTCCAATACAAAATGGCAACATTAATACATCTGCAGATGCAACTGCTGTGAAGGCTGCAAAGGCAGCCCTCAGCGGGACTGACTCAACAAATAATGCCTTATTTTTTTATAGTGGTAATGCCCCCAAGACATTAACATTGAAACAACCAGGTTCCATAAAAATAGACAACTTAACATTTGTAGGCATTATAAAAAACTAAATTAAATCGTCGCTAAATCAAAGGTAAAGATAAGAGTGGCAGATAATAATCTTTTAGAAAACTATACATAATTACATAATAAGTAATATAATCAGGAAACCGTCTGTAATTTTTTACAGACGGTTTATTAATTGTAATTTACTATTATCATTCCAATTTTTCCATAAACATGATAAAATATCTATATATTTCTGTATTTTTATGCACATTATAAAACCTAATTAGAATAAAGGAGATTCCGAATGAAATTTTACTCGCTTTTAGCAATAGTTTTATACTTATTCATTTTACTTGTAATAGGATACTATTCCTACAGAAAAACCAAAAATATTTCTGATTATATGATTGGAGGAAGAAGTTTAGGGCCAATGGTTACAGCCTTATCTGCAGGTGCCAGTGATATGAGTGGATGGATGCTTATGGGACTTCCTGGGGCTGTGTACGCTACAGGGATCTCTAGTATTTGGCTTAGTATCGGATTAACTATAGGAGCTTATTTTAATTATCGCCTGCTCGCTCCGAGATTTAGAATCTATACTGAGGTCGCTAATGATTCTTTAACTGTTCCAGATTATCTTGAAAATCGATTTAAAGATAACTCTAAAATGCTTAGGATTGTATCTGGCATAATAATACTTGTTTTCTTTACATTATATGTTTCCTCCGGTATTGTAGCTGGCGGAAAATTATTTAGGGATTTATTTGGATTTACATATACTTCTGGTGTAGTAGTTACATTATCTATAGTTGTATTATATACATATTTTGGAGGATTTTTAGCAGTAACTCTCACAGATTTTTTTCAAGGCAGTCTTATGTTTATTGTACTAGTTGTCGTGCCTATTGTATCATATATGAATCTAGGAATAGATCCTGGTACTTTTGTTACCAAAGTAAAACATATTGATCCTGCATTATTTGATGTACTTCGTGGAACAAGTTTATCCACAATTGTAGGATTTTTAGCATGGGGCCTTGGTTACTTTGGTCAACCTCATATTATAGTTCGTTTTATGGCTATTAAATCTGCAAAAGAGCTTAAATCTGCAAGAAGGATAGGAATAAGTTGGATGGCAATTGGACTTATCGGATCTATGGCAAGTGGGCTTGTAGGACTTGTATATTTTACATCTATAAGCCAACCCTTAAAAGATCCGGAAATGGTTTTTCTTCGCCTTGGAGATGTACTATTCCATCCTTTTATTACAGGGATAATACTCTCAGCAGTACTTGCCGCCATTATGAGTACTATTTCTTCTCAACTTTTAGTTTGTTCAAGCTCTATAACAAAGGATTTTTATCTTACCTTTCTTAATAAAGAAGCATCAGAAAAAACTCAAATGTTTGTTGGAAGAATATCTGTGCTTATAATTGCAGCTTTTGCTGTAGTATTGGCATATGTTCCAAACAAAACCATTCTTAATATAGTGGGACAAGCATGGGCTGGATTTGGTTCTGCATTTGGACCAATGCTTCTCCTTAGTCTTTACTGGAAGAGAATGACTAAGTGGGGTGCATTGTCAGGTATGGTTGTAGGTGGTTTAACCGTAATTATATGGATTATTACGGGGCTATCGACTCATTTGTATGAAATGATTCCAGGCTTTAGTCTATCACTTATAGCTGTTATCGTTGGAAGCCTTTTAACAAACAGGCCCGATGAATCAGTAATTAGTGAATTCAAAACTATGGAAAAAAACTTAATAGATATAAAAAAAACACCTTAGGGTGTTTTTTTTATATTACATATCTCCTTTAAAATGATTTTATGGAATATATGCTTATTAATAGAAAAAATAATTAAATGAACATAATAGATACTACTTATTTCTTGGGTATAGAAAGTTAAAAGGATTTTATAATATTATGTCGAACATATTCTTATACGCAATTTTATAAGGTAAATATATATTGTGATTATACTATTTTAATGGGGGGATTAATATCAAAACTATAAGAGGCTTTAAATTTAAAATTTCAATTATTATTGTAATTATTATTATAATACCACTTATTATATCTACTGCAATTATTGGAGTGAAAAATTCAAGTATTATGAAGGATAGTGCTTATACTCAACAGATGAATAAGGCAATTGCTGTTGAAAAAGAAATAAATTTAACTTTGACTGATATTAAAAGTTTGATGACCGGTCTAGCCGCTACTGATGGAATTCAATCTATGAATTTCAGCAAGCTTGACGGTATATGTAAAACATTTAAAACGCAATTCCCAATGATTTCAGCTTTTACAGCATTGAACCCAAAAGGAATGATGTTTTATAGCTCTATGGGAAAGAATAGTCTAGCAGATAGGTCTGATAGAGATTATTATAAAATGGGAATGAAAGGCGAATCTGGTTTTTCTAATGTATTGATATCTGGTACTACAAAAAAACCAATAATAATATGTTTTACTCCTATTCTAAAGAATAAAAAAGTTGTAGGTGTATTAGCTGCTAACCTTTCATTAGGTATTTTTAGTGATTTAGTAACAAAAGAGAGTTATGGAGAATCAGGACAAGTTTATTTAGTAGATGGAACCGGAAAAGCAATTGGCCATAGTAATAAGAAATTGGCTGAAAAACTTACGGATTTAACAAAGCTTAGCCCAGTGGCTAAGGTTATAAAAAAACAAACTGGACAAATCGAATACGAAGGTAACAATGTCTCTAAATTATCTACCTATAAATTTATTGATAAAATTAATTGGGGCGTTATCGTTGAAGTAAATTCCAGTGAGGCTTTTAAGGAATTGAATTTGATTATATTGATTATGCTGGTTATTATTGCAGGTGCATTATTGTTATCTTTAATTATAGCGAATTTTCTTTCCATTTATATTACAACTCCGCTTAAAAATATAACAGAGAAAATTTCCCTTGCGTCGGAAGGTAATCTAGATAAATCTACATTACAAGGAAATATTTTAACAAGGAATGACGAGTTTGGCCAAATTTCTAAGAAGTTTAATTATATGATAGGCAGTATTAGTGATTTAATTAGAGAAATAAAAAATTCTTCATGCACTCTATTAGATTCATCTAACTCCCTTACCAACATAACTAAGCAGACTGCACTTGCTTCGCAGGAAGTTGCCAAAGCAATTGAAGATATATCTATAACTGCTACAGAGCAAGCTAAAGATACTGAAAGCAGTGTAAATGAAATATCTAGTATAACTCAAGATATTGAACATGTTTCTGTGGCTGCTAATGAAATGAAGGATATTTCTAACCATACTGTTGAAATTACTGCAAAAGGTAGATCTGTGGTTAAATTACTTTCAGATAAAAATAATGAGAATAATAAAGCTAACAAAAATGTAAGTGAAGTAATTCAAAGAGTTGATGAAAGCTCCCAGAAGATAGGTGTAATAATAGAAACAATAGATAATATAGCTAAACAGACTAACTTGCTAGCACTAAATGCTGCTATAGAGGCTGCAAGAGCGGGTGAAAGTGGTAGAGGCTTTGCAGTTGTAGCAGATGAGGTTCGTAAATTAGCGGAACAATCTTCTAACGCTACTAATCAAATTGGAACCTTGATAACAGAAGTTCAAACCAACGCAAAATTTGCTGTAAAAGTTATGGAAAGTACTCAAACCATAGTTCAAGAGCAAAATGAAGCCGTATATCAAACTGGAGAACAGTTTAATGATATATCTGAATCTTTTAAGGGGTTAATAGTTAAGATGAATGAGATAAGTAAATTTAGTGAGAATATGACAAGTAAAAAGGAGGATATAGTGGCGAATATAACTAATATATCTGCAGCTGCTGAAGAAACTTGCGCGGCTACACAAGAAGTTTCAGCTGTTACGGCGGAACAACTATCAGCGATAAATACGGCAGAATCTCACGCAGAAGATTTGAAGCAATTAGTGAATAAACTAGAAAACGCAGTAGACAAATTTAAAATCTAATATAACGAAATACTAAAAAAGCCATGTCACAGTTTATATATGAAAGTTAAAAACCATTGAGTAATGATATATCTTACTTAATGGTTTTTAACTTTTTTAATTTAATATGGAATATTTTATTTTACATAACATATTAATACTATTAATACATTTTTTAAAACGAAGGAGAAATAAGAAAATGACGATTAAATCGATAAAAAAAATAGTAACTTATACATCTATAATAACCTTATTTATAATTGCTTTTATTATGTTTTCCCCTAAAATTACTTCGAATACTAGAAATATCAATCAAAATAGTAAAATTCAGCCCTTTTCTTTAAGTAATAATGCTATAACATATAACACCAAAGTACCTAATCCATGTATGCCTGATGTTTTAAAACAAAAAATTCTTAACAGAGCAAAAGCAATGACAGAGGTAAAATGGATTCCCATGCATAATTTAGTTGAAAAAAAGTGTTCTTATATTTTTATTAAAGGAAAAACATATAGAGGCGTACCTTATAGTATGGACCTATATCAGGTATCATCTCCCAGTAACTTTCTATCGAAAATTAGCAAGAGTAAAATCCTATATGGTAATGATTGCTCATCTTTAGTAAGTACTGCCTGGGGCATAAATCGTCAAACTACTCTTTCTCTTTATAATCATGTAAGAAGCGGTAGTAAAATAGGCAAAAATTTAGTATGTCAAGTATCCTGGAACGATCTTAAGCCCACAGATGCCTTGCTTCTAGATAATGGGAAAGGAAAAGGACATATTATGTTATATATAAATTCTGATAAGGAAAATAGTGATAATTTAAACGTTTATGAGCAAAACATATCAACAGTTGTACCCTTCGAACCCATTCCAGTAGCAAGAAAAGATGTAAGGTCTAAAAGTAAATTAATAAAAAAAGGATATATACCCATCAGACTAATTGCGATTACATAATAATCTCTCTAAAATTTCATTTCAATCATATTTTTAGAGTGTATATGCATTATAATGCCATGTGGACAGCTTAAATTTACTGTTTTTTACTATAAATAGTAAAACCATATGTATATTAAGGATAGTTTTTAATTTTATATTACGTATAATTATCTATTTACTATTACATAACAAACTGATAAAATGTATTTTAGTGTATGAGGAGGAAAACTTATGAATTTTATTAATATAATTGAAAACTATTGTACTACTAATAAAATAGCTCATATGTATAAAAATAGTACTTTAACTTATAGAGAGCTTAAAACAAAGTCAGATTCACTTGCTATAAATATCATAGATTTATTTGGTAAAGACAAAACGCCTATAATAGTTTTTGGACATAAGGATCATTTAATGCTTATAAGTTTTTTAGCCTGCGTAAAAAGTGGACATCCTTATATTCCAGTAGATATCTCGACCCCAATTACAAGACTTAAAGATATTTTGATTATCTCTGGTGCTAAATTGATTATAAATACGTCGAATGAGTTATTTGATATTCCTGCAGATATAATATTAAATAAGAGTGATTTAAAAACGAGACTATTACAAGCTAAGGATAAAAAACCCAATATAAGTTATAGACTTAAGGGTGAAGATGTTTATTACATAATATATACTTCAGGAAGTACTGGTAAACCAAAGGGAGTGCAGATAACAAAAAATTGCATTCAAAGCTTCATTGATTGGAGTATAACTTTAATTAATAAAACAGATAAAATATTTATGAATCAAGCACCTTTTTCTTTTGATTTATCTGTAATGGATACTTATTTATCATTGGTTTCTGGTTCAATACTTTATAGTATTGATAAAGATATGATAGCTAATTTACCTGAGCTTTTTATGAATTTTAAATCTTCTGGGATTACGACCTGGGTCTCTACTCCATCTTTCGCAGAAATGTCTTTACAAAGCGAACAGTTTAACGAAAAGTTATTACCTGAATTGAACGAAATGTTATTTTGTGGAGAAACTCTTTCCAAAGAATGTGTAAAAAAGTTGTTTGAAAGATTCCCCAAAATCAAACTAATAAATTTCTATGGTCCAACAGAAACTACAGTTGCAGTAACTGCAGTTGAAATAAAAAAGGAAATGCTTTTAAGTAAAGAAACTCTTCCAGTTGGGTACGTCAAAAAAGACTGTGAAATAATCATAGAAGAAAATACAAATGAAATATTAATAGTTGGCGACAGTGTAAGTATAGGTTACTTTGCTGATCCTGTTTTAACAGAAAAGTTCTTTTTTAACACAGAAATCTTTGGTGTAAAAAGAAGAGGATATAGGACAGGAGACACGGGGTATATAATTAACGGTCTATTATATTATGAGGGACGAATAGATAATCAAATTAAACTTCATGGTTATAGAGTCGAAATTGAAGATATTGAAAATAATATACGAAAACTTTCTTTCATAAAAAATGCTGTTGTAGTACCTATTATAGAAAGAGGCACAATTAAATATTTAGCAACAGCAATAGTACTAAATGATAAATTTGAAGGAAACATAATTCTCGCTGTTAAAAATTTCTTAAGGAACCTATTACCTTCATATATGATACCTCGTAAAATAAAGGTAATATCAGTTTTACCAATGAATGCTAATGGCAAAATAGATAGAAAAAAGATACTGGAGGAATTTTAGATGCTTCCTTACGGAAATTTTTTATATTTCTATTTAATGATTTTAGCTTTAATCCCAGCGATTATTGTTGGTCTACTTGGTAAAAGGATAAAGTGGTACGGGCTACCAGCAAGCTTATTTATGATTTATCTAATTTTTGGTAAATCAAAACAACAAGCTGAGTACTTAATTTTATTTTTTATAATGGAATTTTTATTAATTATTTTTTACAGCTTTATTATAAAAAAGTTTAAACAAAGATGGTTACTTTGGATAATGATAGTAATAGGTCTATCACCATTACTATGCTCAAAACTCGGCAATATATTTGTACACAAAGAACTTGGTTTTTTAGGAATTTCTTATTTAACTTTCAAAGTTATTCAGATATTAATTCAAATTTATGACGGATATATTACTAAAATAAATATGTTTGATCTTGCATATTTTATATTGTTTTTTCCAACCTTAAGTTCTGGACCTATTGACCGTTCAATTAGATTTAAAGAGGAAAGCAACAAGGTTATAAAGCCTAGAGAATATGTTGAATATTTAGGTGATGGAATATTTAAAATTTTACAAGGAGTAGGATATAAATTTCTAATAGGATTTTATATACAACAGCACTTTATTAATATACTCTTATTAAGACCACACACATTATCAAATACGATTACATATATGTACTCTTATAGCTTTTATTTGTTTTTTGATTTTGCCGGATACAGTTTAATAGCAATAGGTGTAAGTTACATAATGGGAATAAAAACACCTGAAAACTTTAATCTTCCATTTATAAGCAAGGATATAAAAGAATTTTGGAACAGATGGCACATGAGCTTATCGTTTTGGTTTAGAGATTTTATTTATAATAGATTTGTAATGACTGCAATTAGAAAAAAGTGGTTTAAGAGTAGATATACGGCCTCCTACATTGGTTTCATGATAAATATGATAACCATGGGGCTATGGCATGGAATTCAACTTAATTATATTGTTTACGGTGCCTTTCATGGAATTTTGCTCATTGTTACAGATTATTTTCAGAGAAAAAAGTTTTACAAAAAGTTTAAAAAAAAGGTCTATTTCCAAATTGCTTCAACTGTTTTAACCTTTAACTTGATATGTTTTAGCTTTTTGATATTTTCAGGATATTTATTTAAATAAAAGGAGGAATTTATATGCAAGATTCAATTTACAATATATTAGAAGAAATTACTGGTGAGGATTTACGTGAGGAAAGTAATGAGAATTTATTTGATACTGGAAGATTAGATTCATTAGGAATAATTGAACTTATTGTAGCAATAGAGGATACCTTTAATATTAAACTCGACCCTGCTATTGTTGGAAGAAAAGATATAGAGACACCGAACAAACTAATTGAATATCTTCAAAACATGCAAGACCATAAAAATCTCTATAATAGTAAAATAGAATGAAAAAGGTCATAGCTTTTGTTTGTTCTATTATTATCTGTTTAGGTTTTTTATTTTTTTATCAAAGCCATTATGAAAATCTTATTTCAAAAAAATATTATGACAAATTTGGAGAAAATTTAACTGAACATAAATTTAAAAGTCCAATACTTCAAAGCATGGGAACAAAGCAGGGCGATAATCTTTTAATGTTCGGTTCTTCCGAACTTGAACAAACTGCTGGATACTCTACTCAGCCAATTAAATTTTTTAATGGTAAAAAAGATGGTTTTCAAATCAATCTTATAGGAAAAGCAGGTTATAAATCCTTAGTACATGCTGCTGATTTTGGATCACTAGGTACGAACCTTAAAGGTCAAAAGGTAGTTTTCGTACTTTCTTCACAATGGTTTATAAAACAAGGTATTAATGAAAATACTTTTGAAGCCAGTTCATCTGAACTACAGGTATATGGATTTTTGTTTAATAGAGATTTAAGTTTAACTACAAAACAAGAGTTTGCTAAAAGAATAACATCAATTTCCGGCAAAAAAATAAATAAGCACTTTGCTATGATGTGGGAATACTGCTCTCTTTATAGTAATAAGAGCTTAGTAAGTACATCTAAGAGGTATTTATTGACCCCTTATTACTGGCTAAGGTATAATCTATTAGTTTTAAAGGACGATATAAATAGCTACAAATATCTTAAGGATAATCCTAAACTTGCAGATTATTTAAAGCCAAAGCATAAAGATACTAACTGGAATGCAGAATTAAGGAAAGCTTCCCAAATTGCTAAATCAAAATCTAATAATAATAAATTTGGTATAGACAATAAAGTATATAATCATGCATTTAAAAGAAATCTTCAAACAATAAAGGCTTCTCCTAAGAAAGATTTATATATAGGATCTCCAGAATATGAAGATTTTAAATTATTATTAGACGTTTGCAAGGATGAAGGAATTAAACCATTATTTTTAAATATCCCTGTTAACGGTAAATGGTATGACTATGTTGGATATAATAAAAATGATAGATTATCTTATTATAAAAAAGTAAATACAATGGTTACTTCTTATGGATTTGAAGTCACTGATTTTTCAAAACATGAAAATGAAAATTACTTTCTAATGGATAGTGCTCACATAGGCTGGAAAGGTTGGGTATACATTAATGAAGCTATTGATAAATATTATAACGAAAATAAAAACTAATATACTTTTTATGACGATTATTTATACCATTGTCATTTTAGGTTGTAGCTATTTGTTTTTGTTTCAGTCCGATGTGAGAGTTACTTATATATATAATCAGTTTTAAATCAGAATAATTTAAAAATCAAAATCATTCTAAAACATTAAATTATACGACCATTACATAATAATTCCCCCAACCGTAGTTTTATTATCATACGATTGGGGGCATTATTATGTCTCTTAACACTATTATTAAAAATAATGTATATTATATAGTACATAATATACATTATTTCTCCAACTTCAAGATATTAGATAATTCTGAAACCATATCTTCAATATTATATGAGTCCTTATTACTTAGTATAATAAACAGATATTTTTTATTAACATTTTTTCCTATATATGATGAAAAACCAGGTAAACTTCCATTATGCCAAATCACTTTATCTCCTTCATCATTTTTGCCAATAATCAATCCATACCCATATCCGTAATTCTGTAAGTATGGAGTAAGCATTTCATTTAATGATTTTTTATTAATTAATTTTTGTGTAAATAGAGCTTTTTCCCATTTATACAAATCATCAACTGTCGAATAAATTCCTCCAGATGAATATTGCGTTGAACTCTCTGTATCCAATACCACACTATATTCTCCTGTTTTTTTAGAAGGATAATATCCACTTGCTTTATTCTTTATACTAGCTTCATTTATTAAAAATCCAGTATCATTTAATTTTAAAGGTTCAAATATGTTTTTTTCTAAATAGTGCTCATATTTCATACCTGATACCTTTTCTATTATATATCCGAGCAGTATATAATCTGAATTACAGTACTCGTACTTTGTTCCTGTTTTAAAATTGAGTGGCTTATTTTTAAAAAGCTCAATAATTTCCTCTGGAGTATAAGCACGATCATTTTTTCCTGTCGATACATAATCAGCGATTCCTGATGTATGAGTGAGCAGATTATGTATTTTTATTTTATCGCCCTCTGGATAATCATGAATATATTTATCAATTGCGGAGTTTGTCAACATAGTTGTCGCAATTTCTATTTCTAACATTTTTATGACGATGACTCTTCTATAATAAGAAGTTCTTCTTCTTTTATTGGATTCAAAGATACATATTT
>NZ_JAHLDV010000034.1 GCF_018861865.1 Clostridium frigoris
GAGTTCATTCGTATTTACTTCATTTTGTGGATTATTAATTGAGTTTTTAAGAGATTATTTTAAAAAATATGCTGAGCTAATACTTGTTGTTGTTCTGTCTTTAAGTGTTGGGATTGCTATTACTATCATGAGTTCTGGAGAATTACATGCAAATGTGAACTCATTTCTATTTGGAAGCGTATTAACTGTAACAAGAGATGATTTATATGCTGTCTTAGCTTTAAGTCTTGTATCAATTGTGACATTAATAATATTATATAATAAACTTGTTATTATAGCTTTTGATGAAGAAGCAGCAAAAGTTGGAAGAATAAATGTTAAATTAATTAATTATATATTTGCTATATTAGTTGCTGCTACAATATCTGTTTCTATGAGAATTGTTGGAGTACTTGTTTTAAGCTCTATGATTGCTTTGCCTGTAGCTACAGCAATGCAATTAGAGAAAGGGTTTAAATCAACTCTTTTATACTCAATATTGTTTAGTGTGATAGACATACTCTTGTCACTATTCATTTCTTATTATATGAATTGTGCACCTGGAGGTATAACTGCATTGATTTCAGTTGTATTACTTGCATTAGTTATATTGATAAAAAAGATAAGTTTATTATCATCAAAAAAAGCATTGCAAAATAAATAGAGAATGAGTTTGTTCCGGCCAGGCTTATGATGACTTGCTGTGCAGCAGATTTAGCCCCAGTTGGACTTTTAGCTAATTATGATAAGGCTAAGGACCTAAAACAAGATACATGGATAAAGGTTACTGGAAAAATAAAAGATTTAAACTATAATGGTGAAAAAACACCTATAATTATAGTTGAAAGTATAAAGAATACAGAAAAACCTAAAATTGAATATGTCTATCCTTTTTAGATTATTAAAATAATTGGGATATAATTTTGTTATCTTATAACTATTGAAGATTGTGATTAGGGTAATGAAAAAGGTTGATTAAGTTATAATCAACCTTTTTTATAGTTTGCCCGGCATGGGCGCAATCTAATGGGTGGAAGTCCCTAGCACAGGTTAATAGTGCCAAGTGCATAGCCTAAGATAAGGGTGTCCGCCGTGAGGCGGAATCTGAAGGAAGTCGACGGCCAAACTCTGGTCTGACGAACAGAAATTACATATAAGGCATATGCTTGTGGGTAAGTTTGCTATACAAAACAAAGCCCAAAACTATTCGAAACAAGCGGTGTAAATGTAGCAGATAGATGGAGTGAAAGATTGCGTTCTTACCCGGGGAGATCTGATAGGCAAGTTGTGGATATGAATTTAGAAATAACAAAACATACAGTGATGTATGTCTGAACTATCAGAAGTCAGCAGAAGTCATAGTACCATGCAAAACGCGTTAGCGTGGGAAGGACTGAACAATAGGAGGTTTTGAAATTTTGAAAGATACGAAGAAATATGATGAAAGCAGACAACTTCATAAAGAAGGCTCTCTACGAGAGAATAGAGTGGAACTTAAAGGTAACGTAGAAGTGCATAGTATTTCTCCTATGTCAGAAGAAGGAAGAAACGATGTAAATAAATACGGTAATGATTTACTTGAGCAAGTATTGTCGAGGGATAATATGAACAAAGCTTATAAACGAGTAAAGGCCAATAAAGGAAGTCATGGAATTGATGGGTTGATGGTAGATGAACTTCTACATTACCTAAAAGAACATGGACAAGAATTAAGGCAATCATTACTAGAAAATAGATATAGACCCCTAGCAGTGAGAAGGGTAGAAATACCCAAACCTGATGGGGGAATAAGATTACTAGGAATACCTACTGTGGTAGATAGAGTTGTTCAACAAGCAATTTCACAAGTTCTAATACCAATATATGAAAAGAAATTTTCTGATAATAGTTATTGCTTTAGACCTTTAAGAAGTGCAAAACAAGCTGTTGAAAAATGTAGGGGATATATTAATGCTGGCTATACGTGGGTGGTAAATATTGATCTTTCTAAATACTTTGATACGATAAATCATGATAAGTTAATAAAAATACTATCGGAAGATATTAAAGATGGTAGAGTAATTTCTTTGATACGAAAGTATCTACAAAGCGGAGTAATGATAAATGGTATATTTATGAATACAGAAGAAGGAGCACCTCAGGGTGGCCCATTATCACCGTTATTAAGTAACGTTATGTTACATAAACTTGATGTAGAGCTAACAAAGCGGGAACTAAAGTTTTGTAGATATGCTGATGATGCAAATATATATGTTAAAAGTAAGAAATCAGCCAATAGAGTAATGGAGAGCATTACAAGATTTATTGAGGAAAATTTAAAGCTTAAAGTGAATAAAGAAAAAAGTTCAGTAGATAGACCTTGGAAACTTAAATTTTTAGGATTTTCGTTTTACCGTTCAAAAGGTGAATACAGAATGAGAGTTCCTCAAAAGCCTATAAGTAAATTCAAAGCAAAGCTAAAAGAATTAACTTCAAGAAGTAATGCGATGAGCATGGAATATAGGTTAATGAAACTTAAGCAAGTGATAGTTGGATGGGTAAATTATTTTGCTATTGCAGACATTAAAAGTATTCTTAAAACACTTGACCAATGGTTAAGACGAAGAATTAGAATGTGTTTTTGGAAACAGTGGAAAAAGATTAAGACAAAACATGGAAACCTTGTTAAATTAGGTTTGAACAATAATAAAGCCTGGCAATATGCAAATACAAGGAAAAGCTATTGGAGAATATCCAATAGCCCTATATTAGCCAAAACATTAACTAGTAAGTACCTTAAAAAGATAGGTTTAGTTTCTATATCTGAAACATATTTATTAAAACATTAAGTTCTATTGAACCGCCGTGTACCGAACGGTACGCACGGTGGTGTGAGAGGTCGCTAAATAAATTAATTATTTAGCTCCTACTCGATTTGTTTTATAGCATTTCAATAATATTTCCAGTATTGTTATATATAAATTCATCCACAAATTCATGCCTAATTTTTTCAACGGCATATTTTCCAGTGCAATGAGACATTGCTAAAATGCAGATGTTTTTTTCTTTGAAATAGTTCATTGTAGTCTTTAATCTTTGTTCATCTGCTTCAACTAAATGTGTTCCACCAACAATACCATAGATTGACATACCTGTTCGCTCTATAATGGTTTCTAGAATATTAATTATCCCTACATGAGAACATCCTACTATGACCACCAAACCTTTTTCATGTTTCACTACTAATACTATTTCATCAGAAAAATTATCTGCTACATAGTTTTCATCTTGTTTTATTTGAAAAATTTTGTTTATCTGTTCAAAATCATTACTTTTTTTAAAATTAGAGAATATCATTATATTTTCAGTAATATAAAATATGTCTTCCTTAATATATTTTACGACAATATTATTTTGATTAACATATTCTTTATCAAAGGAATTACCAATATATTTGTAATTATCTTTTTCCACGATTTTATATTTATTATTAAAAAAACTTTTTCCTACAATTAAATTATATGATGTATAATCTTCATCAACAAGTTTTCTAAATCCTCCAGTATGGTCATAATGTCCATGACTTAACACAATATAATCCAATTTACTTAAATCAATTTTCAACAATTCAGTGTTTTTAATAAAATCTCCACTTTGACCAGTATCAAATAATATTTTCATTCCATCAGTTTCAATATAAAGAGACAACCCGTGTTCGTTAAATAAAAGATTATTAATATCATTATTATTTTCTATAAGAGTTGTTATTTTTAAATTCATCTTAATTACCAATTCTCCCTTCTGTTTTTTCTAAAAAATTAGTATTTATATATTTTTTACTTTTTAGAAAGGTATTATTTCTACAGAATCTCTCTTTCTTATTTTACCACCATTAATTACTTTACAAAATAAACCTTCACTTGGTAAAAGACTTATACCAAATGTTCTGCTAACTATGCTAGGATGATCCTCTTTACCAATTTGGGTTATCTCTAAAACAACATCTGTGGCTAAGCTGATTCTGTTTCCAACTATTAAATTAGATAAATCTAGACCATCAATTAGAATATTCTCTGCAAAATCTCCAGGTCCTATATTTAAGTTATGTTCTATATTAGCCTTTTGGACACTAAACCAATTAAGGCAAGTTATTTGGCGACTCCAATTACCTGCATGTCCATCATTTTCTATCCCATAGTTTTCTATGAGATTAGCTTCATGTACTTCCTTTTTTAACTGTCCTCGCTCTAGACTAATAGATATGGCATATATAAGTCCTTTGCTCATTTAAATCACTCCCCGTTTTTAATAAGATCATCACTTCATCATAACCATTTATTACTGCATTTCTTTCTTAATAAGTTTAATCGTATTTAATTGGTTATTAGAAATAATTTATATTAAATTTCTGTTTCCATCTCTAGAATAATCTGTTCTAATCTTTTTATAAGCATTTTCATTTCTTCGTTAGTGCCTATACTTATTCTCAAAAAATTATTTATTCTAGGTTTATCAAAATATCTAACAAGAATTCCATATTTCCTTAATTTATTAAATATTATTTTTGCATTAATTTTAGTATGGGATACAAATAAAAAGTTAGCTTTTGATTCCAATATAATAAACTTTAATTCTCTAAGTAATGGTACTGTTTTTTCTCTTGTATCCATAATTTTAAGGCGAACACTCTGAAAATAGGTTTCATCTTCAAAAGATGCTTTTGCACCAGCTAAAGCGATAGAATCAATGGTATAAGAATTAATTGAGTTCTTAATTCTGTTGAGGCCCTCGATTAAGTCTTTATGTCCAAAAGCAAAACCAACACGCAACCCTGCTAGTGATCTTGATTTAGAAAGTGTCTGAATAATCAATAGGTTTGGATAATTATTTACAAATCCAATTAAAGATTCTCCACCAAAGTCTATATAGGCTTCGTCTATTATAACAACACTTTCTATGTTGTATTCCACAATTCGTTTTAAGGACTTTATTGATATATATTTGGTGGTTGGTGCATTTGGATTTGTTATTACAATTCCACCATTTTCAATACAAAATGAATTTAAAGGCAAAGTAAATTCATCATCTAAGGGAATTAACTTATGTTTTAGACCAAATAGTTTAATATAAATTTCATAGAAACTATATGTTATATCAGGAAATAAGATAGGCTTTTCTTTATAAAAAATGCCATAAAAGAGAAAGCAAGTACTTCATCTGAACCATTTCCTACAAATATTTGATTAGGTGATAATTTATAATAATTTGCTAATGTGTTTTTAAGTTCATCACAGTTTGGGTCAGGGTATAACTGAAGATTTTCATTAGCCGCTTTGCTAATTGCTTCAATTACTTTTGGAGAGGGTGGGTACGGGTTTTCATTAGTGTTTAATTTAATATATTTCCTATCTTTAGGTTGTTCGCCTGGGATATAAGGTTCAATGTTTTTTGTAGTTTCACTCCAATATTTACTCATACATAAATCTCCTTTTTATATCTAGTTCATTTAATTGTACATAAAATGATGGTAGTTTCTTACTCCAATAATTATTTAATTATACTATTGTTATTGGCGTTTGACAATAACAAAAAACAAGAGTAATATGAAATTAGCAAATGCCAATAATTAATTATAGAAAAGGAGGAATAGTAATGAAGATAGTAATTTCATCAGACGGAAAAATTAATGAAAATTTACTTGATAAGAGGTTTGGAAGGTGTGAATATTTCCAAATTCATGATACCGAAAGTGGAGAAGTTAAAATTTTAGAAAATAAAAGACAAAGTTCAAGTGGGGGAGCAGGTATTGTTGCATCTAACCAATTAATCGAAGAAAAAGTAGACGTTATAATAACCGGTAATCTTGGACCTAATGCTTTTGAACTTATAGAAAAAGCAGGAATTAGAGCTTATAAATGTGGGATTATGGATATTAGTTCAGTTTTAGAAAAATATAATAAGGGTGAACTTGAAGAAATAAAAATGTCTGGACCTTCACTTCATTAATCAAACTAGTAGATCGGAGAGGAGTATACAGTGAATATAGCAGTACTTAGTGGAAAAGGAGGGACAGGTAAAACAACTGTTTCAACTAATCTTGCATTAGTTTTAAAAGCAAATTATATTGATTGTGATGTAGAAGAACCAAATGGATTTATATTTCTAAAGCCATTAAATATTAATAAGAAAGAGGTACAGACCGATTATCCTTTTATTGATTATACTAAATGCAAACATTGTGGAGAGTGTGCGAATGCTTGTCAGTTTAATGCTTTAGCAAGAATCAACGAATGTATTATACTTTTCGAAAGATTATGTCATAGTTGTGGAGTTTGTAAAATTGTATGTAAATATGATGCAATAGAGTATAAGAAAAGAACTGTTGGAATTATCGAAGAAGGAAATTTAGAGGATATTCAGTGTAAACGAGGAGTATTAAATATAGGCGAACCTATGGCCGTACCAATTATTAAAGAACTTTTAAATAATTTAAGTAAAAATATTAACATCCTTGATTGCTCACCTGGAACTTCTTGTAATGTGGTAAATACGCTTCAAAATGCTGATATAGCTATCCTTGTAACTGAACCTTCAGAATTTGGATTACATGATTTGAAAATGGCGGTTGAGCTTGTTAAGAGATTCAATATACCTATGGGTATAGTAATTAACAAGAGCGTAAGTGATGAAAATATAATAACTCAATACTGTAAAAAGGAAAATATTTCGATAATAGGTTCTTTACCTTATAGTAGGAGTATTGCAAAACAGTATTCAAAAGGTGAAATGCTCATAGAAAATAATGAATATAGAAGCCTTTTTAATAACATTGCTAAAAATGTAAAGGAGATACTAGTATGGAATTAGTAGTATTAAGTGGAAAAGGAGGAACTGGTAAAACTACAATTGCTGTTGCTTTATCAGAACTTGCTAATGATCCTATAAAAGTAGATTGTGATGTAGATGCTCCTAATTTTTATCTGTTTTATAAAGGGGAAGACTTAAAGAAAGAAGACTTTTATGGAGGTAAAAAAGCTATTATAGATAAAGATCTTTGTACTGAATGTGGTTTATGTGAAAAGTATTGTAAGTTTGATGCAATAAAAAACAATCAAGTAAATATTTATAAATGTGAAGGTTGTGGAGCTTGTACTATTGTTTGTACTGAAAATGCTGTTAAATTAACCAATGAAAAAAGTGCAGATGTATTTATGACAAAAGACTCTAAAGGAATATTATCCAGGGCAGAAATGGAAGTTGGAAGTGAGGGCTCCGGAAAGCTTATTACTATATTAAGAAAAAATAGTGAGGAATTTAAAAAAAAAGAATCAGAAATTGAAGATAGCAAATCTTCATTAGTTCAAAAATTTAAAGGTATATTTAACAAACAAACTAAATTAACAATAGTAGATAGTTCTCCAGGTATAGGTTGCTCTGTAATGGCATCCGTAACAGGTTGTGATATAGCTTTAATTGTTACAGAACCCACAAAATCAGGTATGGAAGACTTTATGAGAGTAATGACTCTTTGTAAGCATTTTGAAGTTTGCACGCTGGTATGTATTAATAAATATGATATTAATGAAGAAATAGCAAAGCAAATTGAAACATTATGTTCACAAGAAAGTTTTAAAGTAGTAGGAAAAATTCCATATGATGATGTTGTTATGCAATCGATAAATGAGTTGAAACCTATAACTTGTTATAAAGATAGCATAGCAGAAAAGGCTATTGAAGATATGTGGAGCAATATAAAAGAATTTTTATAAAATTATTAAAACCAAATAAATATTATAGTTATAGCTATAGTTTAAAAATAGGGAGCATATACAAATGACAGACGTTTTAGAATATCATAAGCAAGGATATAATTGTGCAGAATCTATAATAAAGGCGTTTAATGAAGAAAATAATGTTAATATTCCAATTTCAATTGCTAGTCCTTTTGGTACAGGTATGATGGTAGGAAGTACTTGTGGAGCAGTTACAGGAGCACTTATGGCATTAGGAACATTAAAAGGAAGAGAAGAAGCGACGACTAAGAATGAATCGACAAAATATACAAAGGAAATAATAAATAAAGTAAAAGAAAAATATGGTACATTTGAATGCTTACAATTAAAGAAACAAGGCGTTTCTTGTAATGAAATAATTGAGTATACCTATAATGTTTTAAAAGAATGTGTAGAATAAAATTTAATTTATAAATAGAAAGTTAAGGATATGTAGATTAATATGTAAATAATTATTTATTAAAGAACAAAATAAGGAGGAATTTTGGTGGCAAATAACGATTCAAATCAGTCGAATGAAAAATGTAAGTATGAAGAAAGCATCAAAATGGAAAACAATCCAAGCAATAATATTAAAAAAGTAATAGGTGTTATGAGCGGTAAAGGTGGAGTAGGTAAATCAACAATTTCAGTTTTATTAGCTAAAGAACTAAACAAGAAAGGTTATAAAGTAGGGATATTGGATGCAGATATTACAGGCCCGAGCATACCTAAATTGTTGAATTTAGGGGGCAAGAGAGCAGAGACCTCTGAAGAAAATATTTGGCCAGTAACAACAGAGGATGGCATTAAGGTGATGTCTCTTAATTTACTTATTGAAGATGAAGAGCAACCAGTAATATGGAGAGGTCCTATGATAGCAAATACAGTTAAACAGTTTTGGACAAATGTATTATGGGAAGAACTTGACTATTTAATTATTGATATGCCACCTGGAACTTCTGATGTAGCGCTTACAGCTATGCAGTCATTTCCTATTGATGGCATAGTAATGGTATCAATACCTCAGGATTTAGTTTCTATGATAGTGGCGAAAGCTATTAATATGACCAAAAAGATGAATATTAAAATAATAGGGTTAGTAGAAAATATGAGTTACATTGTTTGTCCTAATTGTGAAAAGGAAATAAGATTTTTTGATAATAGTAATACACAAGAATTTTTAAATAAAATGAATATACAACTTATTGGAGAGCTTCCAATGAGTAAAGAAATAATAGATGTTATAAATAATAAAAGTAGTATAAGTAAGGTATTAGATGATAAATTTAAAGCTTTGACTGAAAAAGTAATAGAATTTGTTAATTTTAAGGAGGATGTCAATATGAAAATTGCAGTAGCGAGTGAAGAGAAAAATGTAAGCGGACATTTTGGGTTTTGTGAAGGATTTACAATATATGATGTAAATGAAGCTAAGGAATTAAAAAAAGAATTTGTTAAGAATCCCGGTCACAAACCTGGATATCTTCCAGTGTTTCTAAAAGAATTAAATGTAAATCTTATTATTGCAGGTGGCATGGGAGAAACAGCGCAGAATTTATTTAACGAAAATGGTATAGAAGTAGTAGTGGGTGCACAAGGTCTTTGTGATGATGTAGTACAAAAATATATGGATGGTGAATTAAAATCAACAGGTAGTGTTTGCACGCAGCATGAACATGAAGGACATTGTAATGAATAATTATAAAGGATGATTTGATATGTTAGGTTATAGATGTAATAAGTTATACAAATAATGGAGGGATTATTATGAGTAAAGTTCAAGGTAATATGAAATCATGTCTTCAACCAATGGCTAAAATAGTGGTTTCTTGTAGAGGCACCGATGGTAAAAATAATGCATTAGTAGTAGGATATTGTTGTAATTGTAGCTATGACCCACCAATGGTTATGGTTGGTATTGTACCTTCAAGATATTCATATAAAATTATTAAGGAAACAGGATGTTTTGTAGTGAATCTTGCTACAAAGCAGCAAAAGGAAATGTTTGATTATTTGGGGAGTCATAGTGGTAGGGATGAAGATAAGTTTTCAAAGCTTAATATTAAAGTTGAAGAAGGAATAAAGGTAAATGCACCTTTATTAGCAGATTGCCCTATAAATATAGAGTGCAAGGTAGTAGATTCTATAGTTACTGGATCACATGAAATGTTTGTAGGTAAAATTGAATATGTGCATTGTAATGGGGAAATAGTTGATATTAAAGGAGAAATAGATTTTTCTAAAATTGATCTTATCTAGTAGGCAAAAAAATATACTTAATTCAATAAATAATTAATTAAATACTTCTCAGGAGGATAAATAAGGGGGTGGGGTACCACCCCCTTATTTATTATAAAAATAGTAAAACAAATAGAGAAAGGATAACAAACTAATGAATGATATACATAAATTTAAATGTAATGATGATTGTTTTATATTAGATGTAAGTTCTGGTACTATTCATGTAGTAGATAAAATTATATATGATATAGTTAATGAAAATAATATTGAGAGTAGAAGTAATGTCATAAACAAATACAGAGGAATATATGATGAAAACATTTTAAATGAATGTTATGACGAAATAGAAGAACTTATAGAAGATGATAAATTGTATTCAGATGATGTATATGAGCCTATTGCTAAAGAATTTGAAAAAGAACCTGATTACATAAAAGCTGTATGTCTTAATATTGCTCATGATTGTAATTTAAGATGTAAATATTGTTTTGCTGATGGAGAAGGTTATGATAGGCAAAGAATATTAATGAGTTTTGATGTTGCTAAAAAAAGTATTGATTTCTTAATTAAAAATTCAGGCACAAGAGTTAATATAGAAGTGGATTTTTTTGGAGGGGAACCTCTTTTAAATATGGATGTTGTTAAAAGAACAGTTGATTATGCAAGAAGTAAAGAAAAACAATACAATAAAAATTTTAGATTTACGATTACTACAAATGCTACATTGTTAACTGAAGATATTATGGATTATTTAGATGATAATATGGTAAATGTTGTATTAAGTATTGATGGTAGAAAAGAAGTAGAAGATAGTATAAGGATAAAAATTAATGGTGGAGGAACATATGATGATATTCTTCCTAAAATAAAGAGTATGGTTGAAAGAAGAGTTAAATCTAAAAAACAGTATTATATAAGAGGAACATTTACTTCACAAAACTTAGATTTTTCTAAAGATATAAAACATTTTATAGATCTTGGATTTAAGGAGATTTCAATTGAGCCAGTGGTGTTATCAGCTGATAATCCTCTATCTATTAAAAAAGAATATTTAGAGCAAATATACGAATAATATGATATCATTTTTAATGAATTATTAAAGCATGATGATGTTATTTTTTATCATTTTAATATTAATATTAATGGTGGGGCATGCATTTATAAAAGAATATCTGGTTGTGGGGCTGGCTTTGAATATATTGCAGTAACTCTAGAAGGGGATATATACCCTTGTCATCAATTTGTAGGCAATAAAGTTTTTTATATGGGAAATGTGTATGATGGTATTGAAAATAAAGAAATGTCAACAGATTTTAGAAAATCTAATATATATAATAAACCAGAATGTAAAAAATGTTGGGCAAGATTTTATTGTAGTGGAGGTTGTCAAGCTAATAATTATAATTCTACTGGAGATACATTAATGCCTTATGAAATTGGGTGCAATATGCAAAAAAGAAGAATTGAATATGCAATTGCATTACAATATTATAGGAGTAATAAAATATTATCATAATATTATATAGTATTAAGAATAAAAGATTACTATAAAATGAAACTTGTGCAAGTTATTTAAGCTGCATTTGATAAAAATTATTTATATTATATAAAGTTTAAAGTATGGAGGTTGAGAGATGTATAGTGATAAGGTGATGGAACATTTTATGAACCCAAGAAATGTCGGAGTAATTAAAGATGCTGACGGCATAGGTGAAGTTGGAAATGCACAGTGTGGAGACATAATGAGAATATTCATTAAGGTTAAAAATAATATAATAGTAGATACAAAATTTATGATTTTTGGATGTGGTTCTGCTGTGGCATCTAGTAGTATGGCTACGGAGATTATTAAGGGAAAAACACTTGAAGACGCTTGGAAAATTACCAATAAAACTGTTGCAGATTCATTAGACGGGCTTCCAACAATTAAAATGCACTGCTCGGTTTTAGCAGAGGAAGTTATACATGCAGCTATAAATGATTATAGAGTAAAACAGGGGATGGAGCCTTGGATTAGCAGCTTAGATAGTGAAATGGTATAAAATTAGGTGTTATATTTAATAGACTATACTATTGTTTACACAAAACAATAGTATAGTCTATTACTTTGTGGAAATATTTTATGAAAAACAAATTCATCAAAATTAGTTATTGACATATGCCCAAAATTGAGTATAATAAAAGTTGTAAGGGGCAAATGCCCAAAACTAAAATAAAGGAGATGTTTTCATGGCTAGAAGAGATGGTACAGGTCCAAGAGGAATGGGATCAAACACAGGAAGAGGTATGGGCGGTTGTAATGTAACTAATGCGGCAGGTGAAACTAGTGGCCTTGGTATGGGATTAGGGTTAGGTAGAAGAGGCGGTTGTGGAATGGGTTTAGTAATGAATGGTTTTAATAATTCAATTAATCCTGTAAACCAAAAGGATTTACTTGCACAAGAAAAAATTAATCTTGAAAATAGACTCAATTTAATAAATAATCAATTGAATACTTCTCAGGGTGATAAGTAAATAAGGGGTGATCTTTCACCCCTTATTTTTTTAGTTTCGTTTATATATTTATTTAATTATATTATCATTATTGGCATTTGACAATAACTAAAAATAGTAGTATTATCAAATTAGCAAATGCCAATATCTAAATAGAGGAGGAGTAGTAATGAAAATAGTAATTTCATCAACAGGGAAAACTAATGAAGATTTATTAAATACCAGGTTTGGAAGATGTGAATATTTTCAAATTCATGATACTAAAAGTGGAGAAGTAAAAGTTATAGAAAATAAGGGTCAAAATGCTAGTGGTGGAGCAGGAATTCTTGCTTCTAACCAAATAATTGATGAAAATATAGATGTTATTATAACAGGTAATCTTGGTCCCAATGCTTTTGAACTTATTGAAAAAGCAGAAATTAAAGCATATAAGTGTGAAAGTATTGTTATAAGTTCAGTACTTGAGAAATATAATAAAAGCGAATTAGAACAAATACAAATGTCTGGTCCTGCGTATCATGGTGGGGGTAAGTAGAATGGGAATGAATATAGCAGTTCTTAGTGGAAAAGGAGGAACAGGAAAAACTACGATTTCAATTAATCTTGCTCTTGCATTAAAGGCGAATTATATAGATTGTGATGTTGAAGAACCAAATGGTTTTTTATTTTTAAAACCTATAGTAGATAAAACAGAAAAAGTTATGGTAGAGTACCCAATTATAGATAAAGCTAATTGTACTTCTTGTGGGGCTTGTGTAAATGCATGTCAATTTAACGCTCTTGCAAAAGTGAAAGATGAAATTTTACTTTTCTCTAAATTATGTCATGGATGTGGAGCTTGTGAACTTGCATGTAATTATAATGCTATAACTTACAATAAAAGACAAACAGGTAAAATTGAAAGCGGGAAAGTAAGAAATATAAATTGTAGTAGAGGGATTTTAAATGTAAATGAACCTATGGCAGTACCTGTTATTAGACAATTGCTTAAAAGTATATCAGGTGGAGTTAATTTAATAGATTGTCCTCCAGGTACTTCTTGTAATGTAGTAAATGCACTGAAATATGCGAGCGCAGCAATACTTGTAACAGAACCTTCAGAGTTTGGACTTCATGATTTGAAAATGGCAGTAGGAGTTGTAAAAATGTATAATATACCTTTTGGTATAGTTATAAATAAAGATGATGAAAAAGATAATATAATAAAAAGATATTGCAAGGAAGAAAAAATAAAGTTATTAGGAACTGTTCCTTATAGTAAAAATACAGCAGTACTTTATTCTAGGGGAGAAATACTATATGATGATCCACATCATAAAGTACTATTTGATGAACTTTCAAAGGAAGTAAAAGAGGTGATATCTTGGAACTAGTAATTTTAAGTGGTAAAGGTGGAACGGGTAAAACTACAATTGCAACAGCACTTGCTGAACTTGCCAAAGATGTAATAAGAATAGATTGTGATGTAGACGCACCTAATCTTTATATGTTTTACAAAGGACAAGACATCGAAAAAAGTGAATTTATAGGTGGTAAAAAAGCTGTAATAGACGAATCTCTTTGTACCAAGTGTTGTGTATGTGAGACTGTGTGCAAATTTGAAGCTATAGAAAATTGTAAAATAAATTTATTTGCTTGTGAGGGATGTGGTTCTTGTACATTAGTATGCCCACAAAATGCTATAAGTTTAAAATCGGAAAAAACAGCAGAAACATTTATTACTAAGCTAGATACAGGTATAATTTCAAGAGCAGAAATGGATATAGGTAGTGATAGCTCAGGACTGCTAGTAACGTTTCTTAGAAAAAATGGTAGAAAATTTAATGATAAAGAGAAACTAACTATATTAGATGGTTCACCAGGTATTGGGTGTCCTGTTATAGCATCAATAACAGGAAGTGATGCAGTACTCACTGTTACAGAACCTACAAAATCAGGTCTTGGAGATTTAAAGAGAGTAGTAGAATTATGTGAACATTTTGGAGTTATTACTATGGTTTGTATAAATAAATATGATATAAATGAAGAAGTAGCTAAGGAAATAGAAGACTTTGCTTATGATAAAGGTTTAAAAATAGTTGGTAAAATTCCATATGATGATATTGTTATGAAATCGATAAATGAGTTAAAACCTATTACTTGTTATAAAGAAAGTATAGCCGAAAAAGCTATTGAGGATATGTGGAGTATTATAAAAGAAGCATTTAGACTTTAAAAGAACATGTAAAATAAATTTATTAATTAAAATATAGGAGGAATTATAAATGAGAATAGCAGTTGCAAGTGAAGAAAGTAAAGTTAGTGGACATTTTGGATATTGTGAAGGGTTTACAATATATGAAGTAGAGGATGGTAAATCAATAAGTAATAGTTTTACTGCAAATCCAGGACATAAACCTGGGTATCTTCCAGTGTTTTTAAAGGAATTGAATGTAGATATTATTATTGCAGGTGGAATGGGAGAAACAGCACAAAACTTATTTAATGAAAATGGTATTGAGGTAGTAGTTGGTGCACAGGGATTAAGTGATGACGCAGTACAAAAATATATAAGTGGTAAATTAAAATCAACAGGTTCTGTTTGTCATGAACATATACAATAAACGCACATAATTTTATAAGTGTTTAGTAATTTAAAATGGTTATTATACAAGTAAATTGTACTAAAGATGGGGAATTAGAATGGGAAAAATTCAAGCGGATATGAATTCTTGTTTTCAACCAATGCCTAAAGTGATAGTTTCTTGTAGAAGCCTTGATGGTAAAAATAATGTGTTAGTAGTAGCTTATTGTTGTAATTGTAACTATAATCCACCAATGATTATGAGAGGTATTGTTCCATCACGATATTCCCACAAAATTTTCAAGGAAACAGGTTCTTTTGTATTAAACATAGCTACTAAAGATCAGAAAGAAATGTTTGTAGGTAAAATTGAACTTATTTAATATTATCAGAGTAGTTATTGATATATACCCAATACGGAGTATAATGGTAGTTGTAAAGGGTATATGACCAAAGATAAAAGAAGACGAGGTTATGTCAAGAAGAGATGGTACAGGTCCAACAGGAATGGGACCAAAAACAGGAAGAGGATTAGGATTATGCAATGTAGCTAAAGTTGCAACTGTAGTTGGAGGATTAGGACTTAAAATGGGACTTGGTAATATAAATAACCCTATTAATAAAAAATAAATAATCAAATAATAAATAATATGGTAAATGAAAGAAGTATTGATGGTAGAAAAAAAGTAAAAGATAATATAAGGGAGTTATTACTTATAGATTAAAATAAAACTATTGAAGTTGAAGAGAATAAAAAATGGACGATTAAACTTTCTGACATGAAATTTAGAATTGTAATCATTTTGGATGTGGTAAGAATATTTATTATGTTTTTTTATGTAAATGTGATTATTTTACTAAAATGTTTAACTTAAAAAAATTTAAAGGCGTCTTTGTTAATGAAAAACATGTTAAAGAAATGATGGAGTGAAAATGTTAAGAAATTATAATAGAAAAATAATACGGAGGAGATTAAATAATGGCAAGACCTAAAAAGTGGAGAAGAGTTTGTATGTTGCCTGAAATTGTTAAATTTGGTCCTATTGATTTAGTGGAAACATTAAATGAATCAATAATTATGACAGTAGAGGAATATGAAACTATAAGGCTAATAGATTTAGAAGGTTTAAATCAAGAGCAAAGTGCAAATGTAATGGGAGTTGCCCGTTCTACATTACAAAGAACATATGATGATGCTCGCAGAAAATTAGCAGATAGTTTGGTAAATGGTAAGTTATTAAAAATAGAAGGAGGAAATTACAAGCTTTGTAGTGAGCTTGAGGACGAAGAAAATTGTGATAATTGTATTTGTCACAGACATAGACACGGTAGAAATATGAAACCTGGAAGATAAATATGGATATTAATTTAACGCTAAATATATCTGAAATTTGTTAATAAAGCTAACAATTCATATAAGTTAATTGTTGGAAAAAAATTTTTAACAAAAAATATAAAGTAGTTGGAAAAGATAATTATAAGTATATTGGTAATTCTTTTGATAACGAATATATTCATCAAAATAATATTGAGGTAAAATATATTGAAGAAAATATAATGATGTTTATAATTTTAAACCAAGCAATAAATTTGAACAGATAAATAAAATATTTCAAATAAAGCAAGATAAAAATTATGTAGTAGATGAGTTCTCTGATGAAAAAGTATTAGTATTGAAGCATGAAAAAGGTTTGATAGTTATAGTAGGATGTTTTCATATAGGTATAGTTAATATTTTAGAAAGGATTATAGAACACACGAACATGACAATTTATGTAATTATTAAAGAAACTCATTTAGTTGAAGTAAATGAGAAAAGATTAAAAAATACAATTAATTATTTTAAAGAAAAAAACATTTCTCTTTTGGCAATGTCTCATTGCACCGGAAAAGTTATTAAAATAGGAATTAAGCAAGTGGATATAAAAGAGATCACTGATTATGTATTATTATTATTATTATTATTGGCATTTGACAATAACAAAAAATAAGAGTAATATGAAATTAGCAAATGCCAATAAACATTTATAGAAAAGGAAGAATAGTAATAAAAAGAGTAATTTAATCAAATGAGAAAATCAATGAAAATTTACTTGATAAGAGGTTTGGAAGGTTAAAAATATAGTATATATGAATGCTTATAATTAAAGAAACAAGGTGTTTCATGTAATGAAATAATAGAGTATATCTATAATGTTTTAAAAGAATGTGTAGAATAAAATTTAATTTATAAATAGAAGGAGGATTTTAAATGAAAATAGCAGTTGCAAGTGAAGGAAAGAATGTAAGTGGACATTTTGGATATTGTGAGGGATTTACAATATATGATGTTGTAGAAAGTAAATCGTTAAATAAGAGTTTCACTCCAAATCCAGGTCATAAACCTGGCTATCTTCCTGTATTTTTGAAAGAATTAAATGTAAATGTTATTATTGCTGGTGGTATGGGAGAAACAGCACAACAGCTATTTAATGAAAATGGTATTGAGGTAGTAGTTGGTGCACAAGGATTTAGTGAGGATGTAGTACAAAAATATATAAATGGTGAATTAAAATCAACAGGAAGTGTTTGCACGCAGCATGAACATGAAGTACACTGCAATGAATAATTATAGAGGATGATTTTATGAATGATGATTTAATAGTTTTTAAAAAGTTAATAGAAAAAAAAGGTTATAAATTCACAATGCAAAAAAAAATAATATTAAAAACTATTCTGGATAATAAGACCCATTTAAATGCAAAAGAGATATACAAAAGGATCAAAGAAAAAAATATAGGACTTGCTACGATTTATAGAGTGTTAAAGGTATTTAATGAGTTAGGTATAGTAAAAGAAATAAATATTAACCGTATAAACTATTATGAGATGAAAATATTTAGTGGAAACCCCCTGCATATTCATTTTAAATGTTATAAATGTAATAATATAGTTGATATAGATAGTCAAAGCTTAAATATTGACTATCTAAAATTAAACGAAAAAATAGAAATAGACAATAATTTGGAGATATATGATTCAAACATTACGTTCATAGGATTATGTAGTAAATGCAGGGAGGAATTAAAATGTCAAGACCTATAAAATGTAGAAGAGTAGAATTCTTTCCAGATGATACTTATTTTGTTCCATGGGGTAAGCCTAAATGTGAGATTGAAGAAATAGTTTTAAAAGTAGAAGAACTTGAGGCAATGAGATTAAAGGATATTGAAGAATTAAATCAAGAAGAATGCGCACAAAGGATGCAGGTATCAAGGCAAACTTTTCAAAATGTTATAGATAGCGCAAGAAAAAAAATAGCTATTGCTTTGACCGAAGGAAATGCTATAAGAATAAGTGGTGGGAATTACAGAGCAACATTTTGTAAAGCCAAATGCTTTAACTGCGACACTATATATGAAATAAAGTATGAACAGGACAAGCATATTTGTCCTATTTGTGGTTCGGAAAACGTACTTTGCAGTAAAAAAACAAACTTTTGTGCAAAATGGTGTAAAGAACAAAGTAAAGATAATAATGCTTAATATTTAAGTATTGATGTTAAAAACAATGAATTAGCGGTAGGATACTGTTCTAACTTTAGTTATGATCCGCTAATTATTATGGTATGTATTGCACCTTCAAGGAAAACTAGAGTTTATTATTTATAAGACTATACCATTATTATATATAAAATAATGGTATAGTCTATTTCTATGTATTTTGTTTGCATTTTATACATAAGATTTTATAATGTAGTCATCAGGAAGATGGCTTGTATCATTCAAAGTAATTATTTTTGGATTAAAATCATCATCAAAGATTATTTTACAAACAGATGTATTACCTAAAATTATTTTATGATACATGGTCATTTTTAGGTCAAATAGACCGATTAGTCCAGCTTTGATAATTCCACCATGAGCTACTATTACGATATTCTTTCCTTTATGTTTTTTTGCAATTTCTAGAATAGCATTTTTAGCACGGATGCTTGCTTTTTTGAGACTTTGATCACCACCACACATAGGTCCATCAAGTTCATCATTTCTCCACTTTATAAATTTTTCGGGGAAGTTTGTTTGAATTTCTTTTATAGTAAGACCTTCCCATGCACCAAAATTTATTTCTCTTAAGTTTAAAGCAACATTAATAGTAGTGTTGCTTTTCTTAGCAATGATTTTTGCTGTTTGCAGAGCTCTTTTTAAAGGACTTGTGTAAATAAAATCAAAATTATTAATAAATCTTTTACTTAGATACTCCGCTTGAAGTATACCTTCGTTAGATAAATTAATATCTTGGCAGCCTTGGAATTTACCTAAGGCATTCCAGTTTGTTTCACCATGACGTGCTAGTGTAATTGTTGTATTCATTATTAATCACTTCCTAAGTAATAGTATACTGTTTATTTATCTTTTTTACTTCAAAAATCTTTGTTTTATTACAACCAACACAAATAATTGATACTCTTAATTACTTTTTTAAATTTGTATTAAAACTTGTTAGCCCATGATTCAAAAACTTCAATATAATATTTTTAATATCTTTATATAGGTTAAAGTAGTTTATGGAAAATTAAATTGATGTTAGTGACTCATAATTAATTATTGTAATAGAATGTGCATCATATTCTATTAACCCATCCATTCTCATTTTATTTAATTCACGAGAAAGGGAAGGTCTTTGAATTCCAAATTTTTCAGCAAGTTCTTTTTTTGTGAGTTCCAACTTTATTATTAGGTTGTTTTGAGAAAAACTTTCATACAATAAAAAATCAATTAAACATTGTCTTATAGTTTTCATAGATAATGCTTTAATTTTATCTGTTAATATTAAAGTTTTGTCTGGGATTCTAGCAAATTATTTAAGAATTTAATATTGCTTTGACAAAATTTTAAAATTAAATTTTTTTTAAAATGTAGGATGATGACATCACTTTTTGAAAGAACCGTCATGGGGAAAAAATTTTTATGGGAAAAAAGTAGATTTCCACCTATTACATCACCTATATTAAAATCACTAATAGTTAGTACGTTGCCATTAGAATCGATTTTTTGAACTAATACAGTTCCTTTTAAAATTATATCAAAACGAGTACATTTTTCATTTTGAAAATATATCACAGAATTCTTTTTATAATTTTTAATTTCATATAAGTCTTTAGTGAATAAATATTCTATATCTTTAAAAGAAAGGTCTTTAAATAAATCAATTTTTTTAAGTAAAGGTATATAATTTAGCATATATTAATTATCCCCTTTTAAAAAGATTAAATTGTCTCAAATATTGTAATTATGATTAGTACTTGGGTAGTGATATTTGACAAGAAGTACAGATGCACTTATAATTTCAAATATATACTAGGGGAGTATAAAAAATAGAAAATTAGATTAATACGTATAGCTACATTATCCAGTGTCGATATTAAAAAGAAAGCATAAAGAAGGAGTAAAATTATGAAGAATTTAAATTCAATAAATGATATAAAAGATTTTATTAAAGAAAATAAATTTGTTATGTTATATTTTTCGTCAGATGGGTGTAATGTGTGTAATGATATTTTACCCAGACTTAAAGAACTACTTAAAAAACATTCTAAAGTTGTGAGTGGACATGTAGAAGTTCAAAATATCCCATCTGTAGCTAGTGTTTTTGCTGTATTTACTATTCCTACCATTATTATTTATTTGGAGGAGAAAGAGATAGTAAAACAATCTAGATATATTAATTTTCTAGAATTAAAAGAAAAAATCCAGAGATTTTCTGAATTTGTTTAGGAAAATGTTTATTTAAGGCTTACTTTTCTTATGTTACAATAATCTTAAATTCTATAAATCAAGGAGATGTAAACTGAATATAAAATTTAATAAACAAATAAATGAAGTATTAAAAAAATTAATGGAATCCAAAGAAAATGGAGTTATAAGATTAGAAGTAACAGCCTTTGGTTGTGGAACACCTGAACTAGGACTTGTTGAAGCATTTACTGGTGGATTTTATGTTCACAGACTACATACATCTAGTTTGTAATATTAAATGTAAAGTAAGACCAACTATTTGTTGGTCTCATTTTTGTAATGAATTTACCTGATTTAGAATTGCAATTTTATTTAGAAACTCTTTTTCCACTACCCATCATTCCATCACCATTTCCATGAGCTTTATTTGTTCCGTGAACATTAACTGTACCATTTGAATTCTTATTTCCTTCACCGAAATTTCCTATGCAACTTGCTGTGTTAGTTTTTATATTTTTCTTTAAAGTAGCACCTTTTTCTTTAGCAAGCTCATATACTGTTTTTCCAAAAGCAAGCCCAGCGGTTATTTGGGTATCTGTAAATCCTTTGGTTTTAAGTACAGAGGTTACGTAGTCATATCCTCTAACTCCTGAGGCCCTGGCCATTCCAACAGCATTGTGTGCTACTGTAGTTACTGGGGTAGTTGTAGAAATTTCAGCGGCGAATACAACACCACTTGTAACTAGCACTAATGATAAAGTTAATGCAACCCATAATTTTTTGCTTTTCATATTTGTACCCCTCAAATTTTTATTTTGTTTGGTATGACTATATGATAACGAAATTATGGTTTGGATAAGTGTTATTTTTGTGCCATTTCTATTAAAAAAATAAAGACAGCATGTTTAGTTTTATCGATATTAATTATTGTTGCATATTTATTATTAGCTATTTATCTAAGGTTTTAATATATGATTTCATTTGATCAATATTCATAGCGCCCATTCGTTTAGAAATGATATTTCCGTCTACATCAATGAAATATGAAGTTGGAATTGATGCTATATTATATTTGGCTGAAACACTTTGATCTAAATCTAAAAGTACTTTGAAACTATATTTATTACTAGCAATAAAAGACTTAACAGTGCTTAAAGGTTCTCCTATTTCAATTGCAATTATAACCAAATCACTATTTTTTGTTTCTTCATATAATTTTTGGATTTCAGGCATTTCTTCTTTACAAGGGCGACACCAAGTTGCCCAAAAATTAAGAAATACTTTTTTGCCTTTTAAGTCACTTAGGGATAATTCCTTGTTGTTAAAATCACTTAATTTGAAATTAGGAGCCTTCGTTTTAATAACAGTAGGATTTATTTTATTTGTATCATTAGAGCTCTTAGTATTAATTTTAGGGGTAGTTGTTTTGCCGTTAACTTTTTCTTCAACAGATATTTTAGTTTTATTATAATTTTTTACTGTATAAATTGATACACCTACAAGTGTCACAGATACTATTATTATAGCTATAAATGCTTTTGAGGGTTTTTTCATATTTATTTGCTCCTTCATCTAAAAATTAATAAAATTCCCATATTGGCTTAATATTGATAGCTTATTAGTAAAAATTAGTGATCCCATTAATACCATTAAAAGACCACTTATTGTTGAAATTACGGGCAAATATTTTGAAAGCTTTTTAAATTGTTTAGTAAAGTTTTCTATGGCAATGGCAGTTAGGATAAATGGAACAGCGAGTCCAAGGGAGTACATAATAAGAAGTAAAACTCCAGTGCCTACAGAATTCATGCTGGTAGCATAGATAAGTATTGAGGATAATATAGGACCAATGCAAGGAGTCCAACCTGTAGCAAAAGCCATACCCATTATTATTGAGCTAAAGGGACCTTTAATTTTATTAAAGTGTAAAAATCTTTTCTCTCGATAAAATAATTTAACTTTAAAAACACCTAGGGTGTGTAGACCAAAAACAACAATAATTGTTCCACCAATTTTTCTAAACAAATCCTTATGAGTAATTAATAATTTACCAAGGGAAGTTATAGAAAGTCCCATTAGAATAAAAATTATAGAAAAGCCTAACACAAATCCAAAAGATTTATATAAAGTGAAAAGTTTAGTTTTGTCATTTTTTAGTTCTTCTATAGAAGAACCTGTTAAATAACTTACATATGCAGGAATCAGCGGAAGAACGCAAGGGGACAAAAAGGATAGAAGGCCCGCAGAGAAAGCAAGCAATATTGATATATCATTCAAAATTAAATCACCTCCCAAATCATTTTTCAGCTTTATATTTTTCAATATATTCATTCCTAACTATAAAAAAATTTGTTTAAATAAAATTATCATATTTTGTATTTAAATTATAACACATTATTTGTGTTTTTAGTTAGTAGTGCATCTCCTATTCGGGTACAGCCGACATACGTGTAAAAGTAGGCCACATGATGGAAGTAATATCCATTATGTGGCTTTTTCTTATTTCATAGGTATCGAAATACTCATATCTATAGCCTTTGGTATGTTTTCTAAATCAATTACATAATCACCAAAGCGTTTTATGTGCTTGGTGATATATGGGCTAAGGGTGGCTACGTCGGACTTGGTAAATTCAACGCCATTAGCTGATAGCTCTTTTAGTATTAAAGTCATGTCCACAACGTTCTGAAGTATTACTGCATTGGCTACAAGATTATTATACTTAATTCTCTTTTCTTGTTCATCAGGATCATTTTCAGAAATAACGCCTTCACCCCCGAATGACAAATATTTAGAAAAGCCATTATATGATTCCATTTTATTTGTAGTTGACGTAATCTGTTGACGCATTTCAATATCAGAAATATAACCTAAAAGAAAGATGGTTCGAATTACATTTCCGAGTTCTTTAAATGATTGATATATCTTGTTTTTATGACTATAATTATTTAACTTCCTTAAGAGAGTAGATGGAACTATTTTTCCTGCCTTAATTGAAAATACTACTTGGAGCATATCTTTCCAATGAGTTTCGATTAATTTCCAATCTACAACATCACTGAACAAAGAGTCTATATGTTTATATTTATGACTCTTATCAACACGATAAAATTTTAAATCCTGCCAGTTCCTAATTCTTGGCATTAGCTTGATTCCTAATAAATAAGTTAATGCAAAAACAGGGGTTGATTGTGCTTGTGTATCCCCATGTATTGTATCTGGCTGAATATCAGATTTGTTTTTCATTAACCCATCTATTATATAAATTGCTTCCCATACTCCACAAGGAATAAAATGGCTAAATAAAGCTATATATTTGTCTGAAATATGATGATAAGCTATTCCACCATTTCCTCCATAACGTATGTGATATTCTGATACTAAATTTTCTTTATAAAGGTCATGCATTGTACCATCAACAGCGGCAATCTTATTATTACCCCACAAATTTGGGAGATAGCACTTATCGTATAAGTTGATTATATCTTTAAGAGCTTCCTCTAGCTTTTTTGCTGTAACATGTCTTCGATTTACAAAGGATAGCATATGTGGAGTTACTGAACTCTTCATATGCCTTGATGTTTCTGTGGGACCAAGATTGCAACCATATCCAAATGCTAAAGTAACATATCTTTCAACTGCATTTTCTAATTTAGGATCCGATCCTGATAGTGGGCCAAAATGACGTGTCCAATTTAGCCAATATTCTACATTACAAAGAATTTGGATTACATCACGTTCAGGTAAACATTTATGAATGGCTTTCTCTAAATCAAGAGCACTCTTTGGAATATTTTTGGCCTTGGCACGTTTAAGCACAACCTCACCTTTTTCATTAATAGTGATATTCCCATTATCAGAATAATTTTTATCTACTTCTATGGACTTTTCTTTTAACAATGATTTCAACTGCGCTACAAATTCACTTGGATTTTCTTTGAAATCCATTTCTGTGCAAAAATCAGAAACTAAAGGCTCACAGTCCTCCCAAGGTAAAAGCTGCTTTCTATAGTCTGCAAAATCTTCAGAGGTATCAATACACAAGTCGCCGGTTTTTAATCCAGATGCAAGATGATAAAAAATACATACCTCCAGGTGCCTTCGAACTAAAAAGGTGTTACCACCTTCTTTTACCATAACAGTATTTTGCCATTGAGCACTTGCAAAAGCTAAATCTAATGTAAAAGGTAATAGTTCAGTACGCTTATCTTCATTTGCAATCAAGAAATTTAATGCTTCTATTAAGGAATAATCTTGTGTAGCAGTACGAATTTCAAGAAGCTTTATTAATCTAAACAAAGATTTTCTATAGCTTTTGTAAAATTTCCATATTAAAGGTAAGTAATTATTTCCGTTGTAAGAAGATATAGTATCACAATCTGTAAGAAGTACTTCTGTGCCACCATTTGCATTTACTATTTCTCTAATTTGTTGCCCTAGCGTCGTATCATTCTTATTATTATCATTTGTTTTCAAAAGTACATTTGTTAAAATTGAAATCAGATTCTCTGTTTTTACACGATTCTTTTCTTGAATCTTTTTTAATTCATCTTTACCTTTATTCTGAATTTTACGAAGGCACTTTAAAAACATTTCGACTAGGTTATCTCGTGTCTTGACTTTTGACATATATATTAAGCTTAAAATTAAAGTGTATTTTTTTGCAATAGAAAAGTTATTTATTTCAGAGGCATCCAGTACTTTAGCTTCAGATGCATAGTGTTTAATTTTAGCAATTGGAATTTCCTTAATCAAACTCTCAACATCACCCATAGATAATAGTAATTGATATGTATTTCCCAGTGCTTTAAGATGATTAATGGTTGCACTTTTGGGAATTTCTTTTAAGTAATTAAATTTAGAATAATTTTCAGAGTCTTCAATATATAATAAGCTATCTAACTGCAATTTTTTATCAGAGGTTAATTTATTTAGTACATTTTCATAAATATTTGAATTAACTAATGTACGAATATGGCGGGCTAAGCGATCTAGTGTACTAAATGCAGGAAGTTCAAATCGCTCTTTTATCAATGTTTCAATAGCTACATTTACAAGATCAGCAGGATTATTCATAACTTGGGCTGCCTTATAGGTAGCTTCCGTAATTACGTGTCTTGCACTTGCTCCAAATTCCGTAACGTTTAAATATTCTCTAATTGAGCTATTATATCGGTAGAGTGTTCTATTTGGTAGATTAAGATCTACATCCGATGCAATATTTAATTGTGAGCAAAGATATTTTACAATTTCAATTGGAATTTCATTAATTTTAGGGAAATAGCCCAACCTTTGAAATGACTTTATCATAAGAATAAAGTTCAAGACTTGAGCCTCGCCTTTTGCAACTCTATGAGCTATTTCAATTTCTTCATGATTTGGGGTATAAATTTTTACAAGTTCTTTTGAACTTATGTTTTTCTTAAACCTTGGATAAGCTGTACGTTCAATAGTTGACAAGTGTAGTCCTCCTATCAGCAATGGTTCAAACAAGCCTTATGCTACATCAATTGTTACTTTGTAAAATTATATTTTGTTTAACCTGCCACTCTAAGTTTATTTCGTATTCTTTAACTCTCCTGTAAAATGTATTTCTCTTAAACCCTAGCAATACCATAGCGTTCACCGCAGTTATTTCTCCATTTTTCCATTTAACATATATATTTTCAAATTTATAATTAATCTCTATTTTCTTTCTACCTTTGTATTTGCCCTGAGACTTTGCTATTACAATTCCTTCTGCTTGTCTCTGTTTTATCTGTTTACGTTCCTGCTCTGCAACATAAGAAAGGAGGCTTAGAAATTGATCTTCCATTAGTTTACCAATATCACCCATAGACTTGAACTTCCTACTATCAAATAGGGTTTCATTATCTAGGCACACTATATTAGCATTAACGATCCTCGTAATATGCTTCCATTCAGTTATTATATTGTCATAATTTCTCCCAAGTCTATCAAGGGAATCAATATAAATTAAATCGTCTTCTTCACAAAACCTTTTCATTAATTGATATTCTGGTCTATTAAAGTCTTTTCCACTTTGTTTATCAACAAAAATATATCTATCTTCTATACCTAAAGATTTCATCTTAAGTATTTGACGTGTTTCATTTTGATCTATTGAACTTACCCTACAATATCCCATAGTTTTTGCCATTCACAACACCCTCTTATAATTTAAATCTCTACTTAGATTATATAATAAGTGTTGCACCAAGTCTATTTGTATTTGAAACATTTCATATATTGTATTTATAACCCTAGTGAAACATATTCTAATAGTGTCATTAGGGTGTACCTCATTGTGACAGTTACTATATTCAGTACGTATTGGTAATTTACTGATTATTTCTGTATTACATAATGTACCTTTCAACTCCAAGTAAGCTTCTCCAGTGCAATATGATTACGATACCAATCATCATTTTGTAAAAGCACTTCAGGAGAACCTGTATTTTTAATTCTTCCATCTTCTAAAATAGCCACGGTATCGCAGGCAATCATAGAGCACAAGCGGTGAGTTATAGATAATATTGTGTGAGATTTACTTGCCTTCTGTAATACAGATATAAATTTTTCTTCTGTTATAGAATCAAGATTAGCAGTGATTTCGTCAAACAGTAAAATAGGAGGATCTGCAACAATTGCTCTTGCAATAGCAAGAAGCTCTTTCTGACCTTGTGAAAAAAGAGTATCACTGGTTACTTGTGTATCAATATCCTTTTCTAAATCTGCCACATAATCGGTTAGGCCCACAAAGTCCAAAGCATTTCCAATTTGATCCCTTGTAATATGCTCATCTTTTAGACTAATTTGCTCTGCAACTGTACCGTTTATCATATGAAAGCTCTGATTAACATATCCGAATATTTTACGCTTTTCGGAGTTTGGTATAGTATAAACATCGATTCCATTTACGGTGATATTTCCATCAGTTGGCTTTAAAAATCCCATAACCAGCTTGAATAATGTGGATTTACCAACACCTGTTCTTCCTACAAAGGTAACCTTCTCCTGTGGACTCAAATCAAGATTAATGTTTTGTAAAATATCAGTCCCTTCTTCATATTGAAAAGTTACATTGTTAAAGCATAGTGTAATGTCATCACGTGATGGAATGATATCCTTGGCTTTAAGTTCACTGATTTCACATTGATCCTCAGGCAAATTATAAAAATCATTCACCCTATGGATACCGGATACTGCCTGCTGAATGTTTTGAAGCTCCATACCTAGATTTTCAATGGGTGTAAATAAATTAGAGATTAATTCAATGGAGGCGGCAACCATACCTATGGATATTCCTAAATAGTTTAGCTGCTTGGATGATAGTATTACAATAATGCCAATGACCACAGCACGAATAAGTTGGATTGTGGGAGAAAACACGGAATCATAGAAATTTACTTTCTCAACAGTTTTATAGTTATCCAGCAAAAATGAACTATAATTTTTTTCCATGTAGCTTTCTTTACTGTAGGATTTAATCATCTGGATATTCTTTAAGCTTTCTGAAATATGATTGTTTACCCTACCCACTAAAATCCTATTTTCTATTTGTGCCTTCAACATTCTCTTTTGAAAAATCCTGGTAATGACATAAATAATAGGCAGTAGTATAAAGGTAATACCTCCAAGCTTGGGGCTGAACATCCAGATAGAGACAACAATTCCTATAACTTTTAGGCAGTCAACCATCATTCCAATAATACCACCTGTAAACATTGAGTTGATTGCATCCACATCATTTGTAAACCTTGAAACAACAGTGCCTGTATCGTTTGAGGAAAAGAACATGGTACACATTCTTTTTAGCTTTTCCATCATTTCTAATCTAATTTCCTTGGTGATTTTTTGACCTAAAACTGTTAGTACAGCTTCCTTAATAAAATCAAAGATACCAATAAATAATAGTACTACCATGTAAATAGTTGCTAGAAAAAGTAATCTGTTATTGCTTTTTGGTACAAGGTTACCATCAATAATGTATTTTAAAATTTGAGGAGGAATTAAGCTTGCCATAACAACACCACAAACAGCAAAAAGTAGTAATACATCTATTTTTATATTTTTCTTAAGCACGTTAATAATAGAGTTTTTTACTAGACTATTCCTCATAACTATTCCCCCCAGTGGATTGTAAATTAAATATTGATCTGTAAACTACAGAGCTTTTGAGCAGTTCATCATGCGTGCCATAATTTGCTGTTTTATCATTATTCAAAAACACAATATGGTTCACATCCTTAAATATAGTTAAGCGGTGTGAAATTAGTATGATTAAACTATCTTTATAATTATTTTTAAGGTTTTTAATAATTTCCTCTTCTGTCTTCATATCAACAGCAGAAAATGGATCATCTAAAACCATAATTTTGTTTTTGTTTAAAAGGGTTCTTGCCAGTGATATCCTCGCCTGTTGACCACCGCTTAACCTTATTCCGCTATTGCCAACTAATGTGTTTTCGCCCTGAGGCATTGCTTCCAATTCATTATGGAAACAAACATCCTTTAAAACAGAAGTAATATTCTGATCATTTCCAAGAGTAATATTGTTATAAATACTATCAGAAAGCAATTGAGGGTTATGACCTAGGTAAGAAATCATCTGACTTCGCTCATATTCAGAGTAACTCCTAAGCTCCTTGCCATCTATCTTAATACTTCCTACATAAGGATATAACCCAAGCAAAGATAGCCCAAGTGTAGATTTCCCAGAGGCAATAGAACCAGTGATACCTATGATTTCACCCTGATTTCCTGCAAAATTAATTTTTTCAAATATATTTTCCTTCCTTGTACCATAGCAAAAGCTAAGATTTTCAACTGTTAGTGTTGTGCTATCATTATTAACCAGGGAAGTGGTAGCTTTGCTTTGGTATTCTGTAAAATAGGGCTTAATGCGTTTCCAGGATATCTGTGATTTTTGCACCGAATTAAATAGCTTTGCTGCCTTACTTGCCTTAGTTGCCATGGCGGCAAACATAATAAGATAAGTAGAAAAATTACCTACAGTCCAGCCACCATTAATTACCTTTGTCCCTCCAAAGTAAATTACTATAATTATCCCAAGCATTGCAATAACATTATAAATTGGTTGCATAGAATTTTCTAGAATATTGGCTTTAATTGATTTGTTTTGCAAGTCCTCTAATTCATTATTATAGCTTGCTATATTTTGATCTTCCATGCCATTGGCTTTATAAATCATGACATTTTCAATGGCATCATATGTAATATCAGTAACATAGCTACTTTTTGTACGAAAGGCAATTGTGTACTTGTAAATAATGCTTTTTAATTTTTCAGCAAGCACCATGGCAATGGGAATAAAAAGACAGGAAAGAATAGTTGTTTTCACATCATAAAGGAGCATTGATATGAAATATGAGGCCATTAGCACTCCAGTATCAAATATTTCTGTGGTAAATTTCCGCATACCCTCCACGCAGAGATCAACATCAGAAATGGCTCTAGTCATTAAATTACCGGTATTTTCATTGTCTAACTCTTCAGTGGTTTTATGCATTATGTTATTGTATATCATAAGCCTCATAGTAGCACTTGTACTATTGGCAAATCGTCTTATGTAAAAACGTTTAAAGTAGCGCAACAATTGGACCATTGCTATAAGTAAAACAAAAGTAACCGCCAGTATTACTACTGAGGATAGGTTGTAACCACCAATAATGGAATCAATCAACTTACCCTGATAAATTGGCGATACAATTAATGCACTATTACAAGTTAATCCAAATATAATAATACATGCTACAACAAATCTCTCTTTTTTCCAATAGTTAATAATTTTATTTGGTTGTTTTATGGGTTCAATCTTTAATTTTGCCATAATAATCAGCATCCTTTTTTTATATTTATAAGACTTTCCACACGTTGTCTTTTACTTTTCATATAAAAATCATTGAGTACCTTTAGAAATACTTTTTTTAACTTCCTATCTAATAATATAACTTTATGTAGTTATATGCAACTATAAATACATCATATTCATTTAATTATACATTAAGTACAATTAAAGTTATAAAAATATAAAATTACTTTAAAAAATAAGGATAGAAGGTTCACAGTGTAATATGAACATTCTATCCTTATCTATAGTATTATTATTATTATTATTATTTTGCAAATGGTTATCGTTTTTGTATATAATCTTATTTTACATTAAAAAATAAAATAAATAATATGGACTATTAAAAGAGCTATTAATGCAATAGTTAGTATTAAATGAAGTTTATGCTTTGAAATATATCTCCTTATTCCAGAAAAAGACAGAATAATGAATGTTCCTAAAGCTAATAAACCTGTTGCGTAACCAACATTTAATTTGATTCCATTTAATATTGCAATATATCCATGTACAAGTGCAAACCCTAAAGCAAGAATGGATATAGGGACATGAAATTGTCTTGCTATCTTTGCAAATTTAATAATGATTTTCTTCGGAGGTTCATTCTTGCTTTTAGCATGTTTTATTAACTTAGTTACTACATACCAAGCCATTGCGAAGGCTATACCAATAATAGCAGCCCATTTTGAACCGAAATTAAGAATTGTCACTAATAACCCACATATACTTGATGGTATTGGTAGATGTTTAGCAATTGCAGGCGTGCAAAAAAGAAAGCTGGAAAAGAGAAATATAGTTGTAAGAATTATCGATAATCTTACCAATCTTTTTTCATTAGCATTCTTAATAATAGCTTTATTTGTATTTTGTAACTCAATCATTGACATATTGTTAATCTCCTTTAAATAAGTACTTAGTAATTGAACATCTTTTGTTCGTTTATAATCATATTGTATTTTGTACATTATAAATGCTTTTTTAATCAAATGCTATTAAAGTTATATTAAAATTGCATTAAAATCATTTATTTTACATATATTATCTTTTATTGTATAATAATATCAAAACCAGAGGAGGACAATTAAAATATGGAAAATGAAATTCTAAACCTCGAACAAGCGTGTGGTTTATTAAATGTTAGTGAAAGAACTATGATTAAGTTATTGAGAGAAGACCATTTACCCGCAAGAAAGATAGGAAGAGAGTGGAGATTTAACAAAAAGATATTAATAGATTGGATTGGATCTGGGGATTCTGTTCGTTATACTAATCAAGATGATACATATGCAGTTTATGAGGAAGAAGAAGGAAACTATAAGGATATGATAAATGATATATGTAATCAAGCTTCAAAGCTAAAGGAAAAGAATGATATAAGCTCATTAATAAAGGATCTAAATTCAAGTATAAGTATCCCTGCTGATGTTAAGTTGAGCATTAGCTACAAACAAAAAAGAGATATAGAAAAACTTGAATTTAAAATATACTGGCATCTCAGAGATGACGTTAAAGTTAACGTAAAAAATAAAAACTTGGAAACAAGTGATTAATATTAGTGATTAATATTTACCAAGATTTAATAGATATGGACTTTAAAAATATAAATTCTAAGACGATTAATTCAAACATCATTATCTGGCTTAGCATTGCAACATTTCTGGCAGATATAGGCGGAGGCTTAGTTAATGTTGTTTTACCACTTTATTTAACTGCATTAGAATTCAACAAGACTTTTATTGGAACCGTTGAAGGTATTGCTGATTTTACATCAGGGATTGTTCGTATATTTTCTGGATGGCTTTCCAGTAGTGGGTCCAGTTTTAGCTAATGATATAATTTGCTTAAAATTTCGATTAATATTCTATGACGTAAGGGGGAATTATAATTAACAATTTTATTGGAATATTTAAAAAAATTATTAACGATTTTAAGATAAAAGTCAAAAATTTAAAGAAAGAAATCGGAGCATTATCTTTAGCCTGTAAAAGACGTGATGTACCTTGGTACACTAAGTTAGTAGTAGTATTAGTAGTCGGATATGCGTTAAGCCCTATTGATTTAATTCCTGATTTTATACCCGTATTAGGCTATCTTGATGATTTAATTTTAGTGCCTATTGGTGTAGTATTTGCAATTAGATTAATACCAAAAGATATTATGAATGAATGTAGAGAGCAGTCAGAAGATATTTTTAAAGAAGGTAAACCTAGAAATTGGGTTGCAGGAGGCATTATAATCTTTATATGTATTGGTATATTTACTTATGTTATAACAAGATTTTTATAACATATTGTTATGTATTTTTCTTCGTAACATTCTTATATTGTTGTGCGATAAGAAGTCGCTAATTAGTAGTGTTTCGTAAGAAATTGCGTTAGTTACTAAACATATGGAATTAATACCCAACATGTGGCTTATTTTTACACGTATGTCGGCTGTACCCGCTATTGCCCAGCATTACGCCATCATGATGGGGATAAGATAATGGCTTTAGATACGGGAGCAGATGATTACATAGTAAAACCTTTTAGTCAAGGGGAAGTTGTTGCGAGAGTTAAAGCTGTCCTTAGAAGAATTGTCACAAGTGAAACCCAAAAGTAAACCGTAATTAAATATATAATATTTCTATTGCTTTTTATTATTTATGTGTTATTATATTGTTATATCATAATATTAAGATATTAAGATATATAAAATAAAAATATAAACTTATACTTGTTTAAGATGCATCTGGTTAAAGAAGTCCAAGATTAATGGAAACTTTGACAAATAATGATTTAAAAATATTTACCATCACTCCTAATCATTGCTAGACAAGTATATATAAATAAAACAAAAATAGTGTTTACAATATCGATTATAGCGGAGGAATTAAAAATATGAAAAGACTTTCATCAGAATCAAAATTAATTATAAGTGAAGTGATGCTACCTAGTCAAGCTAATGTTGCAGGTAACATTCATGGTGGAGAAATCATGAAGTTAATGGATTTAGCAGCATATGCTGTAGCTAGAAGATTTGCTCATACAAATGTTGTTACAGCTCGGGTTGATGAGCTAGAATTTCATTTACCTATATTTATTGGTGATTTAGTTATTTGTACAGCGCAGGTTGCGTACGCTGGTAGATCATCTATGGAAATAGCCGTAACTGTTGAAGTTGAAGATTTAGAGTGTGATGGCTATACATGCTCAAAAAAAGCATTGTCTGCATTTTTTAAGATGGTATCTCTAGATAAAAAAGGAAAAACTAGTTTAGTACCGGAACTTGTTTTAAATACCCCTGAAGAAATAGCTGCCTTCGATGAGGGTAAAAAAAGATATGAATGGTATAAATCAAAAAGGAAGCAAAAATCAGATAACATGACAGATAATAAATTATAGTATAACCATTGTAAGTTAATTACCTAAAACATTTTAGAAGATAAAATGTTTGTGTATCATTTTCTATTAGCTAGTTAAAATAAATATTTAATTAATTTTAATATTTCTATTGCTTTTTATTATATATGTGTTATTATATTATTAAATCGTAATATTAAGATATAATAATATATAAAATAAGAATATACGATATGAATATATATTAAATTTTAAGGAGGCATAAATTATGTTTAATTTAAATATTAAAAATGTTAGTGCAGAAGAGGCACATAAGCTTATAAATGATGATAATGAATTTATTATAATAGATGTAAGAACTAAAGAGGAATATGATGATGGGCACATTCCAGGAGCAAAACTTGTTCCAGTTCAGAGTTTAACTATGAAGCTTGATGAACTTGCTGTTTACAAAGATAAACCTTTACTTGTTTATTGTGCATCTGGTGGAAGAAGTCCAAGAGCAGTAGAAACTTTAGCAAATAATGATTTTAAAAATATTTACCATCTTAATCGTGGAATAGGTTCTTGGAGATACAATATAGCTAGATAGTGTAGAGTGAAATTTAGGAAAGAGGAAGAGACATGGATACAAATTACATGAAATACACTGAAATTACAGATATCCTAAAAGTATTAGCGCACCCTATTAGGATGTGTTTGGTAAAAAGAATATTAGATCAAGGGCAATGTAATGTTTCCCATATGCAAACTTGTCTAAAGGTTCCTCAATCAACAGTATCACAACATCTACAGAAGTTAAGATATGCTGGTATAATAGAGGGTCATCGAAATGGTCTTGAAGTTAACTATAAAATCCGAGATGAAAGAATAAAGAAGTTAATAAATTCGATTTTAATGTTGAGCTAATAAATAAATTATGAGAATACAAGGAGGAAAATAATTATGACAAAAAAAATATTAATCGTAGGTGGCGTTGCAGGTGGAGCGTCAACAGCAGCCAGACTTAGACGACTTGATGAAAACGCAGAAATAATTATGTTTGAAAGAGATGAATATATTTCTTTTGCAAATTGTGGGCTGCCTTATTACATCGGTGAAGTAATAAAAGATAGAGATAAGCTTTTAGTACAAACACCTGAGAGTATGAATGCTAGATTTAATATAGATGTTAGAAACAATAGTGAAGTAGTAGCGATTGACATCACTAAAAAGGTTGTAACAGTTAACAGTAAAATCCTTGGCACCTACGAGGAAAGTTATGATTATTTAGTGTTATCACCTGGAGCAAAAGCAATTAAACCTAATATAGAGGGTATAAACAGTAAGAGAATATTTACTTTAAGAAATATACCAGACACTGATAATATAAAAAAACATGTAGATGCATTGGGGATTAACAGTGCCGTAGTTGTTGGTGGAGGATATGTTGGCGTAGAAATGGCTGAAAACTTAAAAGAAAGAGGACTTAACGTTACTTTGGTAGAAGCGGCGCCACACATATTGGCTCCATTTGACACTGACATTGTTCTAAATGTTGAAAAAGAAATTTCGGATAATGGTGTGGAAATAATTTTAAATGATGGAGTGAAAGCTTTTAAAGATACTGAAAATGGTATTGAAATGACTTTAAATAGTGGTGAAAAATTAAGTACTGATATAATAATACTGGCAATAGGAGTATTCCCTGATACTAAATTTGCAAAAGATGCTGGCATTAAAGTTGGCCTTAAAGGTCATATTTTAGTAAATGATAAAATGGAAACTAGTGCAGAGGGAGTATTTGCAGTGGGTGATGCTATAGAGGTTATAGATTTTATAAACAAAAGTAATACCGCAATACCACTCGCTGGACCTGCAAATAAGCAAGGAAGAATTGCAGCTGATAATATAGCTGGGTTAAATACTACGTACAAAGGAACACTGGGTACTTCAATTTTAAAGGTTTTTGGACTTACAGCAGCAAGTACTGGAAATAATGAGAGAACTTTAACTAGACTAAATATTCCTTATAAAGTTATATTTGTTCATCCAGTATCTCATGCTTCTTATTATCCTGCAGCTCTACCAATGACGTTAAAACTTATTTTTAATGATGAAGGCAAAATTCTTGGAGCTCAAGGTGTGGGGTATGATGGAGTTGACAAGAGAATAGATGTACTTGCTACAGTTATTAGACTTGGTGGAACAGTTGATGATTTAACAGAATTAGAACTTTCTTATGCACCACCTTTCTCATCAGCTAAGGACCCTGTAAATATGGCAGGATTTGTTGCTCAAAATGTGTTAGCCGGAAGAATGGATGTATTAACTACAGAAGAGTTTATGGCATATGATAGAGAAAATGCTGTAGTATTAGATGTTCGTACTGAAATAGAATTTGACAATGGTCATATTGAGGGTGCTATAAACATTCCAGTAGATAGTTTAAGAGAAAGAATCGGTGAACTTGATAAAAACAAAGAAATTATTGAATATTGTCAGGTAGGTTTAAGAGGATATGTTGCCTCAAGAATTTTAACTCAAAAGGAATTTAAGGTCAAAAATTTAACTGGAGGATATAAATCAGTTTCAATTTCAAGTTTTAAACCCAATAAAACTGTAGCAGCAGGTAAAACAAAAGGCCAGAGTTTAGATCCTGATACTCAAGTTATAAAAGAAACACAAGCGAGTGGCAATGATAATTATGATAAACTTCTTGATGCTTGTGGACTATGTTGCCCAGGACCATTAATCCAAGTTAAAGCGAGTATTGATGAATTAAATAACGGTCAAATATTAAAAGTAACAGCATCTGATCCTGGGTTTTATGAGGATATTAGAGCCTGGTGTACTAAAACAAATAATGAATTAATTGATTTAACAAAAGAGAAAGGTATGGTATATGCCTTTATAAAAAAAAAAGATAACAAAACAACTCATGTAAATAAGGCTTTTCCATCAGATACAAGCGAAAAAAACAATAAAACTATGGTAGTTTTTAGTGGTGATTTGGATAAAGCTATTGCAGCCTTTATTATCGCAAATGGAGCAGTTGCGATGGGTAGTAAAGTTACCATATTATTTACCTTCTGGGGTCTTAACGTCATACGAAAACCAGAAAAAGTATCTGTTAAAAAAGGAATAATTGATTCAATGTTTGGGTTTATGATGCCAAGAGGAAGTAAAAAGCTTAAACTTTCCCAAATGAATATGATGGGACTTGGAGCTAAAATGATACGCTCCGTAATGAAAAATAAGAATATAGATTCTCTTGAAGACTTAATAAAATCAGCAATTGATAGTGGAGTTGAGGTAGTTGCTTGTTCAATGTCCATGGATGTTATGGGAATAACAAAAGAAGAACTTATTGACGGAGTAAAAATTGGTGGAGTTGGTTATTACCTAGGTCAAACTGAAGATTCAAATGTAAATCTATTTATATAATAAAAAAAGGGAGAGGTTAAAATGATAAAAGCAATAAATGATAAAAGTTTTCAAAGTGAAGTAGATAGTTCAGATATTGCAGTAGTTGTAGATTTTTGGGCACCTTGGTGTGGACCATGTAAAATGTTAGCTCCTGTTATGGAACAACTTGATAAAGAATATGCAGGTAAAATAAAATTTGTAAAGGTTGATATAGATAAAAATCCTGAAATATCATCAAAATATAATATTTCAAGCATCCCTACGATTATGGTATTTAAGAATAACGTAGTAGAAGATAAACTTGTAGGGTTTTCTCCTAAAAAGGTTTTAGGAGATAAGCTTAAGAAATATGTATAGGTACTAGTAATATTAGAGTATATAAAAAGTTGAAATGACTCCAATTAAGTGGGGATTTCGTTTAAAATACCACACTACTATAATTATTATAGAAGTGTGGTATTTTTATTGCGTGTGTATTAGATTATAAAAACTTTTGATTTCTAAATCAAAACTATTACTTTACCAATCAGAAATGTTAATAGGTATTATAAAAAAAGATACATTATACTTATTGGTTAATAAATACTATACTATAATCATAATGAAATTATAATATGAAAGGATTGGTTTATATGAAAACATTAAATGAAATTCTTCTTAGTTAAGTTGGACGGAACAAAATGTAGATGAACTTAATAGAGTTATAAATAAGTATATAATATAAAGAACTTAAGAAAATAAAATGAAGGGGTAAGGAATTAGATTGCAAAATCAAATAGTAGCTCTTTGTCTAGATCCATATGATGGATTAAATTTTATATATTTCCAAGTATTAATTTTGATTTTAAAATTTCGTCAATATGAAATATTACTTTATATCTTTTCAATATGTTCCTACTTTCTATAAAAAATATGATATCAATAAAGGTAACATGGTTTTGAATTCAATTATATTAATTTGAATTTATGAATCTAAACATGCGTCTTTAAATATATTTATATATTTAAGTATAATGATGTTTTTTAGTATAAAATTTACAAATATTATAGAACAGTTAGTTTCGATTTTAATATTATTGTTTGACATTAATGTTGATAGGATGTAAAATTTTATTAGCGTATGCCACTGGAAAATAGCATTTAGAAATTCTAAAGAGTATATGAAAAGTGAGGATAATATTTATGGCAAGGCCAGTGAAGAATAGAAGAGTAGAAAAATTACCGGAATATACATATTTTGTACCAGTAGGAAGACGAAAATGTGAAATTGAGGAAATACTTATAAAAGTTGAGGAATTTGAAGCCATGAGGCTTAAGGATGTTGAAGATCTGAATCAAGAAGAATGTGCAAAGAAAATGCTCGTTTCAAGACAAACTTTTCAGAATATAATTGATAGTGCTAGAAAGAAGATAGCTATAGCTTTAATAGAGGGAAAAGCTATAAATATAAGTGGTGGAAATTACACAAGAAATATATGTAAATTTATTTGTAAATCATGTAATAATACTTATGAAATAAAATATGAAGAAGATAGGAAGATTTGTCCATCTTGTGGTTCAGAGGAAGTGACTTGCAATAAACGAAGTAGTTTTTGTCAGAGGCAATGTAATAAGAATACAATCTCTGATAAATAGTTTTATCATTTGAGTAAACAAGGCTATAATTATTGGCATTTGACAATAAAAAATAATAGTATTATAATATATATAGCATAAAACAATAAAGAGGTGATAGTATATGGCTGACTGTAAAAGTTGTCCATCAAATGGTGAGTGTGATAATAAAGACACATGTAGCATAGAAAATAATCCATTAAATAAAGTTAAAAATATTATCGGAGTCATGAGCGGTAAAGGTGGCGTAGGTAAATCAACGATATCTGTTCTTATTGCACATGAACTTAATAAAAAAGGTTATAAAGTTGGACTTATGGATTCAGATATTACAGGTCCAAGTATACCAAGATTATTAGGCATTAAAGATGTTAAACCTTTTATGAACGAATCTGGTATTATACCGGTTAAAACTACGGAAGGCATTGATGTTATTTCGATGAACTTTTTAGTGGAAAATGAAGATGATCCAGTTATATGGCGAGGACCAGCTGTTTCTGGTGTTGTTAAGCAGTTTTGGACTGATGTTATATGGGGAGAGCTTGATTATTTAATTATAGATATGCCTCCTGGCACAGGTGATGTTGCGCTAACAGTAATGCAATCAATACCAGTTACAGGTATTGTAATGATTTCAACACCACAGGACTTAGTATCTATGATTGTTGGAAAAGCAGTAAATATGGCACGCAAGTTAAACATCGATATAATAGGATTAATAGAGAATATGAGTTATATTGTTTGTCCAGGATGTACCGAGAAAATAAAAATGTTTGATTCAGATAACATAGATAAATTCTTAGACAAAAATGATTTAGATTTACTTGGAGAAATTCCAATGTGTAGGGAAATAGTTAATATTTCTAATAAAGGCGAATACAAGCTAAATGACGAATTAACAAAAATAACTGAAAATATTATTAATAAAATTATTAAAAAGACAAAAAAATAAAAAGTGGAGGTAATATTTTATGAAAATAGCAATACCTAATAATGGTAGTATAGTAAATCAACATTTTGGTATGAGCAAAAGTTTTGTTATTGTAACCATAGAAGATAAAAAAATTATAAGTACTGAAGAAATATCAGCAGCTGAGCTCCAACATGAGCATCAAGGATTAGCAGATTTACTCAAAAACAAAGGAGCAACAGTGGTTATTACTGGTGGAATTGGTGGAGGAGCAATAAGTGGGTTAGAGCAAAATGGTCTTGAAGTAATAAAAGGAGCATCTGGAGAATATTCAAAGGTAATTGAAGAATATATAAATGGAACATTAGAAAATAAAGATGTAGTTTGCAATCATCATGGTGAACATCATCACCAATAAATAACATAAGTTATTTTATTAGATTATAATTAAAATGATATTTCCAAAATGGATTTTACCATCTACTATTTTTAGTAGATGGTTTATTGTACGTCCAGCATGTTAGCTGAGCCGATAGGCTGAAAGAAGCCTATGTCGCCTAACCAACGGGAAGACAACCTGAGAGCAAGGGATTTACTGGCAACGGTAGGGTCTGA
>NZ_JAHLDV010000035.1 GCF_018861865.1 Clostridium frigoris
GCCCACATAAATACAAAAATTCAATATATACCAAGAAGGTTTCTTTTTGAAATAATGAGATTTTAAGAATGAGTGAGATATCGAGAGTAATTTATAATATAGAGAGGAAGGTAATTATGAAGAAGAATATAAGTAGACAAGCTGTAGTACTGGGATGTATCTTCATGGTTTGTTTGTCATTAACTATAATATTATTTAGTAGTTATAGTATGTATAAGGTACGTAAACAATCAGATTTTATTTCTGAAAAAATAGTTCCAGCAAAGATATTTTCAATGGAAATTTTAACATCAGTAATTAATGAACAAACTAGTATAAGAGCTTATATAATATCAAAAGATAAAAGGGTTTTAGGTACATATTATCTAGAAAGTAAAAAAATGAGTGCTTACTTTGAGTCTATAGATAATTTGAAAAATGTAGGGATAACATCTTATACTATGAGTCAACTCAATAATCAGATGAAATTAATCCAAATTCATTTTGAGAAGCAAATTATGTTAATTAATAATGGCAAATTATCAGAATCAAAATTGGACTTAGATGAAGGTACAAATCTAGTTAACAAATTTGTTATAACTGATAAAGCATTAGTAAATGAGATTAATTTAAAAATTAGCAATTCACATAAGGATGTTGACATTACTGAAACAATTTATCAATATTTATTGCTATTTTTAGGTGTTATTCTTATTTCATGTAATTATATATTTATAAGTCATATTTGGAGTGGTATGCATGCACAAATTAAGAAAAAGGATGAAATAAATGAAGATTTACAAAAATTGCTTAGTTCACAAGAACAGTATATTGCAAATATTTCTCATGAATTTAAAACACCACTAAACGTTATATTATCTGCAACACAGTTATTAGATATGTATTGTGATAGTGAATCATTAGATAAAAAGAAAAATTTATTGGTTAAAAATATAGACGCAATTAAAAAGAATTCATATAGATTATCTAAATTAATTAATAATATAGTTGATTTGTCAAAAATCGAAGCTGGATTCTTCAAATTAAACTTATCAAATAACAACATAGTAGAAATTGTAGAAGATATGGTAGTGTCTGTTACTGAATTTATTGAAAGTAAGGGATTATATATTATTTTTGATACAGACATAGAAGAAAGAATTATTGCTTGCGACCCTGAAAAGTTAGATAAAATAGTGTTAAATCTTTTAACTAATGCTATAAAATTTTCTAATAAAGGGGATAAAATATTTGTAAATATTAAGGATAATGATAAATTTGTTGAAGTGTCTGTGGAAGATACTGGAATTGGAATTAAAAAAGAGCATTTAGATTCTATATTTAATAAATTCAATCAGGTAGATAAGTCGCTATCAAGAAATGCAGAGGGTACTGGAGTTGGATTAAGTTTGGTTAAATACATTGTAGAACTAGCGGGTGGTAGTATAGATGTCGAAAGTGAATTTGGAAAAGGAAGCAAGTTTACGGTTAAACTTCCTTCCGTTAAGGTGTTTCAAGAAAATGTGCAATTTGATAATGAATTAAGAAATCGGAAAGCTGCTATTCAAGTAGAATTTTCAGATGTTTATTAATAAAAATAACCAATATTTTGAAATGTCGTTAAAAATACAGGTAAATAATAAATTTCATGTTATAATATAATAATTTACTTCTTATATTATAATATGGGCGTTATTTATGCTTGAAGAGAAAATTCAGCGCTGTTAATCATAATAAAAAAACATTGGAGGATATAGTTAAACTATGAATATTGAAAAAACAATTTCCGCACTTAAGAAAAATAATTATGAGGTAAGTTTTTTTAAAAACGCAGAAGATGCAGTACAGTATTTAAATAGTAGTCTTAATGACGAATATATAGGCTTTGGCGATTCTGAAACTATGGTCCATATGAACCTTTTTGATAGGCTTTCCTCGCACAATAAGGTTATTGATCCTAAGCATTGTTCATCAAAGGGATTCTATGATACTGCATTAGAGTGTCTGACTACAGATATTTTTTTTACGTCAGTCAACGCGCTGTCAGAAACAGGAGAGATGGTTAATATTGATGGCACAGGTAATCGTGTAGCCGGTTCATTGTTTGGTCACAAGAAGGTATATTTTCTTGTCAGCACAAATAAAATTACACCTATGCTTGAAGATGCTATCTTTCGGGCTCGTAACGTTGCTGCACCTAGCAATGCTAAACGATTAGGATTACGAACACCATGCGCAGTAAAAGGAGATCGCTGTTATAATTGTTCTAGTCCAGAGCGTATTTGCAATGGTCTTTTAATTTACTATAAAAAAATGAATAACATGGATATGGAAATCGTATTAATAGATGAAAAGCTTGGATTTTAATTTTATTAATATAAAACTAAATACTATTTAGTACATTTATTTGTTATATAGTTTAAAATATTGAATATATTTAAAGTGGATAATAATTATAAGGAGCTTTTTATATGATTAATTATTTTGAATTATCTAATGAATGTGCAATAGAAATATCAAAAATATATAATATTCCAGAGTTTTCTTTATATAGGGGAAATATAGTAACTATATCAGAAATGTATAACATTCCCATAGAAGATTTAATTAAAATTATAGAACAGAGTAACGTGGATGATTATTAAAGATAATCTTCCATAAGGTTCAACATAATATCGTTTATGAGGTTAAATTAAAAATATATAGAGACATAAGTGAAAGTAACACAATCACATTTGTGTTACTTTAAAAAAAGCCTAGCAATTATGCTAGGCTAAAACATTACAAATCTTATAGGTATCTATTTGTTGTCTTCACATGGATATATATAATTTGCTGCAACACGAACATCTAATTCCTCAAGGTCAATATCGTCAGGAAGTACAAACACTAATTTACGTTCAATAGTGCCACATTCACCACATTCATTATCTTTACATACAATTGTAATAAAACCTCTAAAAGCAAGTATTCTATGGCAATTGTCATATATAATAACTGCAACAGCTACTTTTTTATCAAAGCATACGTTCCTTACTTTTATTCTTACGGTTAATAATCTTAAACCGTTTTTTTCTATATCTACTGGATCTGCATTAATAACGCTACATAAATCACATGAACATTTATTGCATTTAACACAATTATCATCTTTACCCATTTAATACAACTCCTCTATAAATTTAGATTGAGACAATCCTTAATACTACTGATTTTTTTATAATTCTTATAACTACATATATCATTAAATGTATTTTCAACATAAAGTTTATACGTTGATATATGTTCTTCTAAATCAGAGTAATATCTTATAATGTCTTTATTATAAATCTAGAATGGTTTGATTAATGAGTTTCTATAGAACATAGCAAATGTATATTCTATATTTCTAATATATTCTATGAAAATATTTATGTGAACAAAAACAACAATAAATTGAACTATAAAAATAACTTTCAAAAATATCTACATAGAAAAGAATAAAAGAGTTTTTGAGGCATATAAATAGTTTGAGGTGATAATCGTGGGGGCTTTATATGTTGAAGCATTTAATCCTAAGAGAAAAAAGTATTATTTCAATAACTGTACTGAAGATTTTTGTTATAAAACTAGGCATGGTATCTGCTCATTAGACTTAACAGAAGGTGAAGTAAAGTCCATTCCAATTGAAGTACATCCAATGAAAGATAATGTTAATTATTGCAGAGATATTTACAAGTCTATGATAAAAAACAGACAACAATATCCTGTATTTATTAGCAGCAATAAGTGTGATCACTATACATTTAAGGATGGTCAGCATAGGACATGCATTGCAAGCAAAAAAGGACTAAAATTAAAGGCTGAGGTATCTCAAAATGATAAAATTTGCATTGTGTGTTATAGGGAGAATAGTATTAAAAACTCAATAAATGATATAGAAAATAGGGTAAAGAAAAGTACTCCTAGAAAAACTATATTTTATAAAATATTAAGGAAAGAGCTTCAAAGTAATAATTTTAAGGATAGCCTGGATAAATGGAAAAAGGATTTGAGTGATTATGAATCAGAAAAAGAAAGAGACTTTAGAGAATTCTAAGAATAGTAATTATAAGAAGCTCTTTATATAAATAATTATTTTGACTTATATTGTTTATTAAGTTACATTAAATTTATCTGAAGGAGAACACTAATTTTAAGGTATCTGACCAAAGTTTTAAATGCTAATGAACCTCTATAGTACTTACATAAGTACTATAGAGGTTCTACTTTGTATATATAAATGGATATGTTTAGTCCTCAAGGGATTACTTATATAAAAAAACTTTTAGATTACCTTTCTTATCAAGGGTGCCGAGCAGAACGTTTTTTACTTCAGTTTTATATAAATTTTCTAAACAGGAAATAACCCACCCTTCATCCCTATGAATTTGTATTAGCTCCTTGGAAATAATTTTCCCTTCCTTAATAATCGTACTTGGCAAATTAAAAGGTTCTGTTTCAATTTGAAACAATGAAGGAGTAATCGGTTCATATTTTGGATGTAAAAAAACAGAAATTTTTCCGTTGGGTTCCCAAATTGCTAACGATACCTTTTTGACATCCTCTACTTTTTTTTCGCGTAATTCTTCTAATAACACATCAATTGATATTCTTGCTTTGTTTAACCCTTTATAAAGGATTTCTCCTTCCTTGACAATTGTGATTGGAGAACTATTAATAAGTTTTCTTAAAGTTGGAAATTTAAGAAGGCCAAATATGCCACCAAGATATAGGACAACTAATACAGTTGTTGTAACGATAGAACCTTTTAACCCAAGATGTGCGTCAGATAACGGATGGGCAATAATATTTCCAATTACTAAAGTAATAACAAAATCAAGTACTCTTAATTGGGAGAGAGTACGCTGCCCTAAGAGTTTTGCTACAGTTAGCAAAAATAAAAAAGCAATAATAGCACGAAGAATCCACTGAATGATGGTAAGAGTTTCTTGGGGTTGCAAAAAATCCATATAAGATACCTTCCTCTCTTTATTCTAAAAACATTAATGTTATTTTACCCAATAATCAGTGAAAAAATTAAAAGATTAGTAAACTAACTTAAAATATAAATGTAATTAAAATAAGATTTTATGGTATTTTTGCTATAAAGAAGAATTCACTGCATTTTACAGTAATTACTTAATTCAACTACATTTATATTAAGCTTCTTAATTAATAAGTAGTAATCTTTTATAATTTCCTTAATATAATTATATAGAATGCAAATAATTATATTAAGGAGAGTTTAATATGTTATCTAGTAGCGAATTTATACGTCAATCGCTGGAATTACATCTTTTTTTTGCGAGGATTATGAAAGAACATTCATTTTTTTTACAAGTAGGTTTTACACCAAAGGACTCAAATTATATCCAACAGGCGAATAACTTGCGAATAGAGTTTGACAGACTTTTAGCTGATGCTATATCGCTTTCTAACGGTGTTGTTAGTCCTAGTGTGTTACAGTCTGGTGAAGTGATAACACCCTTCACACTAAAAGCTGAGATGGCTACAGCATATTTTACCGGAGTGGATATTCCAATTAATTTGACAAAATCAGAAGTAGGGCTAATGGGCAGCAATGCATTAATTACAGGTAATCCTTTGCTTGAAAAAAGGGTATATATGATTAACCAGCGGGCAATGGGTTTAGTTACAGCCTTAGCTCAGTTTAAGACTATGATTTTGTCAGGGGTTATATCCTGCAGGATATTTACAAGTAACTACCCTTTACTTATAGACCATATTTTAAGAGAAGCAAAATTTTATTTTCAGCTAATTCAAAGGCTACAAAGTCGCACCGAAATCAACTTGTTGAAAGATATGTATGAACAAGAATCCTTTTGGAATAGAATCATGGCTGAACACTCAAAATTTATTCGTGGACTTCTTGATCCAACTGAAAATGAACTTATAAATACAGCCAATAACTTTGGAAATGAGTTTGATAAGTTGACAATAGAGTCAAAAGAAGCAATGGATATGACAATCCCAATCTCAAAAGTTACGGATGATAGCCTTAAAGCAACTATTGAAATAAGTAAATTTAAATCTCAAGGTACACAAGGACTTATAGAATGTAAAATCAAGTCTATAATAATACCATTATTAGGTGACCATACGCTACGTGAAGCAAATCATTATTTGCGTTTGTTAAAAATATTTTCAAAGAATATATGAAATGCTCTTGGTACAATAAGTAGGGGACGTTAGCATAGCTAAAGTCCCCTAAGGTAATTTGAATTATTTTTTAAAATTATAGTATCTAGTAATCTTAATTCTTTCATTAAATCAATATAATCATTTTGATAGCAAACAGTAATTTCAGGGTGCTCATGAACCCATTTTGGGAAAAATATATAGGAAATTTCACTTGTTTTGTGGGATAATATAAGCAAAAGTATGAAGGGTTATAAAATAGCCACATTTATAGCCTTAATCATAATCTTTTGGTTAAAATTGTACATTCGTTTTTTGCACACGATTTATATTAATAATGGTTAATTAAATAAATATTATAAAGTATGGAGGTTATTATGACAATAAGAGAGAAAATGAAAAATGGTATGTTGTATATAGATGAAGGGGAAGGTCTTGAGGAGGAACGTAAAAAGTGTAAAGAATTATTATATGATTTTAACCATACACGTCCAAGTGAAGAAATAGAAAGGAAAAAATTGTTGAAAAAATTGTTGGGTGATATGGGTGAGAATATTTGGATTGAACCACCAGTACATATGGCATATGGTAAAAACGTTCATATTGGTGACCATTTTTATGCTAATTTTAATCTTGTAATTGTAGATGATATTGATGTTTATATAGGTGAGCATGTAATGATAGCACCTAATGTAACAATAACGCCAACAGGACATCCAGTTGACGCAAACCTTCGTAGACCAGGTAATCAGTTTTCAATTCCCGTAAGAATTGGTAATGATGTATGGATAGGCTCAAATGTAGTGATTTTACCAGGCATCACTATAGGGGATAATTCAGTTATAGGTGCTGGAAGTGTTGTTACTCATGACGTTCCTGAAAATGTAATTGCTGTAGGAAATCCATGCCGTGTATTAAGGGATATAAATGAACGTGATAAAGAATATTATTATAAAAACAGAAGGGTTGATTAAATTCATGACATTTAAATCCTTAGCGTATAATTTCCGGTTTTTGCTTTGGTGAAATGAAAATGTTAGCCACACAATGGATAGTGTTTCCATTGTGTGGCCTATTTTTACACGTATTCCGGCTGTACCGGAACTTAAAATACTTTAATAACTTATTATAATTTCATAACCAATTTTTGTTCCAAAGAATTAAATCCTTCTGGAGTATGAGTTGATAAATAAACTGTATCATTTTGTTTAATAAATTCTCTAACCTTTGATAAACTTTTAGTGGCTAAGTCTTTGTCCTCAAATACAACGGAGAGTTCATTCCTTCTTAAGGCGTCATCTGTGTATGTTATATCCCCGTGAATCATATAGTATAATCCATTATCTTCTACAACAACTATGGAATTTCCATTAGTATGACCAGGGGCAGGTAACATTATAACTCCATCAGCTATTATTTGACTACTTTCAAAGTTTTTATATTTATCATCTGCAAAATTAACTTTGATTATATTTTTTGCATCCAATTTCATATCATTTGCTTCAGTTTCAGATATATAAATTTTAGAGTTATTAAATAATCTAAGCTCTCCAGAATGATCAGGATGTTTGTGAGTAATTATAACTTTATCAATATCAGAAGGTTTATGTCCAATGTTTTTTAGAGCTGTTACAAAATCAGCTATTTTTTCTCCCATATATAACATTTGATTGGCGGTTCGTTCAAACGGTGCTGTTTCAACTGGAAGTCCTGTATCTACTAAAATAAGTTCTTTTCCTGTGTCTATTAAATAATTCTGTAAACTAGCTGGGTATATTTTATTTTGGTCCACATCTTCTTTCTTCATAGATCCACCTAGAGCAAAGGCCTCACTCATTTCTCCATTCTTATAAAACTTTAAGGCTGTAATTTTCATTTTTAATCTCTCCTTTTATTTATATAAGTTGCGCAAAATTAAATTTTATTCAACTGAACTGCTTGTTACAATGTATACCTTTTTAATCTTAATGTCAACAGTTTTAAAGTAAATATATTATTATATTTTAAGGCAAATTAATGGCTGACTTGTTGTAAAATGAAGTTGAACCAATAAAAAATCCATAGTGGATTAATTCTGTGTTATGCTTTAATCGCCAAAACTAAAACACACAGGAGGATAATCACTATGGAATACCCAAATAATAACACACAATCACGTAAAAATAAACACTTAAACTTAGAAGAACGCATTATGATTGAAATTCGGCTTAAAGATGGCTTTTCGCCATATAAAATAGCTAAGGAACTTGAACGTCCAATAACCACTATTCTCAATGAAATACATCGCGGTACTACAACTCAAATTAAACAAGGTAAACCAGTTGAGATGTACCTTGCAGATACTGGTGAAGCCATTTACAGAAAGCATCGTCTAAATTCTTGCCGTGTCTTTAAGCGGTTAGAATGCTGTAAATTTATAAACTTTGTAGTGGATAAAATTAAAAATTCATCATGGTCCCCAGATGCTTGTGTTGGCAATTCACTTGAAACTGGACTATTTAAACGTTCTGAAATAGTCTGCACTAAAACTTTGTATAACTATATTGATCTTGGTCTACTTAGCGTTAAAAATATTGATTTACCAATAAAACTACGTAGAAATACTAAGCCATCAACAGTTATAAAGCATAAGAAAAATCTTGGCAAAAGCATTGAAGAACGCCCAGATGCTATAAATAAACGTGAGGAGTTTGGACACTGGGAGATCGACACCGTAATTGGAGAAAAAGCAGGTAATGACTGTGTTCTTTTGACTATTGTTGAACGTAAAACTAGGAACGCTATTGTACGCTCGATTGCAGGTAAAACAGCTAGCGCAGTTATGAGTGAGCTCAAACACATCAGTAACTTGTATGGTGAGCAATTTAGCCAAGTATTCAAAACAATCACTGGGGATAATGGCTCTGAATTTGCTGATCTATCCACACTTGAGAATGATAGTGATACAAAGGTATATTTCACTCATCCTTACTCTTCATTTGAAAAGGGTACTAACGAACGTCACAATGGGCTAATTCGTCGCTTCATTCCCAAAGGAAACCGTATGTCAGATTATAATGCCTCTGATATCTCTTTCATCGAAGAATGGATGAATACCCTTCCTCGACGTATACTCAAATATAAGACCCCTGAAGATCTATTCGAAGCAGAATTAGATATAATTTATGCAGCATAAGTAATATCAACGATTTAAGTGATAATACAAATTGGTTCAACTTGTTATTGCAATTGGTCCAAATTAATGGCTTGAAAATAATCGTATTTTATATTAAAATGTATTTACTAACCCACTATAATTTTACATACCTTATAGTCAAAACGGATGATGATTATTACTTTAGACGTCTTGATGAAGAAATGTAGCTAAAATAAGTGATATAGAAAAGCATTACTTTCATAATTAAAAATATACTAGTAAAGACATTTCTAAAATTTTACAAGATATCTTATAAAAAAATTGGAGGTTATATTATGATTTACAATATTACAGCAGCTACTGAGAAATTAGGGAGTAAAAGCATTGAAGAGTTATACAAATTTGTAAAGAGAGAATGCAGGGGTAAACTATATGATTAAATTTGATAATGTATCAAAGATTTATCCTGGTGGAAATAGAGCGGTTAATTCTTTAAGTCTTGAAATTAAAAAAGGAGAATTTTTTGTAATTATAGGACCAAGTGGATGTGGAAAAACTACAACACTTAAAATGATAAATCGTTTGATAAATTTAAGTGATGGTACAATTTATATAAATGAAAAGAAGATAAGTGAATATAATATCAATGAATTGCGATGGGGCATAGGATACGTGCTTCAACAAATTGGACTCTTTCCTCACATGACGATTGAAGAAAATATAGCTATTGTACCAGAACTTAAAAAGTGGGATAAGCGAAAGATTAAGGATAGAATTACAACGCTTTTGGAAAGTGTTGGTCTTAAGCCAGATAAATATCGTCATAGAAAGCCAAGTGAACTTTCTGGTGGAGAGCAGCAGAGAATAGGAGTAATTCGGGCACTAGCAGCTGATCCAGCTATTCTTTTGATGGATGAACCTTTTAGTGCACTAGATCCAATTAGTCGTAAAAAATTGCAACAAGATATTGTTAATCTACAAAACAAGATTAAAAAAACTATTGTATTTGTAACTCATGATATGCAAGAAGCATTAGCTCTTGGCGATAGGATTTGTGTAATGAAAGATGGAGAGATTGTTCAGTGTGATACACCTACAAATATTTTGAAAAGCCCGAAAAATGATTTTGTTAAAAATTTCTTTCAATCTGGTAATGTTTATAACACGTCTATATTTAGTAAGCCTTATCAAGTAGGGGATATGATAGATGCTGGATTTTGTGATCCTTACAAATCAGGAGATGGGAATATAAGCATTGGTGATACTGAATCTATAGAGAACTTACTTAAGCGATTAAGAAATGAGAAAGATGTTCCAGTTAATCATTTAGGAGAAATTATTGGAACTATAACTAATGAACACTTAATTAAATTTATTTCGCTTAAACTTGAAAAAGGTGGTGAACTTTCATGAGTACATTAATTTCAACGTTAATTGAACGTAGGCAGCAATTAGGGACTGCACTTCTTGAACATATGCAGATTTCGTTTATAGCTATATTTATCGCTGTAATTATTTCAGTCCCACTTGGTATATATATAACAAGACATAAGAGGCTCGCAGGACCGTTACTACAGATAGCTGCTATTTTTCAGACAATACCTTCGCTTGCTATTCTTGGAATACTTATTCCACTTGTAGGAATTGGGCAAGTGCCAGCTGTTATTGCCCTAGTTATATATGCTATTTTGCCTATACTTAGAAATACATATACCGGAATAAAAGAGGTTGATCCGGTATTAATTGAGGCAGCGGAAGCTATGGGAATGAACAGGCGTAAGCAACTTTTTAAGGTTCAATTACCAATTGCAATGCCTGTTATTATGGCGGGAGTAAGAACATCGATGGTACTTGTTATTGGTACAGCAACACTTGCGGCTTTAATTGGTGCTGGCGGACTTGGAGAACTGATCCTTCTTGGAATTGATCGGAATGACAATAACTTGATTTTAGTTGGAGCAATTGCAGCGGCACTTCTTGCAATTATTTTTGATGCTATGCTTAGCTATCTAGAAAAAGTTTCTTTGAAAAAATCAATGATAGCTATTGCTTTAGGTAGCATTATTATTGCATCTATTGTCATCTCTCCATATTTTTTTGCGCAAAAGAAAGAAATTACGATTGCAGGTAAACTTGGTTCAGAACCTGAAATATTAATTAATATGTATAAACTAATGATTGAAGATGAAACTAACCTTACTGTAAAGTTAAAGCCTGGAATGGGTAAAACTAGCTTCCTTTTTAATGCCTTAAAATCAGGAGATATTGATATATATCCAGAATTTACAGGTACAGCACTCGAAACCTTTGTAAAAGAGAAAGCAAAAAGCCATATTCCAAATCAGGTATACGCGCAGGCACACATTGGCATGGATAAAAAATTTAGTATGGAGCTTCTAGAACCTATGAAGTACAACAATACTTATGCTATTGCAGTACCGGCTAGTTTTGCAAAGGAATACAACCTTAATAATATGTCAGATTTAAAAAATGTAGAGGATAAAGTTAAAGTAGGATTTACACTTGAGTTTACGGATAGGGAAGACGGTTATAAAGGTCTTCAAAAGATTTATGGACTGAATTTTGATAATATAAAAACTATGGAACCTAAATTACGTTATACTGCCATAAAAGCTGGAGATATTAACTTGGTGGATGCTTATTCTACAGATAGTGAACTTTCACAATATAATATGAAAGTATTAAAAGACGATAAACAATTTTTTCCACCATATCAAGGTGCACCACTTATGCTTAAGAAAACACTTAAGAATTATCCGGAGCTTAGCGAGCCATTAAATAAATTAGCGGGCAAGATTACAGACAGTGAAATGAGTAATATGAATTACAGGGTTAATGTAAAAGGTGAATCAGCCTTAGAAGTTGCAAAAGAGTACCTTAATAAAGAAGGTTTATTAAAATAGTATTTAAAGTAGTTGGAATAGCTAGTGTATAATATAGTAAAGATAGTTATAAAAATAACTATTTAGAAAATAAGTAAGGTAATGGAGGATGGTTATGTTAAATACATTAATAATTTATGAAGGTAAGTATGGTACTTCAAAAAAAACAGCAGAGATTGTAGCTTATATACTTGGCAATACTAAATTATGTACTGTAGAAAAAGCTCCCCAAAACTTAGAATGTTATCAAAATATTATTTTTATTTTTGGGTTTTATGCTTATGACACTGCAAAAATGATTAAATCTTATGTGAATGAATTTAAAAAGCAGATTAGCATTAAAAAAATAGGTATTATAGGTGTAGGAATATCTAATTTTGATTTTCCAAAACAATTAATGGAATTTGCTGCATTATTAAAACGAACTGAAGATATTTCTGAGTTTGTAGAAGGAGAATTACGACTTAATAAACTATCTCAAGAAGATTATAATTCAGTTAAAATGTTTAGTAAAAAATTAGGTATGCCATTTAAAGATTGTGGTGATTTTAAAACAGAAAATGTAATAGCGGTGGCTGAAAAATTCACAAAAGTCATGAAAACATCTAATTTAAAAATGCCTAATAATTTACTTGTGAAAGAAATTGAAGAGTTTATAATAAATCATAATACTTGTGCATTAGCAACAGGAATAGGCACGTTCGTAAGATGTACACCAATAGAGTATCAATATTATAAGGGTAATTTCTATATAATTACAGAGGGAGGAATGAAATTCAAAGGGATTCTTCAAAATAAAACTGTATCTATAAGTATCGCTGATAGTTATAAAAGTATGAAAGATGTAAAAGGGTTACAAATATTAGGGTTAGCTGAAATAGTACCCTTATTTAATGAGGAATATTTTGAAGTATTTAAATCAAAAGGGATTGAATTAAGTGTATTAGAAAAATTGCCTATAGATTTATATGTAATTAAGGTTATACCACAAAAATTTGAGTCCCTAAATGCTGACTTTAAGAAAAACAATTTTAACTCTAAACAAGTACTAGTATGTTAAATGAGTTAAATAAAAAGGATATGTGATATGAAAAAATAATGCTTAAGTTAATTTCATTGATATTTAAGGGGGCGAGAAATTGATGGAAGCTAATAAAAATATTGAATTTAAAATTCTAAAGGCCATTCTCTGGATATATATAATCTTATGCATTTTAATAGCTGGATTAAATTATGGATATGTAAGTAGAGCCACACCCAAAGTAGCGTCATTTATAACGTGGCTCTGGCAATTTTATGAAAACTGGATAAAGACTTTATTCATAATTATTGGCAGTTTTCTTACAATTAGAATTATCGGAACTTCTAAAAGGTCAGTAATGAGAAAAAGAAACCTAATTGGATTTATAGTTTCTGCACTAATTGTACATATTACTGCTCCTATACTCCTTAATAACAAAGAATTATATTTCTTTGCTATGCCATTGCCATGGACAACAATACCTTTACAGCTGCTATTTCCGAAATCGTCTTTTTATCTTAGTAGCTATGGAGTTTGGGGAGAAGCTGGTATATCAGCTGCTCTTATATTTTATTTTTGCGTCAGCATTGTTGTTTTAGTAGGAACATTAGTATTTGGTAGACGCTTGCAATGTTCAACTCTATGTTTGTTTAATGGGTTTGCTTCGGAAGTATTTGATCCGGTAATTCCTCTCATTGGGAAAAATAAAAAACCGAAGCCAATAGTAATTAAAATTTTTTCGATTTTAAGATGGGTATTTCTATTGATTTCAGTATTTTTTACTGTTTGGTGGATTTTGTTGTTATTAGGAAAACCAATAACAGGAAATTTTCAGATGATTAGTAAAATTGAAAATTATAAGTATCTCACTACAGAACTTCTAATAGCGATGTTCTTTTGGGTAGCTTTTATTGGTAGAGGTTATTGTTATTATTGTCCATTAGGGACAGTCTTATCTTTCCTTGGAAAAATAGCTGGTCAACGAATTATTACAAACAAGTCTAAATGTATACAATGTGGCCAATGTAATTTAGCGTGTCCAATGTCCATTGATATTAAGAGTAAGGCTCAAAAGGGCGATGCAGTAATAAACATTCGTTGTGTTGGTTGTGGTCACTGTGTAGATGCTTGCCCAGTTAAAACACTAGGTTATTCAACAAAATTTTCAAGTTGGATATTAAATAAAATAAAATAAGAAACATGACCTTCTTGTTAAGGGAGGGTCATGTTTCTTATTTTTTGGATATTTTATTCTTATAAAAAAAATAGAACCTATCCTATTTCCATATAACTAGATATAAAGATCAAATTATTCAATTGAAGTTTACTGTCATTCTTTATGAACTTAATTAAAATTATTGAATAAAGTAATATAGAGTATGTTAAATGGAGGGTAAAAATGGAATACAGAAATAGACATAAAATTGAAAAATATTCAACATCAAATGATTGTGTACCTCAAGAGACTGTAATAAAAAATGTTAGATTAGTAGCCTCTTTAAAATATCTAACTCAAAGATTCTCTATGATTACGCCTCAAGCTATAGCTACATTAAATGATATTGGAACTGAAGAATTGGCTCATTTAGAAATGGTTGGCGCTATGGTTAGGCAACTAATGAAAGGGGCTAGTCTTGAAGAAATTGAAAAAGGAGGCATGGCAGGCTATTATGTTGATCATGGTACAGGAGTATTCCCCATAAGTGCTTCAGGATCTCCATTTACAGCGGCATATATACAATCTAAAGGTGATCCCATTGTAGATCTTACAGAAAACTTAGCAGCTGAGCAAAAGGCAAGGGCAACCTATGAATATTTAATAAATTTGGCTGATGATCCTGATGTATTAGAACCTTTAAAGTTCTTACGAGAAAGAGAAATTGTACATTATCAAAGATTTGGTGAATCGCTTAGGATAGTTCAAGATTATTTACAGGAACCACACCTCTTCTCGATGAAATAAAGAATAGTTTTATTAATAATTATTAATGTAAATAAAGCTACTAATATTTATTTGAATATTAGTGGCTTTGAAACTTAATATAAGTGGGTTTACTTGAGCCAATATAAATGAAGATTTTGATATAAAGCTTTTGCTTGGAAGGTAATCGCATTTTACCATAAAATAAATGGTTTTTAAAATGTCTATTCAATTATACTACTATTGCCTTAGCTAAGAGTCAAAGAAACAATAATGATAAACTGATATTTTAAGCATTAGTATGTAAATAGATACTATGATACTAATAAGTATGTATTTGTAAAAAACTACACTATCATCTAATATTATACTGTTAGATATAATATGGAGGTAATATAAATGAAATTAATAGCAATTAATGGTAGTCCTAGGAAAGATAAAAATACTACTACTCTTCTTAATAAAGCTCTTAAATTTGTAGAAGATTATATGAAAAAAAAATTTGCATCTTGTGAATCATTTCATGAAATAAGCCCTAATCATTGGATAATACAAGTTCCATTGATTAAGGCTTTATATAGTTTACATTTCAGCTTGTTCAACACTGCTAGAGGAGTCACTGACAATAGATGCGCCTTCAGTATAGTTATTTAAATTATATGAAGTAATAATTTCTTGAAGTTGATTATTGGTTATTACATTAAGTTTGACCAAGATTTCACCTAATTTTTCGCCTGTGTTTTTTTGAATTTTAAATGCCTGCAATAATTGATCCAGATCAACTAAATTGTTCTCTATCAATAGTTCTCCTATCCTTTTAGTATTTAACAATTTAGATATATCTAAATCAGTTAAATATAATGACTGTAGTGCCTCCTTAATTGCGGCACTAGGGACTAAGATTACTAGTGGTTTAATACCAATATTTTGTTCGATTTCATATTGGACATCATCTCCAATAATTTGGGACGAGGCTAACAATATTTTGTCTCTCCACATTAATAATGGGATAACATTAAATTTAAATGCTAAATCTTTAGAAAAAATATTACCTAAAACCGGATCAATTAACTTGTCAATATTTTCAAGATAACCTGTACCTAATAATTCGGCTAAAACTGATAATAAATCTTTTTCTGATATTATCTTATCCTCAATTAGGATTTCTCCCAACTGTTTAGAATCATCGTTCATTGAATTTAAAATCGATTGTAACTTTAGAGGATCAATTAATTCCTTTTGTAGTATCAAGTCTCCTAGTTTTACCCTGTAATTTTCCAACATGTCTTTAGGTAAATAACTATGCTCTGTTTTTGCCCATTTCGACTTTGTTTTTGAACTACCAAAAAGATGAATTCTCCAAGCACTAAGGGTAGCTAGAAAATTAATAATATTTCCCCAAGTAAACCGAATTGGCAATATAGGCAAAAGAAAGTTACTTAAAATTGCGGAACGCCAACCATACACATTTTTAAGGGCCATAGCTCTCATTATTTGCCTTTCAAAAGCCATGATGGTAAGTACTAATGACAAATACCAACCTAGAGATTTATATGAAACAAGTGTTGGTAATGATATAATATAAGCTAATATGACATAAAAAATAATAAAGTAGCATGGAGCTATAATTATGTTTGCATACTTAGCTTTCCAATCATGAATTATGCTATATTTTTGAGAAGGACTATAGTCTTTAAGCTTAATATATTTTGCACTTTGAAATGCAATTCCATAGATCCACCTAGCCTTTTGTTTAACGGCTTCATGTAATGTATTTGGAAAAAATTCACGTGTAGCAATATATTCTTTAACTATTTTACTATTTGATAAAACTCTTTCTAATCCTTGTAAAAAATAATGAACATCTATTCCCATTTTCTGCATATATAAAGATAATTCATAATCTTCTGTTAGACTATTTTGGTTTAATATCAAATGATCACTTCTATTCTCTTCTATTTTATATAGAGCAGTACGTGAGATTGCAAAACCTGTTCCAGCAGATGGGACAATCAAGTTAGCATTTTCTCTAGCAACCATAGTTCGAAAATGATTTTCTGCAAACTCATCGGCATAGGTACCACTTGTTAAATTTATAAAAAATTTTTTTAGAGTTGGATATGGTTGTAATGGGAAAACCGGCAACTGAACAGCGGAATATTTTTTTGATTGTATTAGAAAATTAACCAATTTTAATGAGGTCGGATGAATTATATCCTCCGAATCATGAATGATAACAATATCAAAACTTATACCTGTAATTTCTTCATGAATTTTAAGATTAGCATATATATTGTTAATATTATTTGCTTTAGTCGTAGGACCATTTATATAATTAATAACCATGTGTAGATTTTTATATATTGAAAGAAGCGGGCGAATAGCTGCCTGTGTTTCCAGATCATTTGGATAAACTCCAACAAAAATATGATAAAAAGATTTTGAATAATTAATCATGGATAAATTATTTTGTAACATATCGGATATAACCTTTTCCTCGCGCCAAGCTGGAACAAAAATTGCAATTAATGTTGGTGGAATACTATCTAGATCTTTAATCTTTATTAATTTTGATTTTAATTTCGATTTTCTTTTTATATTAGCATAAATATCGTATATTATATCATCTAGACTCAAAATTATAATTATAATCAGAAAAATATTTATAATGGCTCTAAATACCTCAAACATCCTATAATTCATTACTGACCCCTTTCAAGCGAATATTTTAACTAGCATACCAAATTTAATTATCAAATGGCCTTCTTAATTGGACTTAAATATAATCTAATATCTGTTTTGGCTTTTTATTTAAAGTCATATGCATTCCTCATGACTATATAATGTATGCGAAAATTTTGGAATTGGTAAAAAATATAAATTAAAATATTAAGTTAACATAAAAATTTAAAGAGTTATTGTGTTACTTTCAATTTGGATTTATTAAAGGTGGAATTTTAATAAATGATAAAATTAAGCAAGTTTCAACAAAAAAAGCTAAAGTTATTTTTAAAAATATAGATAATATAATAGCAATATTTTTAGGAGTAATAATTTAAGGGGGAATTTGTAAAACTAACTAATAAATTTAAACGGAGGATAAGAAAATGAAATTAAGAAAAAAAGTAAAATTGGTCCAGGGAACTATAGCACTTATATTGGTAGCATTTGTTGCACTCGGCGCAGTGGGTGTTATAAGTTTTGTGTCTTCTGCAAAGCTTAATTAATATTATGATGACCTGAGTTCAAAGGGTGTCGTAACTATAGAAACATATGGTGATATGCACAGTACCTTTAACGAATTAAGAAATTACATAACAAAAGTTATTGACAGACCTTACTCAGATGCTCAGATAAATAACGTTAAAAATGCTGATAGTAGGATAAAAGACACTTTTACAAAAATAAAGGGTACGCATCTAGACACTAGTGAAGCATCGGCAGTAAAACAGATAGAAGACAATTATACAAGTTATATGGCTGTATATACTGATGTAGCGAATAAAAGAAAAGCAGGGGCTGAAATTACACTTGAGCAATCAAATCAGTTTGAAACTATCGGTGCGTCCATAACTAATGATATAAAGAATACTGTAGCAAATGAAAAATCTATTATAGCAACTGAAACTACTAATTATAAAAATGTTTCGGCATCTTCTAGTAGTGCATTTATAATAGTTTCTATTATTTCTGTTTTATTGTTACTAGCAATATCTATAGTATTTGTTCATGAATTAAAGTTATTATTAAAGGAAATGACAAGTACTATAAAAATCATAGCTGAAGGGGATTTCACTGCAGAAATAGATACTTCTTCAAATACGGAATTTGGTAATATTAATAAACAATTACATACCATGAGGAATTCTGTGGCAGGTTTATTAAGAAATATAACAATTGTTGCAAGCAGTGCTTACGAAGAATCATCAACACTATCTGCCATTTCACAAGAAATGTCAGCATCTTCATTAGAAGTGGCTGGGGCTATACATGAAGTTGCCATTGGGTCAACTTCACAGGCAGGTGAATTAGTCTCTGTAAATGAAGCTATTAAAGAATTTAGTAATGAGTTAGAGAGGTTTGTAACTCTAACAGGTAGTGTTAGTAATACAGCAGGAAGTATTGGTAGTATGGCAAGTACAAGTAATGGACAACTTGAAGGACTTATTTTATCATTAAATAATATTAATAAGTCTTTTGATGAAGTAGTAACTAAAATAAAACTACTTGAGGGTAGTATAAATCAAGCTAATGATATAACGGGATTAATAAACAACATTTCTGAGCAGACAAATTTACTTGCGCTTAATGCTGCAATTGAAGCAGCAAGGGCCGGTGAAGCGGGGAGAGGATTTTCTGTAGTAGCTGATGAAATACGAAAGTTATCGGAACAAAGTAAACAATCTTCAGACACTATAAGTGTTTTATTAAAAAGTGTAGTGGCAGAAACATCAAGCTTGGTAAAAACTACTGGTGATGTTAATGCTGAGCTAGGGAATGAAGTAATAACAATTAATACTGCTTTAACCTCATTTAAATCTATTGTAACTTCTGTAGAGACTATATTACCTGATATACAGAAAGTTTCAGTAGGTATCAGTAAACTAAACAATGATATACACCCAGTAATATTAAAGATTGAAAGTACTAGTGCAGTATCTGAGGAAAACTCAGCTTCAGCTGAAGAAATTGCGGCTTCAACTGAGGAAATGAAGAACTCGGCAGGTTCAGTAGCTAATACCGCTCAAAATCTTACAAGTTCTGCAATACAATTAACAGAAGAGCTTAATAAATTTAAGCTTTAAGAAATAGTGCTTTTAGAGTGTTAAATTTAAACAATTAAGATTACTCGATTACGATTTAAATTGCTATACAGGGGATAGGGATTATTTATTGCCTAAATTAGCTGCCTCATTAAAAAAAGCAAAGAATATAGATATTGCAGTAGGATTTTATTTTTAAATAATGACTAGTAGCATAAAAGTGAATGTAACACATGTTTAAGAAGGACATAGAAAAAACTTGAAAAGTTTCTTCTTACTAAAAAACCTAGATAGTAGTTACTTTACTATAGTGTCTAATATCTAGGTTATAGTTCACAATACAGAAATCATCTACTAAATCTTACATAGGCTTTTTATTAAGTCTCTATAAACTAATAAGCGCACAATAGCATATTAAAAAATATACAAAAAATTCACACATTTTTTGATGTTTTTTGATATTATATAATAATTAACTATATTCTTGAAACAATACTAAAGAGGGATACACAAAGTATAATTCACCTTATAATAATTTATCATTTAGGAGGCTAAGAATGAAAAGATATGAAAAGAGAGTCAGCGTATTTAAACTAGTTCATACTTGTATTAAAGAAAATGAGGAGTTGTATATTAAATCAGAATTTTCAGAAAAAACTTTAGTGAAGTTAATAAAAGTATTGCAAACTAAAACTGTAAGTATTGAAGAGACTTTTGATTTATGCCCAAATGAAATGATGAATATATTATTTCAATATGATGGTATTAGGGCTTTTCCCAATTTATTAAAAATAAAACAAAATTATATAATAAAATAGAAATAGCATTTTTCAATAACTAATCTATAGGGCATTACGATATTTATCAATAAACATAAAAAATCCTGCTAATAAAATAAGTTAGCAGGATTTTAACTTTAATATTTATTGCTTTTCAGTTTTTACATTTCTCATATATATTCTAAAAACAAGCTCTTCTAAAAAGCTGAACACACTAGTGGTTATCAAGTATATCCCCAATGCAATTGGTGCTGCTTTAGCAACTAATACACCAACTACTGCCATTATTATAATATTACTCTTGCTAATTGTAGCCTGGCCTTCAATTTTCAATAAAGTTACATATGAAAGCAAGCTTGGGGCTAAGGATACAATCATATATATAAGTGGAATAACATAATAACTGTCTGAGAGCTTAATACTAGACACCCAAGGTATAAGGTATGTACCCACGCTCACAGGGATCTTATTAAAAACACTCCACATAGTCATTAATATAGGTAGTTGGAGCAACGTTACTAAGCAACCCATCATACTTTTTGCACTTTGGACAGATTGTTTTTTAAGTTCTACATCAAGTTTGTCTTTGTTATTTTTATATTTTTCCTTAAGTTCTTGCATTTTTATAGCAAATTTTTGTTGCTGTTGCATGGATTTTTTTTGTTTAAAAGACATTGGTGAAAGTACTAATCTCACACTTACAGTAAGTAAAACTATTGCTAGTCCCCAATCCCCAGTAAAATTAAAAATTGAATTTAATAAAATACTTAAAAAATTGAAAATGATGTTCATATTTATCCTCCCTCGAATAATTTTGGTTAAAACATCATTTCAATTTTCAAACGTTCTACATATATCCACATACCATATTTTTCATAAATTATATAATCTTCTGGAAGTACTTTTTTTATAAATCCAAGCCACTGAATTAAAATATTTCTTGTATCATTTTTTTTAATTTTATGCCTAAGATTTTTATAGGAAAATACAGTATAAGAGATTATACCCGTAAAACATATTACAAAAAACATTAACTGAATTAAATTTATTAAGTCATAATTCAACGTGCATACCTCCCTACTTATTATTTCTATATATTATAACATATATTAAGAATATTACTATATAAGAGATAGCTGCTATCTACCTTTATTGTACATTCTCTTATAGCATTCTAGTATTATAATTATCACAAGTATTAGTCCTACATCTTGAATGCATGAATAAAGTGTTATTGTATAAGTGAAAATTTTAGTACCAAGAATTTTTAGAAGAATGAGCCTTATGGCTCCAACAGTACATATTGCAATAAAAAAACTAAATACATCCGATTTACTCAAATCGCTACCCATTGCATATAGTTCTTGATACCAAAAAACTTGAGATGATGATCTTTCTTGATTACGCTTCTTTATTGCGGGAAGCATAATAAATGAAATAGCAATCGATGTTATAAGGAAATCTACAGTTATACCTAAATCAATTGAAGGATGAGTTATTTTTCTTATCATACTAAACAAAAATAAAAGTATAATCGTAAATAATAAACTCTTTTGTATATAATTTATTACTCTATAGTTCTCACTTTTATCACTGCTATATTCATCAATAATTGAGTTGCAAAATTCTTCATAATCATTCCCAATTATTAAAGTCATAGGTTTATCTTCAATTTGTGCCTGTAGCATCATATCCATTACCTGTTGAAGAATTTCTTCTTTTTCAGTTCCTCTTAATTCGCTGTTCTGTATATATGATGTTATGCTTTTATATAAATATAAGTTAGACGTATTTAATTTTTTCTGCTGTTTAAATCTGGTTACTTTAAGACGGCATTCTAATAACATACATTATCCCTCCAATACATTATCAATATTATTTTTGATTTTATCCCAAGATGCTATGAAATCTTCTAATTCCGTATTTCCTTCTTTAGTTAGATAATAATATTTTCTCATTGGTCCGAAAGGGGACTTAATCATATTAGAGTAAAGTAGCTTTTTCTTTTCCAGTCTTATAAGGATAGGATAGACACTACCTTCAGAAACTTCTTGAAATCCATACACTGTTAGCTTTTCACATATTTCATAGCCATAAGTTTCATTGGTACTTACAATTTTTAAAATACATCCTTCGAGTAAACCTTTTAATATTTGCGTTGAATTAGCCAAATAATCACCTACTTTGTATTACTTAATAGTATAAATAGAATATACACCCACTACCCTATAGTGTCAAGTAGTTATATATTTATTTTTTATGCTTCATAAATAATATTTTTTAGGAAATATTAGTAAAAACATTGTTTGTGATAAATAATTAATTTTAATTTTCCAAACAAAAAAAGAAGCCAATGTTTAAGCTCCATATTAGTGCATATTTATTTTGTTATTTTAAATAAAACAATAGTTCTTTTTCCTTAATAGAAAACTCTTCTTGTGTTATAATTCCCTCATTTAATAAATCTTTGTATTGCATAATTTCATCTGCTACTCTTTGTTGGGTCCACTCCACTTCCAATAACATCACCTCATTCCCATTTTTGCAATATATCTTAAATATAAATCAATTGCAATTTGTTGGTCAGACCATCAAGCTTGTTTCATAATACCACATTATTTTGAAGTTTTCCATTAATTATAAAAATTAAATAAGAAATAGAAATTATATTCAAGTTAATAATATATAAAAAGGAGCATATAATATAAAAAACTATTAATATATATTCCCATAAAGAAAATCTTTATTAATACAGAATTATTAAAATTTGTTTAAGTAAATTGTTGTTAAAATGTAGATTAGAATCTTGTAAAATTTTATAAAAATCTAGTAAGAATTTAATTAAAAAAATAACACTAATAGCTAATAACTGACTGAAATCACACAAGTATAGGGAGTTAAATTTAAGTTAAAATTGCTGTGAAATCTAATTAGATTTAAAAAATTTCTATCCATAAAGTTGATAATGTTAATGTTTTAGATACAGGATTAGTTGTGGCTGTGAGGGTATAAGTAAAAATTATCTTGATGCTTTTGATTCAGCTTCTGTAAACTAATACACGCAAAATAGGATATTAAAAAAATACACAAAAAATTCACACATTTTTTTGCTAATTTTTGATATTATATAATAATTAACTATATTTTTGAAACAATACTAAAGAGAGATATACAAAGTATAATTCAACTTATTATAATTTATCATTTAGGAGGCTAAGAATGAAAAGAAATGAAAAGAGAGTCAGTGTATTTAAATTAGTGCATACTTGTATTAAAGAAAATGAGGAGTTATATATTAAATCCGAATTATCAGAAAAAGATTTAGTGAAGTTAATAAAAGTATTGCAAACTAAAACTGTAGGTATTGAAGAAACTTTTGATTTATGCCCAAATGAAATGATGAATATATTACTTCAATATGATTCTATTAGGGCTTTTCCTAACGATGAAGATTTACAAGAATTGTATAACAAGAATGAAGAATATTTTAACTTTGTAAAAATAGATTTATATAGTGTATGGAAAAATGATATTGTTATCGATGATAAAGATTTGGTAGATATCAAATATATTAATGAAAATGCATTACAAATGATAAATAATTATATTGAAGATGAACTTAAGATTCTTAGCAAACAAACAAGTTAATATTATTAAAACACAAACTCTTAGTTTAAATACTAGAGTTTGTGTTTTTTCTTTTTTCTACGTCTGCATCCTTGTATATGTTTGTAACAAACAGGTTTCTTGACAAGTTCTATATATATGTTAAAATGACAGAAAAAATAATTGATCAATTAGCTAAAGAATTCTTTAAGTTAGTACCACAAATCATTAAAAATGTTGTAAAACCATTTGAAAATGTATCTAAAAACTCTTTAGGTCCTATGCAATTAGGTCTTCTGAATTTTTTGAAACATGAACCATCTATTTCAATGACTGAGATTGCTACAAAATTAAATGTATCAAAGCAACAATTAACTAAATTGACAGATAAACTTGTTGAGAAAAATTATATTGATAGGGTTAATGATTTGATAGATAGGCGTTCTATAAAAATAACAATCACTGAAATAGGAATTCAATTTCTAAATGAATATGAAAAGCAGGTTATAGATTTGATGAAAATAAGATTTGAAAAATTATCAAATGAAAATCTCCTTGAGTTACGAGAGGCAGTCAATAGTATAAACAAAATTATGCCATTGATATCAGACAATTAATAAAAGATATTTTATATTCGAGAAACGCCTATAAAAAACTTTATGAATAGGTATATATAAAGATATATAACAAAAGAAAATTATATATATATCTTTAGGTACTATATTTAATAACTCCATTGAGTTTTATGAAAGTTGTTTTAAAGCTTTAGGCAATATGGATGTAAAAATTATTATGTCTGTAGGTGGAAATATAGATATTAGTTCATTTAAAGATATACCATCAAATTTTGTTGTTAGTAATTATGTATCTCAACTTGAAATTTTAAAACAAGCAGATGTGTTTATTACCCATGGTGGTATGAACAGTACGAATGAAGGTTTGTATTATGGTGTTCCATTGATTCTTATCCCTCAATTTGCAGATCAGCCTTTTGTAGCAGCGAGAGTAGCCAAGCTCGGTGCAGGTATTGTTATTGAAAAAGATAAAGTTACGCCAGGGGCATTAAAGCAGTCTGTAGGTAAGATTCTAACAGATAATAGCTTTAGAATAAATAGTGAAAAGATTGGCAAATCACTTAGAGAAGCGGGAGGGTACAAGAAGGGTGTTGATGAAATAATTAAATTAATAAATAAATAATGATTAATTTAAAAAAACCGTTTAAGATAATATAATATTATCTTAAACGGTTTTTTTTTAGATTGAATAAAATTTATTTTTCTGAAGAAGAAAATTCATCTTTTAAATTTCCATAATTAAATTCTTTTTTCATGAAATTAGAATCATTTAAAGGAAAATGGAGATCTATATTTTCTGCTATCTGACATTTAATTTTACCATAGTTCAGTGTAAAATTTAATAAGTGTCCTCCCAAATTCTTTTCATTATTAATAAAGTGTAGATGAAAGCCTGAACCTGATATTCCTAAGTACAATTCTGGAATGTAGAAACCAACAATAGTACCTGTGCATTTATCAATACTAAATTCTAGTTGATCTTTAGTCGCATTAATTAATCTTGGATAAGGTTTTTCTTGTTTTACAACTGTCCTAACATGAACATTTTCAAATTCTCCATCAATTCTAAACATGGAAAAAGTATTTCTACTGTCCAAATGTGTTAAAATTTTTTCTTTTACCTTAGCTGCAGATAATCTGTTATTAAAGGTAATTGTCTCATCTTTTTGAAAGCTACCAACCAGTGCATAAGCAACTTTTTGATCATTACTAGCAATAGAAAATACACCATCTTGACGTGATTGATAAGCTATTCCATCAAGCACAATAAGTTCTCCATCTAATTCATCAAATGTTCCAATACCCATATCTCCATGTTTTAATAATTCTTTAATTGATAAGCTTCCTTCAAATAATCCGGTCATTAAGGTCCCTATTGAACCATGTTGAAACAACTTAATTTTTTTCATCATTAGAATACTCCCTTTATATACTGATATCTTTTATTTTACCATATTTATTAAAAATAAAACAAAATTATATGATAAATTACCAAAGTAGAAAACACTGTATTTGTGGTTATCTGTGCTAGTTTTAGGCACAATAGAAGTTTTTAAATAAAAAATTTATCTACTAATAATAACAAACAACGGGAGTACCCTTCTCTATATTATCAAATACTGTTTTTGCTAATTCGTATGGTGAATTTATACAACCATGAGATCCGCCTGTCTTATACAGGTTCCCCCCAAACGTATCTCGCCAGCCTGCATCATGAATTCCTATGTTCCCATTAAAAGGCAACCAAAAATTCACAGGAGAAGCATAACCTTCACCTTTAAGAGTTGCGTTTCTTTCTTTATAATTGACCATATAAATGCCGTCTGGTGTTCTAGTCTTCTCAGATCCATCATTACCTGTAACAACATCCCCTTGTGTTATCAGCACTCCCTTTTTATAAAACCATAAATGTTGCTTTGAAAGATCTATTTCTACATAGGTATTCCCAATATCATCCTTGCCATGATATAATGCAGTTTGATAATATGTAGGTTCTTTTGCTATAGATTTCCCGCTTTTTATGATCGAAATTAAATTTTGGGTTTCTTTAACCTTATTAATGGCCCAGCCATAAGTACCGCCACCAACATTAATTGCTTTTCCTGATGATGTAACAAAACTTCTCATCTTAGCAACTGTATTATATTTACTGGAAAGTGCATCCATATAAATTTCGACTTCTTTTTCATTAAATGTTACTTCACTATTCTCATCAACTGTAACCCACTTATTTATTGTAGAACCATCTAAAATTTCTTTAGCTTTTCCAAAAGTATATGTAATCTTTGAAGATACATATTTGTTAAGCCTGTCCCTTGTGGCAATGACCTTTGGAGATTTTGAAGTATATTGTGGTTTAACATAATAATTAATTGACTCCAAATCTATTGTTGTTTCACCTTTACTAACTGCATCATTCACAAAATTATATAAAATGTCTTTATTTCCTTTATTTATTTTGGTTCCAATGATTTCATTGACAATTACATAACCATTATCCGTATATTTATAGCTAGCATTTTTAGGTTCAATTGACTTACTGCTATCCAAACAAGAGAGGTTATCCACTTGTTCTTTTAATAAATTTTTGTCATATTTAATTCCTACTATCATTTTAGAATCTTTTGGATTAAAAACTGCTGAAATCCATTTATAAGGATTCTGTTTATCCTTAAACTGCTTAACTTCACCATTCATATTATACGTTAAGCCGATTTCTTCTCCTTTAATTTTCTCATTTATACCGCCTCGTTCTTTTATTTTTAACTGATATATTTTAATCTGAGATGCCATTTGTTCATTTACATCCTTTACAACTTTCCCCGAAACACTAATGGTATTTATTGTAGAACCAAAATAAAAATGATTCATGAAATATATTACCATCCCAAAGTATATAATAAGCAAGGTACAAAAAGAAATTATAATACATAAAACAATTTTCTTGCGTTTTTTTATTGGACTTATTGCTGACTTTGATACCTCTGTTTCCATAATTGCACCACCTCTTATCCATTTTAAAAAAACTAACTGCTACCCTCTAAATTAATACTAGTAATGAATAGGGGATACTGGTAGCGAATATTAATAGACTATTCTAGAGCTTAGAGTATATTTTTCGCTAAAAGACGCCTGTATTTTATTATACCATAATTACCATAAATTAAGTATATTCACAATTCATTAGTATTATATCTGACTAGTAGTAACCACTTTTTAATTTGAAAATCATCAAAGCGAGGCAAAGTATAATTTATACTTTGCCTCGCTTTATTCTACTAAATATTCTAGATAATAATTATTTGTTTGTAGGCTTGCTTTTGGGTTTATTTTTTAAAACATTTAAAATCCATTCATCAAAACTGTTTCCTTTATCTCCTTCATATACATCATATGGTTCAGGATAAAGTTTCTTAAATTTCTCTTTAAACTTAGTTATTTCAAAACTTTCGTTTATTTCATTATCTACATTATATAGTTTTTTATTTATGTCTTTTATTAAGTGAGCCTTTGGTTTGCCGAGTTTTAACCGTTTACCATTCTTAGTTATGCCTAAGGATTGAGTAGCCCGGAGAGCTTCCTCTTTAACTTTAAATACTAAATCATGCATTGCTAATCTTGTTAATACATCTCGCGATTTTTGACATTTCCAATTTTTCAATTCATTTACTGCTTCAAGTCTTTTTCTCCAATTGGTTTTATCATCTGCCATTTTAACTAACTCATTAATATTATTTGGAGTTTCTTTTTTAATTTCGATTACTGACACCTAATACACCACCTATTTTATTTATTTTGTATAATGTATATTAAAAAGCATAATAAAATATAACTTTTTAACTCAAATAAGTATGTATATAAGAAAATGTTGTTATGAAATTAAATCAAGTACCCCCATATCTATGAATGATAGGGGGATACTTGAGATAATAAAAAAATATTTTAATTAGAGCTTTATATTATAAAGATCATAGAAATATGGGTAATAGTTGATGCTTACTACTATTAAACTACTGTTAATAACAAACAACTGGAGTACCGGCATCTATATTATCATATATCTTTTGAGCTAGTGCAGGTGGCGAATTTACACAACCGTGAGAACCTTTTGTAAGATATAGCTGTCCTCCAAATTTACTTTGCCAAGTTGCATCATGTATACCAATTCCACCATTAAAAGGCATAAAAACACTGACAGCAGTGCTGTAACCCTCTCCCTTTAATGTTGCATTTTTTGCTTTATATTTTAGTTTATAAACACCTGTTGGTGTTATACGATCTTTAGTTGGTTTACCAGTAATGACGTCCCCATCTGTAATAAGGTTACCATTCTTATAAAACCACAAATGCTGTGCTGTAAGATTAAGTTCAACATAAGTATTTCCTATATCATTAAGATCATGATTTAAACCTTTTTCAGTATAACGGGGTTCCTTTGCTATGGTTTTTCCATTTTTTATAGAGACAATTAAATCACCTACTTCTCCTGCTCGTTCTACTTTCCATCCAAAATCTCCGCCACTGACATTTAAGGTTGTTCCTAAAGAGGTAGTGAATCTTCTTTCCTTGCCATAAGTTTCATAATGATTATCTAATTCACTTAAGTAAGTTTTTATAGTATCTTGATCAAATATAATTGCATTATTATTGTCAACCTTAAGCCATTTGTTTATTACAGACTTATCTATAACTGATTTACCTCCAGCATAGGTATAAGAAATGTTTGATGATATATACTTATTAAGTAAAGTTTTAGTATTTAGAACTTCTTTTGAAGTTGAAGTATATTTTGGATTTATATAACTATTTTTTGTTTCTAAATCTACTTGTGTTTCTCCCTTTAGAATAGTACTTACCATATTTGCATATAATTGCTTACTATTTATTTTATTTCCCAAAACTTCTTTTACAATTACATAGCCAGCATCCGAATATTTAAAGTTAGCATTTTGGGGCTCAATAATTTTTTTACTATCGAAAGCAGAGAGCTTATCAAAATGTGTTTTTAATAGTTTTTCATCATATGTCACTAAGCCGGCTATTTCATAGTTTTTTTTGTTGAATATCTCATAAAACCAGCCAAAAGAATTTTTATTGTCTTCCAACACTTGAATTTTACCATTTGAATTATATTTAAGTCCAATGTCAGCACCTTTAATTTGCTCGTTCACACCTCCCCGTTCTTTAAGTTCAAGTGTATACGTTGCATATTTTGATGATAAATCTTTATCTACCTGATCTATAGTTTTACCAGATGCATTAACACCATTAATTACTGAACCAAGATAGAAACGATTGTTAAAATAAATCGATACACTTAAATATAAAGCGAACAGAATAGAAAAAGAAATTATAATAGTTTTCACAGACTTTTTGCGTTTTATTATTTGTATTTCCATGAGGCACCTCTTTAATATTATAGTAATACATATATATTACTATAATATAGAATGTAAAGCAAAATAAGTAATTGATTTAAAAATTAGGTATTTTAAATTTATTTATAAAATAAGTATCATTTGTAGTATGCTTTTACTATAAAATTTGTATAAATATTTCTATATAACTACCTAGAAGCTTTCAGTGTATTCTTGCGGTAAAAATGTTAATCTATATCCATCTGATTTGCTATCTACACAAGATAACATGTCAATACTAACAATATTTTTTCCGTATATGAATATTTTTGCTGTATCACCCTTAGATATTGACAAATTTAATCCACTTCCATGGTGATAATTGAAATCTTTTTTGCATGATACAATTGAATTTACCATAGGTTATGCTCCTTTTTTTTTAGTCTAGTACATGTAAGTTAGTACTGAAATTTAACATACTTTTTATATTTGAAGTTATTCTTCCTGTAGTACTAACCATCATGTACAATTAACTTCTACTATACCATAAATTTCTAGTTTTTCCTTTATATATTTAAAAAACAGCTATGAATTTTCTCATAGCTGTTTCATTTGTTTTACTATAAATATTTTTTTATATCCTCAACTTTTTCTGAATCAAATATATCAGACTCTAATTCTTCATAATCAGATAAAATATAAGATTTATCAACGAGTATTAATTTTATCATCAGAACTTTAGATGATTTTATAAAGACTATTCTTCTTTTATTTGTTTCATATAGTTTTTATTCCCACAAAAAGGACATTTTAATTTATGTTTATAAAAATTTGGTACAGTAGTGGTAGTAGCCATTTTTATTGGTGACACCTTAAATCTGTTATTACAACTATTGCAAATAAAATAATAATTTTTAGCCATTGGTTTCAAAAAAATAATATAAGATACAATTGCTACTATTATAATAATTAAAAGTCTCATTATAGCTTTTTCCTTCTTTCATAAAGTATTTACTTAATTATACTATTAATAATACAAATTCTATATAAAAATTTGTTCAACTTTAAACGGTAGAACAATGTAAATATGTGGTGCCACCTAAAATATCAAATTTTAGGGAATAGGCAATAAAACCAAAAATAACGTTATATTGGCTAACTTAGTCTTATTCAAAGGATAATTTTATAACTAAAGAATAGCATGTCTTTACTTCTGGATGAAATTAGTTTAGGAAGTGATTATTAATGAATACAACAGGAATGTTTTAGGAGGACTTAAAAGTTCATATTATCTTCTAAATGTTTAATATGCTTTTTTAACTCATCTATCTCTTTGTGTAAATCTTCAATACTGCTATTTAAATTACTATTTTTATTCTTTTCAGATTGATTATTATTATCTAAACTTTCTATGAGATTTTCATCAGCTACAGTTATAAAAATTGACTGAGATATACCAGAAATAAAACTGGCTATAACAATTCTTTCGGTAATACTAAACTTACGACTAAGTAAAATCCCTATTGCGGATGATAGCGCAACCAATTGCTCTGGGGTAAAATTCTCTATTTTTTTCATATAATTCGCCCCCTTAAAGAATTGTACTAAATAATTAATAGCTTCATATTTATATATATTACAAAAACGGATTAGATATATCTAATATATAATTTAATATTGTATAATGTTGGTCTTATTTCATTGTTATTAGTTGTATTTTAATTCATCATTTGGTATAGTATTACAGATTAACAACTCGAGTAATATAAGCGGGTTTTAGGTTTTAATACACAATAAAGTAGCAAGTTTTTTCGTCGTGTAACTTTGGAGGTGTATTAAAAATCAATAAAAAACTAAACGTTTATTTAATGTACATGATTGTATTCCTACAGGGGTTCGTCTTTTATGGCCCTATTGCCACATTGTATAGGCAAAACAGAAACCTATCTTTGTCTAGTATGTTTTTAATAGAGGCTATATCATGGATACTAATGATTATTTTTGAAGTTCCATGGGGTTGGTTTGCAGATAGATTTGGATACAAGAGAACACTTGTTATTTCAAATTTTATATTTTTTATATCGAAAATAGTTTTCTATAAAGCAAATTGTTTTGGGATGTTTTTTTTAGAACGAGTACTATTATCAGTATCTTTAGCCGGAATTTCAGGTTGTGATATTGCTCTAATATATTCGTCAATTAAGAAAGAGGAAAGTGAAAAAATATTTGGGAGATATAATGCATTTTCAACTGGTGGTTATTTAATAGCTTCGATTATGTTTTCAATACTTATTAGACAATCCATGGATACTACTGCATTTTGGACTATTATACCTTATGGTATAGCAGCAGTATTAACTTTATTTTTAAAAGATATTGATGTTAAGATCAAAGAAAAGCCTAAATTTAAGCAGAGTTTATTAACAGCATTCAAAAACAAAAGTATTATAATGTTGGTAATTTCTTTTGCCTTAATAAATGAAGTAGTTCAAGTAGTAAGTGTATTTTTAAATCAATCACAATATCTTCGAAGTGGAATAAACATTAAATTTTTTGGTATATTGGCAGTTGTTATGCAAATAGTCCGATTAATCTCAATTAAATCTTATAAATTCAGTATTAAGTTTGGTACAGATAGAAGTATTCAAATTTTATATATAATTATTACTGCATGTTGTACAACACTTGTATTTACATCCAATTATGTATTAACTATATTTTCAATAATTATTATATGTGGCAGTGCAGCAATAATTTCACCTATGGTTTTAGATATTCAAAATAGAACTATAGGGACTACTGACAGGGCAACTCTTTTATCAGTGTTTGCTATGTTTGGCGATCTAACTGCTGCAGGAGCAAACGTAATTATTGGAAAGACAGCAGATATTTCAACACCAGTTGCATTTATAACTTGCGTGATTATGTGCATTTGTGCTTATACATTGTTTTTTGTTTATAAGAAAAAACGTATAAAATCAATAGTAGTAACCACTCTTTAATTTTTAAAGTGAGGTAAAGTATAAAGTATATTTTGCGATATATATCATACCTACTACCCTATAGTGTTAAGTAGTTATATATTTATTTTTATGTCACCAAACAGATGGTTCATGCTTTTTATCTTGTGTTATAAGGCTGTATAAAATATTATAGAAATAAGATAGATGAATTATATGATTTGGAGGGAAATTTAAAAAATGAATAAAAAAATATATAATAAAAAAGGGTTTTGGAGTGGTGTTTTTTTTCTTTTATTAGCAGTTGTCTATATTATACTATTGGTAAATAATTGGAATGATATGAATTCAATAAGAAATGGTAAGAGTATTTTATTCGCTATTATTTGTGCATTAATTGGTATTTCGCAAATATATAGGGGGCTAGATAGTAAGTGTGCAAAAGAGGATGCTCAGGACGATGATGAAAGAAAAAAATTAGTTATACTTAAAACTGAAAGCAGTACCTATAAAATCACATTTAATATTAGTATTGTTTTAACTTTATTATTAGCAGTTGCCATAGGAGTTACTGAAAATGATGATTTATTAGGTGTTTTTGTAGGAGTAGCAATTATGCCAACTATCATGATTATTTCTTATATGTTTGCTAATCATTACCATAACAAACACAATTAAATTATTATAATGATTTATTTATTCTCGGTATTTTATTTAGTTTTAAAAAGCATTGTTTGTCAAGTTAGCTTGATAAACAAATAATAAATTATATAATAGGTGTAAAGGAAGCTAGATAAAAGGAGATAAAATTGAGAAATACAGTTAAATTTTTAAGAGAAAAAAATGAATTAACACAACAAGAATTAGCAAACATTCTTGTTGTCTCAAGGCAAACAATAAATTCATTAGAGACTGGAAAATATAATCCATCAATATTACTTGCTCATAAAATTGCTAAGTTTTTTGATACAGTAATTGAAAAGGTATTTATCTTTGAGGAGGAATGAATCATGGAAAAATTCGCAAAAAATTATGTACTACGATATTATATGTCTATATTTGAAATTGTTTTAGGATTACCAATTGTCTTTTCAAGTAAATATTATTTTAATAATAATTTAATGTTTGCTATAGGGTTAGGATTTATTATAGCGGGGTTAATAACATATTTCCCAAATAGGAATACCTATAAAAATAATAATGGTAAAAAACGCTTTGAACAAACTTATGATGAAAGATTCTTTGAGATAAGTCAAAAATCATCCGAACTTGCAATTAATATCATCTTTGTTTTGATTGGAATTTTAGCTTTAATTACTTATATATATCCAATAGAGGCTTATAAATTATGTACTATAATAATATTATTAATGTTTATTATTAATCATTCTTGCTATGCCTATTATAAGCATAAGTATGAGGATGTAGAAGATACTGAAGAATCGGATATGACTAATATTGGTAATGAGTTTACAATTATAAAACTTATATCTATATTTAGTATTGGTGTCGTAGTTGTTGGGATATTACTTGCGCTTACAATAGGAGATGTTTATTTAGGTTCATTTTTTATGAAACAAGTTGGAATAACAAATGCACTATATTTTAAAATTATAGATGTTGCTGTTACATTAGCTTTTTTAACCATAGGAAATTATAGCAGTAAAACAAGTTATCCTAAATTAAATAGAATCCTAAGAAATGTTTTCAGTAAAATGGTATTATTGTCATTCGTACTAATGATAATAAATCCTTTTATAACAAGATTAGGATTTTTTGAATAATATGTAATAGTTCTATAATTTATAGAAGTCTTAAAAGCAAGTACAAACTTTATATAATTTAGACTAATAATATATATTTAATAATACCATAATTATCATAAATTAAGAAAATAAATGAAAGAAATAAGGAAGGTGTTAATAATGAAATTAAAAATAATCGGTACCATCGTTGGAGCAATTGAATTAACTATGATGTTATTCATTATAAAAAAATTCTTTATAGGATCTTCTATATTTCCGACTACATATATTTTATCATTCTTAATATTGCAGTCTGTTTTTTATAATAAGTTATCTAGCAAGAACCCAAAAAAAATAATACAGAAAATAGTAACAATTAATATTCTCTTAATTATTGTATCTTTTGCGTTGTTGCCAAAGTATACTTATGTTGAAGCTAAAACTATTGTACAGAACAAATATAAAAATGAATTAGATCATTTTGTTGAATTTGAATCATATTCCGATAATAGTATACTAATTAGATCCAATAATATCAAAGATACATTTGTGCCACATAGATTTTATTATTTTTCTTTTGTTACAAATAATGGTGAGAAAAAATATATTATGATGAATCCTTCTTCAAACGACGAGATTGTACAGTTAAAGAATCCAAAGTGATTTTACAAATTTTAAGAATGTTTTTGAAGATTTATTTTTAAAGCATTCCATAATTATAGATGATGGGCCGAATCTTATGAATGGATTTATTAGTTGTAGCAATAAGGATACTAATAAAGAGGTGTTATTACTTAATAAAGTAAAACCATATCTAGTAATATAGTTATACTTGTGTCAATACATAAGAAAATAATAATTTATGATGAATCATATATGCTAAATGGAATAATAATGCTACCTGTGCATTTTTTTATGATATAATATCTAATAAACAATTAATTACTTATTATGAAAATTTTATAAATAAATCTGGATATTTGTCATTGCTATACTTAACTTTTTCTAAGTATTAACTACTCTGTTTATAGTTTCCTTTCATAACACTCACTTGGCTGAATTTGATGAAGTATGGAGAAAAATTAGTACTCCTGAGAGTGCCTTGAATGAAGGACCTATTTATATAGGCATCAGTATGGCCTGGTGGTTTAAACTTAAAGGGTGGTTAAATTTTAAATAGATGCGTATTTTAAAATAAATCAAAATACAATAATAATATATATAAGAATATGAAAATGAATTGAAGGGGTGTTGAACATGGAGAAGGCATTTGGATACGTAAGAGTTTCAACTTCTACCCAAGTAGAAAAGGGAATCGGACTAAAGAAACAACCACAGGAAATAGAGAAGTATTGTAAAGATAATAGCTTAGAGTTAGTGAAGATATTTAGTGATGAGGATGTAACTTGGTATGAGTACAGACAGATTGGGATTAAATGATCTGTTAAGTAGCTTTAATGGCACATTAATAAAGTAGTAGTCTTGAACACAATGAGAAAATGATCATATCAATGAAGTTAGCAAAGGCAAAGACAGTATAAGAATTACACCTATAACTGCTATTGATACGATTTTTATAATTTTAATTAAGTATATTTCTTTTATATCATTTTTCTTATAATCTATTAAAAAACCTATAAACATCCCAAGAAACATACCCAGTCCAGAGCCAATAGCTACCATGTCAAAAATTGTTCCAAATATAGTGCCTGCCATTAATCCAAATGGAATTCCGAGACTCATATAATAATATTTATTACTATTATTTTTCTCAGCCATATTTAATCATCTCCTTCTCATTTTAACTTGTTTTTAATGAATGCTTTTATACAATTTCGACTAATAATATATATCTATCATACCATGTTTACTATAAATTAAGCATATTAAAAATTTTTTTGAAATGGCTAATAGAATTAAAGTGAAAGTAACTCAGATGAAATCAAACCTATTTATTTAACGTACTTTATTATTGCAAAAAACCAAATGTAAAAAGGTCTTTACATGCTGAGGCAATGTTTTAAACTCATATAGATATTCCTTAGAGTATCTTAATAAAACAAGTAAAAGAATAAAATAAATGTTTCAATGATATTTGCTAAAAAATGTGAAATAGTGCACAAGTAAATATTCTTAGTTCTTTGATAAATCACACCGTAAATAATATTATCTATAAAAATAAAAAACGAGATATAAATAAGACTTGAAATGGGTACAGCCGAAAAATTTACTATGGCAAAAAATAATGAAGTAATGATGATAGCCCAAATTGGTTTTGTAATATTGCAAAGCTTAGTCTGGAAAAAACCTCTAAATGCTATTTCCTCAGCAAATGCTAAAATCAATAACTGAGGTATCTGTAAAAACAATTTACCAAATGATAACATCGGTTTTGTGTCTGAAGCATATAAGTACGAGTAGACCTCTGGTAGGACAAATTTAAACAAACTAATTGATACAATACTCGAAACAACAGGAATCAAAATTAACCACCAATATTTTTTTATATCAGCTAAAATATTTTTTGGAATAAATCTGATGTCTTCCATTTTACTTTTGTTTTCAATAACTAAATACAATATTGAAAAAAGAATAGTTAAGCTTAATCCAACAACATTAGTCAAACCTACACTTGTTAAGCATAGAAATCCAAAAATTGCAATTGGAATATAAGTTTTCAATAATTCATTTCTATTTTTCATTAAAATCCTCCTTTTTAAATTATTTATAAATTTTTACTTCCACATAAAATATATATTTAACTATAACATAATTACCAAAAATTAAATATATTTACAATACTTAATTGGTATTGAGTTATTTTTACTTATTAATTATGACTTTAATCTAAAACTCACACCAACATTTCTCTAAATCACACCAACAGTAATAAAAATTTCTTTAAATCAATGTATATCAGTATCATATACATTAATAGTTTGTACTTAATATCATTGACAAAAGACTTTAAATAATGTATATATAGTATATATACATTATACTCTTTTAAATTAAATAAAGAGTTTATTAAACGAAACTGGTAGGAGATAAGATATGGACATTACTATTATAATTTCAAATTTATCAAATGATCCTATATATCTGCAAATTATTGATCAGATTAAAGGCCTAATATTTTCTGGTGAAATAAAGGAAAATGATGCACTTCCATCTATGAGAAATTTAGCAAAGGATCTTCAAGTTAGTGTAATTACTACAAAGAGAGCTTATGAAGAATTAGAGAAGGAAGGCTTCATTGTTTCTCTTACTGGTAAAGGGTCATTTGTATCAGGGCAAAATAAGGAATTACTCCGCACGAAAAAAATGAAAATTTTAGAAGAAAAATTAAAAGAAATTTTAAAGGAAAGTAAAATACTGAATTTATCTATGGAAGAAATAATAGATATAATGAGAAATCTGATAGTGTTAACTAACCTATGAAAAAACTAGATTGAAAATTTTAAGATTTAAATTGTACTTTGAAAAGTGAAAATATATCTAAAAGGAATGAAACATTAGTTTTGTTATC
>NZ_JAHLDV010000036.1 GCF_018861865.1 Clostridium frigoris
AAATAATTACTAAATTTACCATCGTTCGTGTTCTGAAATGGTCTTTTTGTTGTGTAATGAAATTGGCGACTACTTTCGCAGATTTACACTTGACTTTAACTAGCTGGTCTAAATATAATTAAATATAAAAAACCGCCTGGATAAAATTTAATTTTACCCAGGCGGTCGATATTTTTCTTTAATTATGCTCCCTATGGTTAACACCATTTCCGCCAGTTACATAATTATATTATTCATTTTAATTAAATTATAAGATAAATAGATATAAATGTCAAACTTAAAGATTACTAATATCCTAAGGAAACCTGTTAACCCTATTTTTTTAAACACAGTAGTTAAAATATATATCTACTGTGTTTTCAAATTTAAAGATTTTTAATATATTTAGTTTTTGTTTCTAGTTCCTTCCGTCGCATCTTGGACGCTAGCATTTCCATTAACCTTATATCCATTGTTAGCATTTTTACTTTCTAAGCTATTAGCAACAAGACTTTGATCCTTTTGTTTTATGGTCATATTTTTGCTAAGACTATTTTCACCATTAGGTATAGTATTTTGATTATTTTCTGCTATTGTTTTATTTTGACTCATAAAAAAACATCTCCTTTAATAATTATTCTATATTATAGTGCCATTAACTTAATACACTTATACTAAAATAAAATTTTGGTATACTTTTATTAATTGATATAAAACACCAAAATGAATGATGTAGACTTATCATTTATGCTTAGGAAAACTTACCTATAAGGTCATATTTAATACCATGTTTTTACAATTTAATGATTATTATTGAAATTTAATAAAAAATTTCATATTTTCATAAAAACTTTTATATAAAATTATTGTAAATTCGACAAAATTATTCAACAATTTGTTATTAAAATAACTCCTTATGTTTAGTTAATTGAAGCATTATAGGTGTATAAGGTTGTTGTTGTCATTTTAAGCAGATATTACTTTTTAGCTTAACATCATAAAATGACAGATTTTTTTTATTAATAATGTTAAAGTATTCTCATAAACAGAATTTAGGGGGGAAAACATTATGATAATTTTAGAAAACTTAATTAAAAACATAACAAATGACGATGTAAATCATAATTATATTTATAGACTAATTAAAAGTGAGGTTTCTGTTTTAATGTATGGTGAACTTACCACAGTAAACGCTTACGGCATTGAAATAGAATCACAAAATATTGTTGATGGTACAATTGTACATATACAAAGAGATTGTGTAGAAAATATAAGTCCACAGAGATATAAAGTTAAAAATTTATTAAAAATGGTATATGATAACACAGTATCACCAATTCACATGATTGATATATTAGGTGAGTATATTGATGAGTACACTAGTGACTTTGATGAATGCTTAAACAACATAGCTAGCAATTAACAATGAAATTACGTCATTAGACTAGCATATTTTGGAGCCGCTCCTCCCTTCAGAGGAACTGCTCTTTTTGTTATTGATTTATTATGCAATGCTAATTACATTTTTAGGTAAATATTTCTCATGAATTAATTAAAGTGAATAAAATTTGATAAATTGTCTATAATTTAAATACACCAACCTATTATTAAATTGGCGAGTAAGTTTATAATAAAAATACTGCACTGGGATCCCCCTAAGTGCAGTATTTTATTGTACCCTATTTAAATTACTGTATTAACTTAATTGCTGAAGAACTTTCTGAAATATAAGGTAATTGTTTTATCATAGTATAAATATATTTTGGTTTTAATTTATCATCACTTAGAATTTGCTTTAGTGGTAATTTTTTATAGTACAACAATTTGCACCAAAAACTCGAAAAGTCTTCTTTTGTAATAAAAATTGTATCATCACTTTCTTTAACAACAAATCCTGAATCAAATTTCTCCAAAATGTTCATCTCTATATAGTCATCATTTGATAAAAGTAATAATACATCATCCCACATTTTCTTAAATGTAATCATTAAATCTCCCCCTAAATAAAAACTTTTTTAATATATTTAGATTCTATTATCTTTTACTTTTTTTAATTTTATTTTACCGCATTTTTCTATTTTACCATATTATTACATAAATATCAATACATTTATTATATATATAATATATTTATCCAATAGCTGAACCTCCAATAGCCATTCCTACTTTTGAGGAAAAACTATACCCAGCGTAAAGTATTCCCGATGAAACAAATTCCAACAAATAATATTATTTTAATACTAAACAATGTATTATTTCATTCACCATAGCCTTTGTATTTCTCAAGTAATTCCTTTTTATTCGGTATTTGACCAGGTCCAACAGCTTTTGTAGATATTTCTATACAATGCTCAAGTTTTCCTGCATAAAATAAACGGGAGCGTTTTTGCTGAGCCTCACTAAAGTTTACTTTGATTTCGCCATCCACTAAGCTTAAATCTCCACTAATTCCGCAAACCGGGCATTCTACCTTATTTTTGTTATGAACTATGGTTAACATGTCACAATGACATATAGGGCAAACACCTTCTTCATTTCCTCGCCATTTGCTCATTTCTTCTTTATTACTATGAATGGCCTCAGATATATTTTGACCAAGCCTTACCATACGATCTATTACTTCTTTATTTCCTACCACATGCTCATGTGCCATTGCACCAAAATACTCATATTTATCTACTACATCTATTCCCATCGACATCGTAAATTCATACATTGTTGGCATTGCAAATGCTAGCCAATTTTGCGTCATTGCGCCACCAACAGTAATTAATGCTGCAACTCTAGGTTTAAATGATCTCTCATCAGGTAATTCATTCGGTTTTTTACCCATTTTAATTCCGCGTTCTTTTGCATTTGTTCTAAAAGAAATATCATGAGATGGCCCTAGTCTATCACATACTGTTTTAAAATTACCAGTTGGTGATAAAACATATGTAGGCGATCCAACTATCACAGCATCACACTCTAATAATGCCTCATTAATAATATCCATATCATCTTTTAAATGACACTTTCCATTGCCTCCACCTAATAAACTTATTACACAAGAAATACAGCCTGTACAATTTTTAATATCTAAATCATCGGCACGTATAAATTTAATCTCTGCCCCTGATTTTTCGCATTCCATTAATGCGGTCTTAATCATTACCTCAGTATTGCTCATTTTTCTTCCAAAAGAAATACCTAACACCTTTTTTTTCATAATTAAATCTCCTTTATATATAATCTGCTACTTTGCAAAATAATCCATCCACCACTTATCACTTTTAAGGCTAGCATACTTCCAACACATTCATTCTACATTAAAAAAAATACAAACACATCATTATAATTATCTACTTTTATCTATATTTTTATCTAAAATATAAATCTTTGTGTTCTTTTATTAAAATAGGTTAAATACCTATCGTTGTTAACCAATATCTGTTACAATAATTTCATATGTAATAAATTTCAAGGACGTGGTATTTTGAAGAAAATTGACTTTAATAAAAATGTATTGGATTTCTTATTTGTAACCATAGGTTGTTTAATGATTGCATTTTCAATTACTTCTATTCTAAGACCAAACGGATTAATAACTGGTGGGATAACCGGTGTATCAATAATACTAGAAAAATTAATACATATTAAATATACATATGTTTATTATATCTTATCTATTTTAGTATTAGTTATTGCTTGGGTATCTATGGGGAAAAGAGAAGGTATAAAAATAATTACCCTTTCCGTAGTATTCCCTTTTATTTTAATAGTTTTTGAAAGATTTAATTATAGCTTTATAAAAAATGATATGATGCTGGCATCGGTTTATTTTGGGCTTATTTGTGGAATTGGAAGTGGTCTAGTACTAAAAAGAGGTTTTTCAATGGGAGGAACTGATACTGTTGCGAAAATTCTTCATCATAAGATTTTTACTTTTGTAAGCATAAGTGAAATTCTACTTTGTATTGATGGAACACTAATTGCATTATCAGTTATAGTATACAATTCAAATATTGCACTTTATGCTATTATTTCACAAATTATAATGGTGAATATAATTGATGCCGTAATGTTTGGATTTGGTTCAAAGAAAGTTAAACTTGAGATAATAAGTGATCATCATCAAGCTATAACTCAATATATAATCCACAGCATTAAAAGAGGAGTTACCAGTTATGAGGTAAAAGGCGGTTATAAAAATTTACCACGATTAAAACTTCTAACACTCTGTTCTCCAAGAGAATCTATGTTAATTAAAAGGTATATAGCAGAAACTGATCCAGATGCCTTTGTAGATGTTTTGCCTGTAATCTCAGTATGGGGCAAAGGAGTAGGTTTTGATCGTTTGAAAGAAGATTAAATAAGTATTATCAAACACAACCACTTAGGTAGGTAACAATCAGTTACCTATCATTTTTTCTAATCATTTATCTACGCAAAACATTTTTCAAACGTCTATTTACAGATTCTGCATCAAAGTACTTATACCTCTGACCCTGCGCCCACCTTTTCGTATTTTCATATTCAACATGATTAGGATTTGCCATTGTTTTTAAAAATTGTTTGTATCCAGTAATGCCCCCAACATCCTCTGGAGGTGTATTACCCACCCCCATTAAACAAATCGGATAATTTTTATCATACTCTGCATTAACCCCTTGTATAGTAATTTCATGATTCCAGCTATTCTCGTAGTCATAACAGTAAACTATTCTATATTGCTGATTAGTGTATTCTGAAATATCAACCTGTGAGTCTAAAAGCGTTTTACAGTCCTGCGAGTCTTCATAAACTTCTTCATATTTACTAATAATATTTACGACACATTTGCCTGTCTCATCAATTATATTGAATTCATACATATGACAGTCCTTCCAATCAAAAGTGACTTGGAGTATTTCATGAAGTTCCTTAAATGTAGTATTTATAGGAGTGATAATCCTTCTCCATGCTATTTGTGGATATAATTTAAGCTTAACTATTAAATCTACTGCCTCGCATCTAATAATTTCTTCACCAAAAAATATTTTAAGATCCTCGCTTAGCAATTCATATGGATAGTAATAATCAGATTCCTTGTTTATTTTTATAATATCCGTATTTATTATTCTAGTTGCCGAAGTTTGAAAAAGTTCGCTTAATTCTAAAGTATCTCCAAGTCCTTTTATAAGTTCACAAGCTTTATTGAGTCGCGCCACATATTTCGGCCCTCTTGTCTTTGAAAAAATTAATTCTCCCGCACTTTTAAAATATTTTTCTACGATTTCTTCCTTAATTTTTTCATCTCTAAGGCAATTTCTAATTCCCACAATGAGTAATTCATCTAGATTTTTGAATTGTTTTGCTTTTAATCCATAAAGAACAAATCCAAATCTATTGCTATCATTTACCATAACAATTGTTTTTCTTCGATTTACAATAATTAAATGTACACTCCAGCAAAACAAATCTTGCTTTTCAGTTTCATTTTGAAGTGCTATTCCCATTTCATCTTGTAGTTTCTTTGTACAGCATATTTGCATTTTTACCCTCCTTAAGCATGGCTTTCGGAATCCACTCATATTTATTTATAAGATTATTTTAACTGTTTGCTCATTAACCTAATCAATTCAGTGATTACAGTTCATTTTTATCAGCACTAATTATATTATTATAACATTTCACTGTAATAATTAACCTAAAAATCTATCATTTTGTTGTTTATCACCTAAATAAAGCTTTTTCATATTTACATCAATATCTATAATTATAAGCTTTCATTAATTGTTTCTCTGTAAATTCCAACCAAACCCACTTATTTTACATTGAAAAGATTATTTTATTTTTTTCTGTATTGGTACAATTAGTGACTTAATTTTATTTATTAATGGAACATACCATGTTATGGTATGTTAGTTGAAATTTGAATTTAATAAAAATGTTATAAAAAATAAAACATATGATTAACGATATTATCGTTAATCATATGTTTTATTTGTTTTTTCTATCTATATTTCCCTCTGTATAACTTAAAAATGAAAAGTGATACAAAGTCACTTGTTGCTTAATTAACAGTCAGATAAAAGTGACTTATCCGGCGTTACAAGTATCTTTACATGTTTCTTCTTTTCTGGTCCAGTTAAAGCTGCGAATCCTTCCTTTACTATATCATCAAGAGCTACTTTTTTAGTTATATATCCTTCAGCTTTAATTCTTCCATCACTCATTAATGCAATTGTTGATGGGAATTCATGCCTATACGCTAATGTTCCTACTATTTTCTTTTCAGTAAATACCAAAACATTAGGATTAAAGCTTACATCACCTTCCCAAATGCTTGTTATAACCATAGTTCCTTCATATTTTAAACTATCAATACCTATATCAAAACCTACTTTTGCTCCAGTAGTTTCAAAAGCTGCATCTACACCTACTCCACCTGTAAGTTTTTTAACTTCCTTAGCTATATCAACCTCATTTGGATCAAGAACAACATTTGCACCTGCTCTTTTTGCATATTCCTGTCTGATTGATTTTCTTTGTAATACTATTATAAGTCTTGCTCCTGCAGCTTTTAGACATTCTATTGTTGCAAGACCTATTGGGCCTGAACCAAGTACAATTGCAGTATCTCCTGTATTAAAATTAGCCATTCTAATAGAATGAAGAGCAACTGCTATTGGCTCTATAAGTGCTGCTTGTTCATAGGACATATTATCAGGTATTTTATGAACATATCCTTCTGGGAATACAGTATATTCAGCAAGTCCACCGCCACTTCCACAAAGTCCATGAAATCCTAATGATGAGCAAAGATTATATTTTCCTTCTTTACATGCTGGGCATTTACCACAAGCTACAATAGGTTCCACTGTAACTCTATCTCCAACCTTAATATCAGTTACATTTTCTCCGACTTCTACAACGTCACCTGAAAATTCATGACCTAAAACAACTGGTGCAACATTACCACTTAAAGGATGAGGTTGTCCAACTGGTATAAAAATTGGCCCTCCTAGGTACTCGTGTAAATCTGATCCACATATCCCACACCATTTCACTTTAATTTTAACGTTTCCTTTAGTAACCTTTGGTTCTTCTATTTCTTCAACTCTAACATCTTTTACTCCATACCATAATGCTGCTTTCATAATAAAAATCCCTCCTAAATGATATAATTATATGTTTTATTGTTAATTTTCTCACATACTTATATAGCAATTATCATTCCAAAATAGTAATTTCAAGATAATATTATTAAAATAACATTTATATCACTGCTGTATAATAGACACCTACTAAGATAATCATTTAATTTTTTTACATTTCACAAAATAAAAAAGCCTTATATAAATCATTTAAATAGCTACTATGTCAAAAAGACACATTAATTAGTGTATCTTTTTGACATTATACATATTTTAACTCTCTTTGTGATACACTTTATAACTATTTATTTCAAAATTTGAAAATTTCAAAGTTAAATATACAATATTTATTTAAACATTGTTAATATTATATTTTTTAATTTTTCTATATATAGTAGATCTACTTATTTTTAACATTTTAGCTGCTTTTACCAGGTTCCCATTGCAAAATTTAAGAGCATTTGATATACTATCTCTCTCTAAAATATCTATAGGTATAATATCTTTATCTTTAATTTCTTTATATTTAATATCTCCTATATCTGAACATTCTATTCCAATTATATTATCTTCGCTTGAATAATAATCTCTTTCTATAACATTCCTAAGTTCTCTCACATTGCCTGGCCATTCATATTCCATAAGATTTGCGATATAATTTTTACTCATGACTTTGATGTTATCATTATTTTTCATATTTAGAATGTCTATGAAATATTTTGCAAGTACGCCTATGTCCTCTTTTCTTTCTACAAGTGGTATAGTTTTTATGTTCATTACATTTAACCTATAATAAAGATCTTCCCTAAAAGTTTTCTTTTTTATCTCTTCCTTTAGCCTCTTATTGGTTGCACATATAATTCTAATGTTTAACTCCTTCTCATAGGTTCCACCCACCCTAACAATCTTATTGTTATCGAGTACCCTTAATAGTTTAGATTGAATATCTAAAGGAAGTTCTCCTACTTCATCTAAAAAAATAGTCCCTCCATCTGCAAGTTCAAATTTTCCAGGATGACCCTCTTTAACAGCTCCAGTAAATGCGCCTCTATCATACCCAAAAAGTTCACTCTCTACCAAATCTCTTGGTATAGATGCGCAATTTATAGCTACAAAAGGTCCCTGCTGCCTTTCACTATAATTATGTATAGATTGAGCCACTAGCTCTTTACCTGTACCACTTGAACCCTCAATTAGAATATTACAATCACTTTTCGCAGCTTTCTTTGCAAATTTTATTACATTTTTCATTTTTTCATTATCACTTATAATATCATCAAATTTGTAGGTTGCTTTATATCCAACTACTTTAGTAACCAACTTATGTACATACTGCGTTTCTCTAAAAGTTATAACTACACCTATAAATTTATGATTAGCCCTCATAGCAACTGCATTTATTATACATTTAATTCTCTTATTTTTTATATGAAAATCACATTCTATATTATTGTATGCTTGCCTAGAACTGGACAGCATATTATCAAAATTCAAATCTTTTAATGTTTCTTTTATATTCATTTTAAATATTTCATTTTGTGTTATGCCTAAAATATTCTCAGCTCTGTCATTTATCCTTTTGATATTAAAACTATCATCACTTACAATCATACCTTCCACAATTGAATTAAAGGTTATATTTAATAAATCATAAGAGATAATAAGTGCCAATTGTTTTTTTATGGACTCAGCCGCTGCTGTAACAATTCCTAAGGTATGTAAATGTGCATCACTACAAATACCCGACATATTTATACATCCTATTATATTTCCCTCTTCATCATGAATAGGCGCTGAAGAACATGTCCAAGAATGTTGATTAATCCCATAATGTTCAGCCCCTATTGTCTGTATAGGTTTATCTAAATGGAGTGCTGTTCCTATAGCATTAGTACCCACTGCTCTTTCTGTCCACAGAGCTCCTTTTACAAAATTCAACCTATTTGCCTTTTGTATAATATCACTTTCACCAATAATATCAAGTATATATCCATCTCTATCTGATAAAAACAAAGCAAATCCTGAACCTGCTACAATATTATATATATCTTCCATTATAAAGCGGGCTACAGAAACAAGTTCCGCATTTTCTTTGATTTTAGATTCTACAGATACCCCATAAGCATCATTCCCACGACCATTCATAAAATCTACACCATATTCCTTGCTTCTTTTCCAGGAGTCTGCTATTTCTAATCTTACCTCACTATTTATATTTCCTTGCTGCACAAATTCTTTCCAAGCCTTAGAAATAAATTTCATATACCCTAGCATATTCTTCACTCCCCACATCCCCTTTGTGCCATCACCCGGCAAGTGACAAGTGGCATTTTATTATATTATACTATCTTATTATTAGAAAGCAATTTGTTTATATCTTCTATTCTACTTAAATAAATTATAAAAATCCCCCTGCACAGCAGAGGAATTTTTTGTTTTATCTATATCCGTTTTTTTTGTCTGTTGCCTCATCTCTAATCTCTGATCTCATACCATCAATTGCTTCTTCTCTTCTCTCATTCTTTTGTTCTAGTGTCATCTTATCTTTATCATTATCTGTTTTTTCAATAGTTTCCTGAGTAAGATTAAAGTTTTGAATAGTATTACTAATATTTTCTCGGATTTTATCTACATTATCTCTTCTATCATCTGGTTTGTTTTTCATAATCTAATATCCCCTTTTGTTTTATTTTATAAAATATCTATCATCATTATTATCTCTACAAAGATATTTATTATGCAACAAAACATTAAAGGAATTAATCTCTATTTTTCTCCATCCATTCAACAGTCCAATCAATTAATGGTCTTTGCCTTATAAATCTTACATCTGCATTGCCAACTTTATGAATTATAATATTTTTTTCCTTATCGTATTCCTTTCCTAATTTTACAAAATCTTGATCATCTACTGCTTGCGTATTGTATGTTACCCATTCCCTCTTACCACTCATCATCATTGCGCTACTTTCACTCATAAATTTTTTATTAGAAAAGTTTGCTCTAGTTTCAGCCAAATGAAGTGATGTATTTTTTTCATATCCCACACCAATTAATAATACATATCCATCTAATTCATACAATTTATCTACTGGAGAATTTTTGCCAAATATGTTACTTAACTCATGTCCCTTTGTAATATAATCCGCATGTTTTCCAAATGCTGCTATTGAACGTGCTGGGTGTCCTGTTCTTTTTGCCCCTGGCCACTTCCTAAACATTTCAGCCACTACTCCCATACCAATTGCAGGTGTAACTTCTTTATCATATGCAGGCCAGTTTTCACGAATTATAGGCCACCACTGCTCTGGCTCATTCCAATGTACTCCAGTTGATGGATCAAGATTTTTCCAAGTTTGAGATGGCATCATTAATGTTCCTTCTTCTCCTACTATTTCAATAAGTGCTCTTATTAAAGTTTCAGCTCCTCCTACAACAAAGCCTAAACTCTTTAATGAAGTATGCACAAATATTGTTTGTCCTTTTGCTAATCCACAACTTTTAAATTGATTTATTAAGTCTTCTTTAGTTAGTATTACTCTTGTGTCTTTCTTGTCCATTATTTCCCACCATCTATTAATACGTCTAAATACTTATCGTTTTTATTCAATTCCGCTTTAACATAAGGACAGATAGGAATTATTTTTTTATTTGTTTCTCTCGCTAAACTAACAATCTTTTCTAACAATTGTTTGCCTACATTTTGACCTCTTAACTCATCAGATACAAAAGTATGATCGATGGTTATCGCATCTCCATTTAAAAATTCCATCTTAGCAAGTGGTTCTTCTTCATTATCACCCACATAAAAACTCTTTACCCCTTTTTTTATATCTAACAAAATAATTCCTCCTTTATCATAAATATATTTATTTTTTTATAATGATAATACTATATTAAGTTTTACTTTTCATTAAAATAACCATTTTAATTATTTATGGCTGTTATCATTAATTTAGGAATCCCGCCACTAGGAGTCACCTCATTAATCCAAATATTAAATTCATCTTGACCAAACATTATCCCTTGATAGTTTACAAATAGATTTTTCGTAAATGAATCACTAATTGCTGCCTTATATTTTGGGTGGAAAATTTGATCATAATTCTTAATAAAATAATCTTTATTTTGTATTTTTACAACTTTACCATTAATTTTAGCATTTATAGGATATTTTATTTGCTCAGCTAATTGCTGCTTATCACCGTTTACTACATAACTTTGAATTTCACTAGCAAATTCTTCAACATCTTTATCACTTTTAGTATTCAAAGCTACAGCGTATCTTTTCCCATATACATCTGCCACAATGTTACTTTTAAGTGTTAATGTAAATGGATAACTAGTTTTATTATCACTACTTACCCATTTACCTTCAATTTTATCAACGGTTTTCATTGTACCCATAAATATACCAGTATTTTTACCTTCGGCATCATATTCATATAGAATAATATTTTTTCCATCTGACTTTCCTTTTAGTTTAATTTCCTTTTTCTGCTTTTCATAAAAATATGTCCCGACTATCTCTTTGTCTTGCTTATAAATGCTCATTTGAATTTTAATATTATTATTTATAGTTCCGTTATAATCATAATATCCTTTTTTATATAAACTTTTAGTAATATCCATATTTTCAAGCAAATTAGTAACCGCTTTACTATTAGTATCTTTGTCACTTTGGGCTGTATTTGATTTATTTGCTGTGCTTACTGTGCTTGCCGTATTTGCTGATTTAGTCTGTTCTTGTTTACTATTACTTTGAGTATTACTAACTGTCTGTTTTACACTTGAACACCCTGTCATTATAGTAGTTATCATAATAATTAATATTATTTTTTTCACATTAATCTCTCCTATATATATAATATATTTTCCTTATTATAACATAGCATGCCTTCTCTTTCTTAGTTGTATGCGCTAACCTCAGAAAAGGTCTAGCAAAATAAATTTGCTAGACCTTTTCTACTATCCATTTACTACAATTAACATCATTTTAAATCTCTCGTTAGCCACGAGTCCATGAGGTGTATTTGCCGGCATTAATATCATTTCACCTTCACTCACAATAACAGGGTCATTATCTCCTATCGTTATTGTAGCTTTTCCCTCTGTTACATATACTAAAGCGTCTCCAGGTGCTGAATGTGTACTTATTTCTTCACCCTTATCAAAAGCAAATAGTGTTATGCTAACGTTACTCGTTTGTGTTAATGTTTTACTCACAACTTGATTTTCTACATATAATACCTCTTCTTTTAATCCTAGTGCTTTTGCGACTTCAATATTTTTAAAAAATTTAGTGTTCATATTTTTTCCTCCTCGTATTTTATTCTCACATATTCTTGCTTTCCTATGACTTTATTATATATTTATATAAGTTATAAGAATGTGATTTGAATCAAATTATTAAAATTAAAAATATTTTTATAGTTTGTATTGCTACTTTTATATTCAAAACGGGAATTCATTTATTGAATTCCCCTTTTGTTGTAAAAAATAAAACGACGATAATCTCAATGAAAATAAGTTTATAAATCTTCTTATATGGCGTAATACTAAGTATAATGGAGTAAAACGAATCTTGTTTAGGATGAATATTTATACTGTGGTTATATGAACTTATATGATATAATAGAAGCACGGCTCAAAAATAAACCATATGTTTATAGCTATAAATAATATCCTTAATAATATGGATTTAGCTTTTAATAACATATTAGGGGAAAAAGAGAATATAAAAAATAAATATAATTTAGGAGGATAAAAAAATGAAATTATGTATTTTAGGTGGTGGAAATATAGGTACACTTTTAATGGGAGACATCGGAAGAAGCGAGGATATTTCTGTTCGATTACTGACTTCCAAACCAGATGAGTGGAACCATGTTATTGAGGTTTGTGATAATGATGGCACAATTAAACATACAGGTAAAATAGATATAATATCTAGTAACCCAGAGGAAGTAGTAAGGGATGCTGACATCATTATATCCACACTTCCATCATATATATTTAGCAAAACAATTGAAAAAATAAAGCCTTTTCTTAAAAAGGATGTTTGGATTGGCATGATGCCAGGCAATGGTGGTGGTGAATTCTATTGTAGCGATCTTATTGAAAATGGCTGTACATTATTTGGATTTCAAAGGGTTTATGGTATTTCTAGATTAAAGGAGTACGGAAAATCTGTGTATGACCTAGGTAAGAAAGATGAACTTTTTATAGGTGCTATTCCAGCAAGTAATACATCAAAAGTATGCAAAGTATTAGAACACATACTTAGTATGAAGTGCAATCCACTAGAAAATTTTCTACAAGTTTCACTTACACCAGCTAATCCAATTCTTCATACTGCAAGACTTTATGGAATCTTTCACGATTATAAAGAAGGAGTATATTATAAAAATATGATTCAATTTTATAACGAGTGGACTGATGAATGTTCAGAAATGTTAATAGCTACTGATGAAGAGGTACAAAACTTATGCCTAAAGCTCGGGACTATTGATTTAAAGAAGGTTGGTTTTATAAAAGAGTATTTTGGAGCGGATACCGCGCAGCAGATGACTGCTCAAATTAGTGGTAAACCTGCACTTAAGACCATACAATCACCACTTATAAAAACAGAAAAGGGGTATATCCCAGATTTTAATTCAAGATACTTTCTAGAAGATTTCACATATGGACTATGTATTATTAAGAGTTTTTGCGAATTGGCTAAGGTAAAAACTCCAGTTATTGATAAAATTCTTATATGGTTTGAGAACTTCTCCGGTGTTCAGTATTACGTAGAGGGTAAATTTATAGGAAAAGATTTAAAAAGCCTTCCTCTCCCACAAAATTTCGGGATATATTCAATAGAAGATGTGTTTGCATATTACAAATAATTCAAATAAAAATACTGCTTAGGATATCACCTTAAGCAGTATTTTTATTTAATTTAAAATTACTTATTTATTACTTATATATTCTTCAATTCCATTTGAATTTTTTGATATATTGTATCAGCCTGCACTTGAGTAATTACTTTACTTTTAACTAATGAGTTTAATCCATTAGTTACATTAGTAGTATTTATTGTCCCAATTTGTTTTGTTGATTTTGTTGTGCCTGTTCCTGTTGTTCCTGGTGTTCCTGTTGTTTCTGTTGTTCCTGTTGTTCCTGTTGCTCCCGGAGTTCCTGTTGTTCCGTTTGTTCCCGTTGTTCCAGTTGTTCCGGTTGTTCCGGTTGTTCCTGGTGTCCCTGCTGTTCCTGTATTACTATTTGTGACTGAACTTTGTGACATATCCTTTGTTATTGCTGCAAGTACTTTTTTTGATTGGGTATTTGTTATTGTATTAGCACTAACTAATTTTTTAAGAGTATTAGAGTAAAGTGTTTTCATCGTAGCTGTTGATATAGGTTTAGTAGTTTGATTAGTTGTATTGGGATTATTCATTGGCGTTTTCGTAGAGTTTGGCATACCACAGCCAGTAAACACTAAAATAGTTAAACTAACACTCATTAATATTAAAGAAATTTTTGTGTTTTTCATTTTTTAGCCATCCTTCATGTATATTTTTTATTTTTTATTACTTAATTATGATTAGGATAAATGTATGGAAATATACTTTAAATAAAAAATAAAGCTCCGAGACATCACTCAGAGCTTCTACTTATTTCTTAATGGATATACTTCTTCTCCTATTGCAGAATTTACTATATTTATTTTTGATTAATCTCAAAGGATAAAAGAAATGTAAAAAGCAGGGGCTAGTGAAAACTTTGTCGAAATATAGCTTAATATGTTACAATAACTAATAATTAATAAATTATGCATTAGAGGAGGAAACTTAATGGAAATCCCAAAAAAACAAGGATATCTAAATAATATATCCTTACTAAGAGTGTTTGCTATTTTAATAGTTGTTTTAGGCCATAGCATGGTTGTTTACCAATACAACTGGGGTATTTATACTCCACTTATTAAATCCAGCTTTTTTAATTCATTAAAAAATTACATAGATATTTTTCAAATGCCTTTATTTATTTTTATCTCAGGGTATATGTTCTATTATTGTAGAAGAGAGTGTGGTAAATATAAGAATACCAGTAAATTTTCATTTGATAAAACAAAACGGCTATTAGTTCCATACCTTTGTGTTTCAATATTATATGTATTACCAATTAGAATGCTTACTAATTATAAAGCTTATTCTGATAACAATGCATTAGAAGTATTTTATAAATATATCCTTACCGGATTAGATTCTGGACATTTATGGTACTTAATAGCAATATTTGAGATATTTATAGTATTTTACTTGTTTGAACCTATAATCAACAAACTAGGCACACCTGCTAGCTTTATCATTATAGCTTGTGCTAATATTATTAGTTATAAATTCCCACATGTATTCCAAATTTCAACCTCAATACATTATTTTATGTTTTTTTATTTGGGTTATATAATTAGAAAAAACGAGAAAGCTTTTGCATATGAATTTAAAGGAAATAGAAATATTATTTTAATTTCAGCTTCATTTATTTTACAATTTTTATTATTAATAATATCTTTAAAGATCTCTAATAATAATTTAATTTGTACATTATCCAAGAATTTAGTGTATTTATTTAGTAATATTTCTTCTGCTATTTTTTATTTTTTAGCTTTATCAACAATAAGCTTTAAATATAAAAGCTTGAATAGTAACAAAATACTAAAGTTTTTAGATAAAGAGAGTTATGCAATTTATCTGTTTCATTCTCCTTTAATTTACATAATGCTAAAGTATATTGCAAATAAAAATATTTCACCTTTTATAGTTGTCCCATCATTCTTTGTAATTATTTTATTTGGATCACTCGGAATTTCATATATAATCAAAAAAACACAAATCCTAAAATTTATGATTGGTGCTTCAACTACAAAAAAACATAGTACTATTTCTAGTTAATTTAAAATTGAACGAATTTATAAATTTAAAGGGAATTCATTTTATTGAATTCCCTTTTAAGATTATATATATAATAAATCACAATACAATTAAGATTTTTTACTGTTTCTTTTCTCTTTTATATCTTTTATTAATAAATAAAAAATACTGATAGTTAGTATAGCTACTATTCCCATTAATGAATCTTCTGATGTTTTACTAATACCACTTAGAAATGAAGTTCTAGAAACAATTAATATAAACGCCAGAAATATTCCTAATATTTTATATATTCTTTTATCGCGAAGATAGTCCTTAAAAAGAAAGACTGCTAATATTAAAAAACAGATTATACTAATAATATTCCTCAAATTAATCTCTCCTCCCTTATATTAAACAATCTACAATTATTTATTTGCTTATTTATATCCACTCATTATACCATATTTTTCGAACACATACTTTTGACTATACTTAATTTAAAATTGAATATATGTATTTTCATGTCGTCATAATGACGTTTTATGTTATTAGTATTTAATTACAAGAATATAAAGAATATAATGTTAATTAAAGTGTATCTTAAGGAGTGGGTAAAAATCAAAAAAATAATCCTTTCAAGTTTTATTATAATGTGTATTAGCATTGTTTTAGGTAAAGTCTTAAACAATTGGATATTATCTATTAAAATCTGTGGAAGTATATCTTTAGTATGTTTTGGTTTAGCAGGAACATTAAATGGTAGTTCTATTAGTAAAAGAAGGTTTAGATTGGATACTACTATTGATAAAGAAGATGCCAAAATAGCAAGAAGTAAAATCACTAATTTTGCGATGATTGTAGGATCAACTAATACCATTTTGGCTATTACTATTTTTTTCTTAATAAAATAAATGTGAACCTAATTTTGTTTATTCATTTGACTCCGTTGTGCAGTTTCCAAAATCCACAATTTTATCTTTTGACCTTCCATCCTTTACATAGAGGACTATACCTACAAGGCCTACTGCAATTAAAATTGATGACATTCTAAACGATACATTAATTCCATGAATGCTTGCAAGTATAGCTGACGATTGCCTACTATGCTTAACAGCATTTGTCATGACTGTAATAAAAATAGCTGAACCAATAGCACCCGACACCTGACGTAATGTGTTATTAATTACTGCACCATGTGCAATATGCTTATTATCAAGTGAATTAATTCCCCAAGTTGTAAGTGGAGATAATATCATGACCAGACCTATCTCTCTAAAACAGTACATAATAGATACATAGATTACTGAAGTATTTTCACCTAAATATGAAAAAGCATATGTTCCTATACCCAGCATTGACATACCAACTATACATAAGATGCGTGGACCATGTTTATCTAGAATCCTCCCCGTAGTAGGGCTTAATAAAGCTAGAAATAAAGCACCTGGAAGCATTATAAGTCCAGAGTTAACAGCAGAATAACCACGAACACTTTGTATGTAAATAGCAAGCAGAATTGTAGCTGACATCATAGCAGCATAAATAATACAAGTTAAAATAGTACTAACAGTAAACACACTGGTTTTAAACACTCTTAATTCTAAAAATGGAGTTTTAGAATTAATTTGTATTCGCGTGAAAATAATAAGTGATATTACTCCAACTATTAATGGACCATATGTAATTGGATTTATCCATCCATAACTTCCTTGATTACTAAAACTAATAAGCAGTCCTCCAAATCCCAATGTTGATAAAATAAGAGACCTTATGTCTAATTTATCTTTTTTTGTTTGTCCAACATTTTTTAATAATAAAAACGCTGCTACAATATCCAAAATAGATATACTTGCGAGGATATAAAACAAACTTCTCCACCCAAAGGCGTCGATTGCAAATCCTGAAAGTGTAGGTCCAATTGATGGAGCAAACCCAACTGTGATACCAATTATGCCCATAGCAGCCCCTCTACTCTCAATAGGATATAGCTGTAGTATAACAAATTGTACCAATTGCACAAGAATACCAGCTCCCATTGCTTGAATAATACGTGAAGCTATCATAAGATTAAATGTTGGAGCAAATATAGAAAATATACATCCTATAAAAAAAAGTCCCATAGCGCTAAGATATAATCTTCTTGTGCTAAACCTATTTACTAAATATCCTGTAGTTGGAATAGTTATGCCGAGTACTAGCAAATATATTGTAGTCAACCACTGACCAATATTTGCATCCACTTTAAAATCTTTCATTATACTTGGTAGTGCTGCCGTTAGCACTGTCTGACTAAGCAAACTTAAAAACGACCCTACTATTACTATAGTTACAATTATATTTCTTTCTTTTTTACTTATTACCTTCACGAGTATCATCCCCTAATTTACTTTTCAACTTGTTAAATATAGCTATCTGTATTTTTAACGATTTTTCTTTTTCTAGTAACGATAGCATAGCATCCATAATTAAGGAATCATACAGTCCTAATTCAGCTTCTTTTTCTACCATGTTTATTGCTTCAGTTAATTTTTTTTGTTCAATAATAGTATCGTGTCTTAGAATAAGATCTTTTATCTCTCCTATTGTTTTATAAATAAGCAATTGCTCAGATAAAAATAGCTTGTCACTTGCATCTCCATTTTCAGAATAAAAAAAAGATTTTTCTATAACAACTGGAACTTTTTTTAGCTCGTTTATTGTCATCTCTATTATTCGTATAACATAATCAGAAACAAAGCTCGGTTCAAATTCTTCCTTCTTAATGCGCATAATCAAAGTAAATTCATGTACTAAACTATCTATTAAAAAAATTATTTCCCACACAATAGATTCTATTTCATCTCCATATAGTGTAGTTAAACTCTTGTAATACTCCGATAATAAATTATTTCTTATAATTTCTTTAAATTTGTACATTGGTTGTCCTTTGACCTGAGAAAAATTTTCTATTATAAATAAATTAAAAGGAGTATTAGAAATCAAATACTCCCACACTAGAATTATCTTCTTTTTTAATTTATCTTTATTATTTATTTCAATATTTTCATCAATAGCTCTCGCACTACTTAGAAATTTTTTATTTGCATAAGCTAATATTTCATCAACTAAATCCTCTTTTGTTGAAAAATATTTATAAAAAGTGGCTTTAGATATTTTACATGTTTTTACAATATCATATATTGAAGTAAATTGAAGTCCTTGCTTCGTAAAACACTCTTTTGCTACATCCATAATCAATTTTTGCTTTTCGTCTATCTTAATCATCTCCCATTAAAACTCATAAGTACTACTTAGTACACTATAGTACTGTACTAATATACTACCTTTTTAAAAATAAATCAAGACTCGTGAATAAATAAATCAAGACTGGTGAATAAATAAACTGAGTAAATTATGTTATAGTAACTTATTCAACAGTCTTAACCATTTAAAGTAATATTTAACTGTAAATAAAAAGAATTATTATAAGTAATTTACAGTTAATTGACAATTTATCAACCGCCTGTTATCATAAACACCATATCCATTAAATTTAGAGGAGGTAATCTTAATTAAAAAAATGTTAACGAAAAAATTATTTTCAATATTGTTAGTTTCAATTTTTACTGTATCTTTAGTTGGTTGCGGTAACACTAATGACGTAAAGAAAGAGACTACGTCTACTCCTTATACTGGAACACTTAAAGGTGCTTTGAAAGATTATACATATAAAATAGGAACTTCTGGTACATATGCTCCATTTTCTTATTTCGATAGTAATGGAAAAAACATAGTAGGTTTTGACATGGATTTACTTCATGAATTGCAGAATGTTTTAGGCTTTAAAATACAAACTGGCAACGTACAGTCTATGGACTATGGTCCGCTTACTACATCTCTTGCTGTAGGTAAACTTGACATTTCAATAGCAGCCATTTGTGCAACAGATACAAGAAAAAAGGGAATGGATTTTACTGATACTTACTATAATGCAGGCCTGTCAGTAATTGTTAATAAAAAAACTAGTCCAAAAGAGATAATAGGAATTGACAGCCTTAAGAGTGGTAAATACAAAATTGCAGTACAGAAGGGAGATGCTAGTCATCTATTCCTGACTGGTGCAAACGTACCTGCAAGCAGTATTCAAGTACATGATTCTATTACAACAGCCCTCCAATCACTTGAACAAGGCAAGGTAGATGCAATGGTTTATGATGCACCTGGTACTAAATTTTATATTAAAAATAAAAAAGATTCAAACCTTAAAATGATTGGAGATCAGTTTGCTAAAGAGCAGACACCTTATGCGATTGCAATTTCTTTTGATGCCTCTAAAAAAAATCCTAAGTTGCTAAGCATTATGAACGCAGCAGTAAAAAAATTAAAAGACGATGGTACAATGGCTAAATTAGAAAAAAAATGGTTAAAGTAATATATCTACATAAAATGTAGATATACAGCTTTTTCAAAAAATTCATGCAAATGCTTAAGTTGCATCGCAAAACATGGATTAATTGAAAAAGCCTTTGTTTTAATAAATATCAAAATAGAGTAAATAGTTAAAAAAGGAGTGTATTATGGATTTAAGTTTTCTAAATGTATTGTTCCCCATGCTTCTTAGGGGATTTAAAGTAACTGTAGAAATTTCAGTATTCGGTATACTGATTGGATTTATGCTAGGATGCGTTTCTGGCTACGCACTTCAATGTAAAAATAAAGTTGCAAAGTTTATCGCTAACATATATATATGGATTATTCGTTCTACGCCTATAATTGTGCAAGCTTTATATGTATACTTTGTTGTACCAGAAATTACAGGTATAGATTTAGGTAGCAATATTTCGGGAATTATAGTTATACTTTTGAATTCCGGAGCATTTATTGCTGAAATAGTACGTGGCGCTCTACAAGGAATTGAACCTGGTCAGAAAGAAGCAGGATTGTCTCTTGGTCTTACACCTTTTCAGACTCTAATACACGTAATTATTCCGCCTGCTTTTCGCTCAATGATACCAGCTTTGTTCAATCAGTTTATTATTTCTGTTAAGGACACGGCAATACTTTCTATAATCGTTGTAAATGAAATAACAAAACAGATCCAAAATTATGCAGCATTAAGTTTTAATACGATAAATGCTTATACCGCTGGCGCGCTCTTCTACATGGTGATAATTTCAGTTCTCATTATCATCCAAAAGCAAGTCGAAAGGAGGATTAGTTGATGGATACTTTAATAAAAATAAATAAATTATCTAAAAGTTTTGGTGATTTAGAGGTTCTTAAAGATATTAACCTAGAAGTTACCGAGGGGGAAGTTATCTGCATTATCGGTCCCTCTGGTTCAGGTAAAAGCACCCTGCTTCGTTGTATTAACCAGTTGGAGTTACAGTCCGGTGGAACTATCTTTTACAAGGGTAAAAATATTGGTCGTAGGAATCATGATCTGCGAAAGTTTCGTGAAGAAGTTGGTATGACATTTCAAAATTTTAACTTGTTTCCAATGAAAAGTGTTCTAAAAAACATTATGCTTGCACCAGTTTTAACCAACAAAAAATCAAAACATGAAGCTGAAAAAAAAGCACTTGAATTGCTTAAAAAAGTAGGACTAGAAGACAAAGCACTTGCAATGCCTTCCACACTATCCGGTGGTGAGCAACAGCGTGTTGCAATAGCTAGAGCCCTTGCAATGGAACCCAAGGTTTTGCTTTTTGACGAGCCTACCTCTGCATTAGATCCAGAGCTTGTTGGAGATGTTCTTGAAGTAATGAAAACACTCGCAAATGAAGGTATGACTATGATAGTGGTAACTCATGAAATGGACTTTGCAAGAGAAGTTTCAGATAGAGTTGTTTTTATGGATGAAGGATATATTGTTGAAGAAAACAATCCAGAAGAAATTTTTACAAATCCCAAAAATGAACGAACGAAATCTTTCCTTTCAAGAATAATTGGAGATGAAAATTCATAAAAAGATATTTTTGGCATGATTGCATCAAGTATTATCAAATTAAAATGGAATTCATTTATTGAATTCCATTTTTTGTTGTTAAAAATCATAGCATAGCTATGCCTTTTAATACTGCTAATTGCATTGGATATGCTGTATTAGAATGTTACTTTAGGTACTACATTAGCACCTGATGTTGCTTTAAATAACTCTGCTTGTTTAAATCCAAACATACCTGCTATTATATTATTTGGAAATGTACCTATTTTAGTATTATAACTTCCTACTGCATCATTATAATTCTTTCTTGCTACAGAAACTCTATTTTCTGAACCTTCTAATTCAGTAGTTAGTGCTGTAAACTGTTCATTTGCTTTCAAATCTGGGTAAGCTTCTACTACAGCCATTAATTTTCCTAAACCAGCAGTTAACTTAGTATCTGCATTTAACTTATCTTTAGTAGTTCCTGCACCCATCATTGTTGCTCTTGAAGTTGAAATACTTGTAAATATGTCAGTCTCATGCTTTGCATATGCTTTAACAGTACTTACTATGTTCGGTATTAAATCTGCTCTTCTTTGCAATACAGTATCAATGTTACTTTGCTGCGTTGTTACATTAACCCTTGATTTTACCATTCCATTATATGAACCTATTACGGATAATACTAATACTACAACTATTGCACCTATTATTAGTAATGTTTTGTTCGATTTTGTCATTTTAATGTCCCCTTATGTATCCATATTGTTTTTGTATAAAAAATACTGCATCATCGTTGCTTCACCGCTTTGTTACATTAACTCTTTGAATTATATTAATCTAGTCAGTCAGAAGCTCCTCCGCCTCCAGAGTCTCCTCCGCCAAAGCTGTCGCCTCCGCCACCGAAACCACCTCCGAAACCGCCTCCGAATCCACCACCAAAACCACCACCAAAACCACCACCATAATCGCGATGCTGTCTATTTGGTTTTTTAAATATTGCTACGAGTATACCTAACATGATAAGTACTTTGAACAGGTTACCCGCGGTAAATATAGATTTTTTAGGTATTTGCGCTGTTTGAAGTTTAGCATCACTTATTAGTGGATAAATCATATTAAGTGCCTGCGAATACTTTTTTTCTCTTAATACTGGATGAACTTTTTGTAGAATACTTTTAGCTGTTATATCTGGGATGTCACCTTCTAAACCATATCCTACCTCTAATCTAATATTATCAGTATCAGTTACATAAACAAATAATAAACCTTTGTTTGACTCTTTGCCTCCAATTCCCCACTTTTTAAATACTGCATTAGAATATGATTCTAAGTCGTAGCCATTAGGAATTACATCTAAAGTCAGTATTGCAAGTTGTATTCCCTTTTGCTTATTTAAGCTTGTACTATTTGCTACTAACTTTTGAATTTCAGTTGCATTTAGTATTTTAGCATTATCCTGAACATAGATATTATTAGTTGGTTTGTCTGGTAATTGGTCTTCTGCTGCAAGTACTGGTACCTGAAATATTAGTACTGCTATCAAAACATAAAATAATATTAGTAGTTTCTTCTTAAACATCTAAACTCTCCTTCTAAATCGTTCAAATAAATTTTTAACATCAATAACAATCAAATCTATGATTTCTTATTAAAGGCTCATCATCTACAACTGAAATTTGTCTATTATACATATAATTGTATCATATAATTAATTATAATATATTACAAAAACACTATCTCTTAACTTTTCATTTGTGAATATCTATTATTAATTAAAAATAAGTCTTTACAAATATCGATTGCCGTGTTATTATTAGTCCATAAACAAAGAAGCAAAATTAACTATTAACCTTCATTAGATTAAGTAAAAAAATCGCTAATAAAAAGGGGATAGTCCAATGTACAAAATTAAATCTTCAGAGTTTTTAGAGGGTAGCAAAAGTTTATAAATAAGAGGTCTTTAAGATATGTGATAAGACAAAGTAAAATAACTTAAATTAAAATAAATTGCTACACTCTACTTAATTTAAAATTAAATATACGAATATATTAAAAGGGAATTCATTTATTGAATTCCCTTTTTGTTCTTAAAAAATATTATTTAGACCAGCTGCAACTGTATTCCCAGTCATTTGGTGTACTGGAAAACATGCATCTAACCTTTGAGGCCCAAGGTTTGACGTTCCATATTTTCTACAACGATATCATAAATTTCTCCCAAAGAAGTACAATACTCAAACACCTTCCATGGTGTATTAGTGTGAAAATGGATTTTAATCAATTCATCGTCACCAACAGCAAGCAAACAATCACCTTCAATATTCTTTGTAATATATTCGTTTATTGTATCTTCAGAAAGATTATGTCCTTCGATTAATAATTGGGTATCAAATTTGTATTCAATCATAATACACTCTCCTTTTTTCTTTCTAATCTATAAATTATTATATCATATTTTTCTTTTGATCTTGTGTTTATCAATATTTATTATTAATTAAAAATAAGTCCTTACAAATACAAATTACCGCATTATTATTAGTTCATAAACAAAGAAGCATAATTAACTATTAACCTTCATTAGATAAAGTAAAATAAATTGCCTGAGGAAGTATTCTTAATGTTAGTAGCTAAGCTTTCTCTGTGCATACTCTTATATAAACTGTAGTACCCACACCTATAATGGACTCTATATTTACACCATATTCTTCGCCATAATATAATTTTATCCGTTTATCAACGTTCTTTATTCCTACTCCGCCAAGCTTAATATCTTTAGTAGATTTTTCACTTTTTAATATACTTAAATCAAAACCATTCCCGTTATCCCTTATTGTAAATATAATGTCTTTGCCCTCTTTTTTTACATTTATAAGTATAATTCCTTTTCTATCCACTTGCCTGATTCCATGGTAAATCGCATTTTCTACAATAGGTTGGATAATAATTTTTAGAATTTTTTCCTTACTTATGTTATCATCATAATTAATTTCACAACTCAACTTATCGCCATATCTCTGCTGCTGAATATATAGATATTGCTTTATATGTTCTATTTCATTAAATACAGTTGTTATCTCATTCCCTCCATTTAGTGATAATCTAAAGAATTGAGCTAACGCTTTTGTAAGTGATACGACTTTTGGAGTATCTTTAAACTCTGCCATCCAAGCAATTGTATCTAATGTATTGTACAAGAAATGAGGGTTTATTTGGCTATGCAACGCATTTAACTCTGAGGTTCTCAAATATTTTTCCTTTTGAATTATTTCTTCTAAAAGTGTTTTTATTCTTTTTATCATATTATTAAAATGAGTAGCTAAACTTAGTACCTCATAACAACCTTTTTCATCTAACACCACTGGAGTAAAATCATCTTCAATATTTCTCATAGCCTCTTCTAATTTTGCTATTGGCCTAGTTATCCGTCCTGCAAAATAACTTCCACTATAAGCAATTATAGATAGGAACACAATGCTTATAACAACTACAGTTTCCATTAAATTTTTTCTCATCACTTGTAGTTCATTTAAGCTTGACACTCCAAATAAAGTCCAATCAGTGTTTTTAATTTTATAACTCTGAATTACCATTTTCTTTTTTTTATCGTACCCCATTTGCATTTTACTCTGTTTTATTAAATTATCTTGAAGTTTCGGACTTACAAAATAATTTTTATCTTTATGATAAACCACTTCATTTATATCATTTAATATAAAAACATAATCTTTATCCCCTAAATTTAAGTCATTTAAAAAGTTATCAACAATTTTATACCTAACATCTATTAATAGCACCCCTAGATTATTACCTTTTATATCTCTTATTTCCTGACTAATTGAAATAACCCAATTATCTTTATCCATTGAAAAATTTTGCATCCTAGCCTTTGTCAAAATGGGCATGTTATTACTATGAATAGCATTCACATACCATTGCTCCATCATCATATCACTAGACATAGACATATTTAATTTTTTTTCATTAGATATAAGCCTCCCATCTTTACCTACAATAATAATAGATTTTATAGATGAATCACTTTCGATTGTATTATTTAATAAAAAATTTAAATTTCGCGTGGGCTCTACACTTTCTTTTCCTGTTAAATATTTTATAGTTTCATTATTCTTAATCAAAATATTAGATATTACCTTTAGTTTGTCCACGTAAAGTTCCACATAACTTCCACTTTTCTCTACACCTATTTTTGTATCCTCTAAATCTTTATTGAGTTCTATATAAAAAAAACTATTGTACAGAATAAATCCCATTAGAATAATAGCTATTAAACTTGCTATAAAATAAAAGCTTGTAATTTGAAATGTTATTTTATTATAAATCTTAGGTTTTGTCATAAATTTATCCTCTTACTTTCTCTTTATATTAATTAGGAGATAACCCGTATTTCTTTTTAAAAGCAGTACTGAAATAGTTGGGATCTTCAAATCCCACAACCTGTGCTATTTCATCATTTTTCATATCTGAACTAAGTAATATTTTTTTCGCCCTTTCCATCCTTTCATTAAATACAAATTCCTGAAAAGAAACACCCATTAGTTTTTTAAAAAGGTTACTAAAATATCCAAAGCTAAGACCCATTTTATCTGCTATTAAAGTTAAAGATAACTGAGGATTAGAAATATTATCTTCAATCTCCTTTTGTATTTTTGTCTTGTATCCATTATCATCCTCTAAATTAGGCTTATTTTTAAGCCCACTAACAATAGATCTTATCTCCTGAATATATTTTTCTTCACTTATCTTACTAATTAATTTAGCAAGAACCTCGCCTATATCTTTTTTAGATGCAGGTTTTAAGATATAATCATCTACCCCCAGTTTTAAAGCTGTTTGAGCATACTCAAAATAATCATAACCCGTAACAATACCTATTTTTACATCGGGTTTTATAGATTTACAAGCTGCAGCAAATTCCAAACCATTTATTTTAGGCATATTAATATCTGCTAGAATTAAATCAGGTAATTCTTGTTTAAAAATTTCTAAAGCAGCTTTCCCATCACCAGCTTCTAATACCTTATATATATTTAGTTCTTTAAAGTTAACAAAAGATAGAATCCCTTTTCTGATAATATACTCATCCTCAACTATTAATAACTTATACATAATCTCTACACATCCTACTATTTTAATTATTCATCTTAATTTTAATAACTATACTCTATTTATTATCGTATGCTTTCAAAAAGTTCTTAACTATAAATAAAAGGTTGACCTAAATCAACCCTTTAAAAATCTATTTAATTAAGTTAAGAAGATATCCATAACCTGCACCTTCCATTTTATCCATTGGAATAAATTTTATAGAAGCACTATTTATACAATATCTCTTTCCACCCTTATCTTTTGGCCCATCATCAAATACATGACCTAAATGTATATTTCCACTTCTACTCCTAACCTCAGTTCTAACCATATTATAACTTTTATCCTCTTTAAGTGTAATCACCTCAGGTGTTATAGGTTTAGTAAAACTAGGCCATCCACATCCTGAGTCATACTTATCAATCGACGAGAATAGTGGTTCACCTGTTACTACATCTACATATAACCCAGCTGCAACGTTACTTGAATACTCATTGGCAAATGCTTTTTCAGTATTATTCTCAACTGCCAAGCTATATTGAACATCTGTCAATTTCGATTTTAACTCCTCATTACTAGGTCTAGGGTATTTTTTAACATCTATAGTTACTTCATTATCACTAAGCTTTGAGAAATCTATATGACAATACCCATTTGGGTTTTTCTCCAAGTAATCTTGATGATATTCTTCTGCTAAAAAGAAGTTCTTTAAAGGTAAATTTTCAGTGTAAATCTTAGATGTATATTTCTCTTGCTGCTTTTTAATCACTTTATCAATTACTATCTTATCCTTCTCGTTCTTATAGTATATACCTGACCGATATTGGCTACCAGCATCATTTCCTTGTCTATTTTGAGAAGTTGGGTCTATTACCTTAAAAAAATCAGTTAAAAGAGTCTCTAAACTAACCCTACCTGGATCATATCGTACATGCACTGTCTCCGCAAAATTTGTTTTTCCGGAGCTCACCTCTTCATAAGTTGGATTATCTTTATTACCATTAGCATAACCTGAAGTCACATCATATACACCATATATTCTAGCCATATATGCTTCAACTCCCCAAAAGCATCCACCTGCAAGCCATACTTCTTTTAATTTCGATTTATCGTACTTTATATTAGTATTAGGATTTGTCGGAATCTTTGATGTTTTAGTTGCTACATTAGATCCATTATTACCTTTAGTTTTTACTTTTGATAAAATAGGCAGTAAAAACACAGCCACTACTATAAAAACTATCCCTATAATTATTCCTAAAAAATTAGTTTTCATAAAATTACCACCTCTCACAATCTATTGTATAACACGCTACGTCGATTTATTTTACATTCTTAAATTCAGCCTTAATCTCTTCATTACTCTTGTGACCTACTAATGTTTTAACTAACGTTCCATCGCTTCCTATAACTACTGAAGTTGGATACCCTCGAATTTCATACTTATTAGCTATGGTTCCATTCTCATCTAAAAGTACAGTTATATTCTTATAATCTAAACCACTAAACCATTTTTTAAAATCCTCTGAATTCTTCTCTCCCCTAAAACCTGGAGATACTATAGTAATTACTACAAAATCTTTATCAGGTAGGGACAATGTATTAATTTCATCTAAGCCTGAGAGGCATATAGGACACCAAGATGCCCAATACTTTAAATACACTTTTTTGCCAGCATAATCAGATAACTTATGATTTACACCTTTAAGATCTTTTAATTCAAAATCAGCTGCTCTTAAGCCCTGATTCGTTACTTTTGCTTCACTATTTGTTTTATTTTCAACATTAGCTTTATTACTTTTAGCGCATCCAGCTAAACTTAAAGTTATTAAACTAGCTACCAATAATGTACCTATTATTTTTATATTTATCATTATATTTCCCCTCCTATTTTATTCAAACAATTTTGTAATCAAATTTAAGCTATTATTCATAAGCAATATACCCATTAAAATTATGATTATTCCACCAACAATTTTTATCTTTTCTAAATGTTTATTTAACTTTTTAACATGCCTAAGTAGCACATCTGAGAAAATTGCAATTACTAGAAAAGGAATCATTAAACCTAATGAGTAAATTATCATAAGCCATACTCCATATAATGCCTGACCTCCTGTTGCTGAAATTCCAAGTACCGCTGCAAGTATAGGTCCTATACATGGAGTCCAACCAAAACTAAATGAAAATCCTAAAAGGAATATTCCAAGTATTCCATTATCACTCTTTAAAATTAATCTTCTTTCTCTATCTAAACCTTTTAAATGAACTAATCCAGTTTGATGAATACCTAAAATAATAACTACAACACCACAAAATGTTATAAACAGTTTACTATTGATTAAAGTTCCAAGAGAACCTGCACCAAATCCTAATATTATAAAACTTGTAGATATTCCGAAAACAAAAACTAATGTCTTTGCTATAACTATCAGATTTATACTTAGCCTACCTAATTTTTTTATATATTTATCTTTATTCTTATTATTTTGATTTCCTGCAAAAATTGAAATATAAACTGGAAGTAAAGGTACTAAGCACGGTGAAAAGAAAGAAAAGATTCCAGCTACAAAAACCGTACTCATGAATATTTGATTAGTTAACATTCCACCACCACCTTTATTTTTATTATGTTTATAATACTATTATAATAATATATATAAGGTTAATACATAGAATATGATAATGTAATTATTTGATTATTCTATATTGGTGAGAGTTATCCACCGATGCATATCCATAACTTTAATTTTCATTTCTTATAATAGCTTGTCAATAATTTTCTTTCCCATAATATCCATAAAAGAATTATGTAATTTGTTTCTTCTTAGTAACAAAAAAATTTATTAGCACTATAAATTACTCCGTCCTTACAATTTATTACCCTCTCTTGTAATCATCTTAAACCCTTAAGATATCTACATTAGAATCTAAATCTATATATATATTACAAAAAAACAATAATACCTTATATATATAAGCATAAATTTTTCTATATAAGTGAAAATTAAAATTAAAAAACTCTAATAGGCTGCCTCCCCCCCATGATAAATTTGTAATGCAATAAGCAAATCACTTATAAACCCTTATATATCAATGAGCTAAGCTAATTACACATCTCATATTTAGTTACAAGATTACTATAATTTGAAATTTCTCGTAATAATTTAAGATTTTTTTTGCAAAACTACGGCGAAAGGTCATATATCTTTACTGAAAGTGTAATGCATTCATTATTCCTGTTATTTTTCAGGGATTTATCCTAGAGATAATGCTTATTGATGTAAGCCGCACAAAAGTAAGAAGGTATAAGTAGTTAACTACTTTTAATAAAATATTGCTTAGAAATAAGCCGTACAAAAGTAATTAGGGGGTTTAAAAATTTATGAAAAATAAAATTACAGAAAGTACTATAAACAAAATACAGGATCATTTAAAAGATTACATAATGGAACATAGCAGTAAGAATAAAAATAGAAAATTTACCTGTTTTAATAAAAATGCACATAGCCATAAAGATCAGGATCCAAGTGCAGCGATAGTTCCAGGAAGCAGCGGAAGGTACTGGAACTGCTTTGGTTGTGGAGCTAAAGGTGATATTTTAAGTGAATCCTCGTATAACGAGGGTATAGATGGATTCCAAAATGGGAATTATGTTGCTTCTTTAAGGTCCGCCAATATAGTAATTCTACCTGATAATGATGAAAGTGGTAAAGCTTATGCAAATGATGTTCTACGTGTTATAAAAAACGAGGTCAAATCTATAAAAATAATAAACCTTCCAGGCTTAAAACTTAAAGAAGATATTGTAGATTGGGTGGGAAATGGAGGCACTCTTGAAGAATTAATAACTTTGGTTAATACAGCAGATGAAACAGTAGAAAGTGAAGTAGTGCAGAACAAACCTATAGGGAATATTTATGAAAATGAGTTTTGTTACTATAAATATTATAAAAAGCAGATAATTAATATTTCTAATTTTATTATTAATCCTAAATATTATATTGAAAATGAAGGTGACACTCAAATTGTAGGTAATATTATTACAGAAGAAGGAATTATAGGCGAGAGGACATTTAAGACCTCCGATTTTGATGATGTATTATCTTTTAGAAGAGCACTAAACAGCTTTAAGACTTTTTATATAGGAAGAGTTGAGGACCTTCAATATATAAGATTTATTATTTCAAGTAAAACTAGTGATACAAGAAAGGGCGTTTGTTTCAGTGGTTTTCATAAACTTAATAATCAGTGGTGCTTCGTAACTGAGCATGGTGCTTTGAATTCTGAGGGGAAGCCCACGCTAGATATAGCTATGCAAAATCAATATGCAGAGCTTAATACTAACATTCTAAAGAACGATGTTATAACAAAAGAAGAGCTCTTAGAAGTTGCACCATATTTATTTAAATTTAGTATACTTAAAAATACTGCAGCCATATTAGGTTATGTATGTGGTTTGTTTCTCAAAGAAAAGCTTAAACACAATAAAATTCAATATAACCATCTTTTAATAGAAGGTGAAAGTAGTAGTGGCAAAAGTAGTGCTGTAAAATATATTATTACGCCTATATTGTGCATGGAAGATGGAATATTAAATGCAGCACAATGTACAGACTTTGCCTTAAACAAAACCGCCAGCAGTAGTAATTTTATACCTCTTATTTTAGAAGAGTACAAGCCTCACATAATAGGTAAAAATAAAGTGGATTTAATATCTGGGGTTATGAGAAATTCCTATGATAACTACAAAGGAATAAAAGGGGTAGCCACCTTAGATAAAAATAGAACTTTTATTCCAAGAGCTTCAGTGATTTTATCCGGAGAAGCAGGTATTGAGGAAACGGCTAATGTAGGAAGGAGCCTTCGAGTTATATTTGCAACTTCCTATTTTGATGAAGAAACCAAAGAAAGTCTAGAAAAATTAAAGGAAAATTCTATTTTACTTAATAAACTTGGAGCGAGTCTTTTGAAGGAGGCCTTAAAAATGGAAGAGGATAAAATCAAAGAAATCCATAGTGCAATTTTTGAAAAAGCCATTAGTAATAATATTAAAAATGACAGAGTTAAAAACTCCATAGCTAACTGTATGATTGGGATAGCTTTACTTAAGAGGGTATTTAATAATTTAGATTTGAACATGCAAGAGTGCACAGGTTTTACCATGAAAGAAATTATTTCCTCAATAGAAACAGGGGCTTATGAGGACTTGTTAGATGGAGGAACATCGAATAAAACAGTTATAGAACAAAATTTCGAAACTATGAATCGTATGGCAGCTAATAATGAGCTTTATAGAAATATCGACTATGATGCAGTGCTAGATTTAGACGGAGATTTCGTGCTTCGCCTTAATTATACATGCTTTTACGATAGATTTGTAAAGTACTGTAGAGAGCATAATGTGACTCATGAGGTGTTGCCACTGAGTAGTTTCAAAAAACAATTAAGTAATATGCAATATTGTAAATCCTACAATAAGCCTGTGAATTTTTCAGTGAGACAAGAAAATCCAAAGAATAAAAAGACTTTTAGGTGTGCAGTTGTTTATATTAATAAGCTTCGCGAGAAGAATGTTGATGTTGATTTTATAGCAGATGATAATATGATAGATTAGTTAGATTAATAAGCTATATAATTAAATTAGAAAACAATTTTACAATATTGTGTTTAGGTTTTGTATTAACTAAAATAAAATATGTGAATTGAGGTGGATGTTTTGGAAAAGTGGGAATATACAAGTATTAAATTTGAATCAAAAGGGTTTATGGGCGGAGTACTAGATACAAGTCATTTTGATAATGAACTTAATAACTTTGGAGAACAAGGTTGGGAATTAGTGTCGTGTTTCTCAACTACTCAAGATGGTGGAAAATGTAGAGAAATTGTCGCAGTTTTTAAAAGAAGGAAATAAGTATGCTCTCAATACATTAATGTTTATTTCGAAATGTTCATAAGGGAATGTTCCCCTTATGAACATTCCGTATTTATATACTTAATTTTCTGGTTTGTTGTTGGTATCATTCAAAACCAGAATAATTCTTTTATTTTTTCATCAGCTTGCATGTTAGCTTGCATGGTGGCCTGCATGGTAACTTGCGGGGTGCTTGCGGGGTTGCTTGCGTGCTAACTTGCGAGGTCAGCAGAATAATCGTCTTAAGAATATCTCCTTCACTGTAAAAATTATCACTCAAATGCTTTGAAACAATGGTATGTGATAATACAAAGAATAATAACTTAAATTAAAACAAATTACTATACTCTACTTAGTTTAAAAGAATTGAATATACGAATATACTAAATGGGAATTCATTTGATTTCCATTTAACTTGTTAAAAACTAGAAAGATAGCTTATGCCTGATTCACACTGGAACAATAAGCATTTTATCCACAATATCATGATAAAAAATTTACTTGTCCACAATTACTATCACCAAATTACTAGGCGATGAACCAAATTCAAAATCAATATTCTTATCTTTAGCTACCTTCTTTTAACCTAGCTACTGGTATTTAATAAAGTCCATCTACTAAAGCTAGTCCCTTACTTCCATAATACACTTTTTATAAACTCCTAACCTCATCATCCTTATTAGCACAAAGAATAATACCTATACTTGGATTTTCATTTTCTTATTGCGCTCTTGATCTAACACTTACAAGTAATTTGTGTCACCACAGGTGTCATAAATTTATTGTCTTTTTATATTTCGATCTATTATATAATATCGATCTAATATATAATTTATATATATTAGTTAGTATCCTCATCACATTGCTTATTTTTATTTAGAACATATTCAACTTGCTTTATTAACTGCTCTTTATCTGGTATGTACTTTACATAGGTCGATACAAATATATTTGTACTTAATCCTCCAAGAGCATACTCAGCTACAATTTCATCTTTACTTGTGCAAAGTAATATACCTATAGGTGGATTATCCCCTTCATCGCTTACTTCAGCCGCATAATAATTAACATACATATTCATTTGCCCAAAATGCTCTGGCATTAAGTTTGTCATTTTTAAATCTATTAATACATATGCTTTTAATATTTTATTATAAAAAACTAAATCTACATAATAATGTTTATTTCCAAGTGTTATTTTTTGCTGCGATCCTACAAACATAAATCCTCTACCTAGCTCAAGTAAAAAATTTTCAATTTGTACTATAAGGGCTTTTTCCAAATCTTTTTCTAAAATAGGCTTGTCTTCAGGAAGTCCTAAAAACTCAAAAACATAAGGATCTTTTAGCATATCCTTAGGATTATTAAAGGTTATACCTATCTTTGAAAGTTCTAAAACCTTTTCTTTATTACCATCACCGTTTGAAAGTAATAATCGTTCAAAAAGTGAAGTTGAAATTTGTCTTTTAAGCTCTCTAACAGACCAATTTGAATTCCCTATGTGTTAAGATAGTTGTCGTAGAGAGAAATATAGTATATTATACAGTATAGGCTTTACGAAAGGGGAAAGATATCATGGTGAGTAAAATTGGGTATTCTGAAGAA